>JAQXHT010000061.1 GCA_029007415.1 bacterium
AATGTACAATTTTTCTCTGTTACAATATACAACATTAAAAACAAGAAATGTTTGTACTAAGAATATGCCTGTTGATGTTAGTAAAAACTATTATAAGATTTTCAAATGATTCCATCAGCACTTTGTTGCATAAGAGATAAAAAATATGTATAATAAGCTTCACAAATGAGAAAAATGATAATATAATATGGTATATAGAATAGGAGGCTAACATGTTAATTGGTTTTAAAATAAAGAATTTCAGGTCATTTAATGAGCTACAACATTTTTCAATGATTGCTGGAAAAACGAGAAATTTTAATGAACATATATGTGAAAAGAGAGGGAAAAAAATATTAAAATTTAGTTCTATATATGGTGCTAATGCATCTGGTAAATCAAATTTAGTATTAGCAATTGATTTGGGCAAGAAAATGATTTTATCTAATTCTGCGGCAATTTTTTCTAATCAATATTTTAGATTTGATAAAAATAACATTGATAAAAGTTCATATTTTGAATATGAGATAGAAAAAAATGGTAGATTATATTCATATGGTTTTGAAGTTAATGTAAATAGAAAAATCATTGATTCTGAATGGCTAATCGATATGACAAGTCCTAAGGAATTAGTTATTTTTGAAAAGGATAACATAAATAAAACTTTCCATTCAAATTTGAAATTTGATAATAAAGATGATAAAAATAGATTTGACATATGCAAAAAGGATATGAAAGATAATAATAACATTCTTTTCTTATCAGAAATGAATAGAAGAATTATGCTTTCTAAAGAAAAAAATGATTCTTTCAAGGATTTTATCAATGTTTTTGATTTTTTTGTAAATGATTTACAGATAATTTTACCAAATCAAAAACGTGAAATTCAATTTAATTATTTTTCAAAATTTAAAGATGAAATAAAACCTCTTTTATTTAAATTGGGGTTAGATATTACTGACTTAGTAGAATATAATACAACTATGGATGAAATAAAGGATAAATTAAAAAGTGAATATTCTGCTTTTATAGAACAATTCAATCAAGAATTTAACAAATTTAAAAAGGCAAAGGGATATAAATTTGAAGCAACACTTAGAATTGAGAATAGTATATATACAATATCTTATGTTGAAAATGAAGAAGGATTTAAAGTTAAAGCAATTAAAGTTATTCACGGAGATCCAGATGTTCCTTTTGATACATATGAAGAATCAGATGGTACATTAAGAATTCTTGAACTAATCGATGTGTTATTATCTGATGAAAAAGTATATATTATTGATGAAATTGATAGAAGTTTACACCCGTCCCTTACTATTGAATTTGTAAAAAGTTTTTTAGAATTATTAAAGGATAAAAATTCACAATTAATTATAACTACTCATGAATCTAGACTGTTAGATTATGATATATTACGTAGAGATGAAATATGGTTTACTGATAAAAATGAAGAAAAGGCAACAGAGTTATATTCATTAGAACAATTTAAAGATGATGCAAGATTTGACAGAAAAATAGATAAAGCCTATTTAGATGGAAGATATGGTGCTATTCCTATTTTTCATGAATTCTTTGAGGTAGATAATGAGAATAACAAATAGTGATAACTTTGGAACAAGACCATCCAAAGAAATGTTAGAAAAAAGAAAATATTTTTTGATATACGAAGGTGAGTTAACTGAACCAATGTATTTTGGTGGCATAATAGATAATCAAAATAGATTAGCAATAAGTCAATCACTATCAATTATAAGTGTATTAAGAAGTATAGAAGATTCTCATAATAGTCATCCTAAACACGTATTTGCATTGGCGAAAGAAATAATAAAAACAAATCAGGAAAGAATTATTACAAGTAAAAATTTAAAAAAATGTATTAATGATTTTATTGAAATGAATGAAGCTGTTGATAAAGACAAAAAATTACAAGCAGTTGAGGAATATTTTGCAAAGTATGCTAATAATGAAATTTATTTATATGAATTATATAATGTACTAGTTGATATATTTAAAATCGATATATTTTCAGATTTGGTCGAGAAAGTTTTAAAATATTTAAATGAACAAATGAACTTATTAGATTATAATCCCGAAATAGATAAGATTAATCTAATAATTGATAGAGATAAAAATAGTTTTAAAGATTTTCAATATGACAGTTTATTAGCAGACTGTAAAGAAAAAAATATTTCTTTATATGTTAGTAATCCATCATTTGAAGTTTGGCTTTTAATGCATTTTGCCGAGTTTGATACCTTGGATTTTGATAAATTACTAGAAAATAAACGAGTTGGAAAAGGCAAAAAGGCAAGAAAATATGCCGATAAAATGTTGTCAGAAATTAGTGGCTACGATAAAACAAACTTGCATTTTAGTAATTTTATAGATAAAGTTGATGATGCGATTGAACGTGAAAAGAAATATTGTGAAGATATTGAAGGTTTAAAATTCAATGTTGGTTCAAATGTTGGAATTTTAATTTCAAAACTTAGAAATAATAAATAAAAGGTTGTCATGAATAATTTCATGCAACCTTTTTTTCTTAGAAATTTGAGATTTTTTTATTCGATTGTTTCGGTATCTTTATCTTCATCTCCACCTGGATCAGTTCCATTTCCGCTATTGCTTCCAGTTATAGTAACTGTTATATTTCCAGTTTCTTTCTTTTCTCCATCATATGTAAACTCATATCTTAAGGTATAAGTACCTGGTGTTGATAAGGTAGTAGTGGATAATGATACACCACCTGGCCCGGTGATTGACGTTAATTTCCAATTACTTGCCTTACTTGTTACATTGTTACCATTTTCTGTAACAGTAACATATTTAACAATATCAGATACATTATATGATGTAGTAGAGATTGGACTATAAGTAACTTTCAAAGTAGAACTTGTTTTCTTTAATTCATAAGTAGCTGCATTACTCTTGATACCATCATAGCTTTTGTAAGCAGCAATTACTTTGTAAGTACCATAAGGGTTACTTTGATTAGTTACTGTGAATGATGTGTTACTAGTAAATCCTAATAAGGTATTGTTGAAATATACATTGTAACCAAATGTTCCATAAGAACTAGTTGAACTTGGTGGTGTAACGGCATTCCAAGAAAGACTAACAGTGTTATTACTACTATTATAAACTGCTTTAAGATTAGTTGGAGCCGGTAAATTTTCTTCTGCTGTTTGTGTACTTGTTGGTTCACTACCTTTTTTGAAGTATTCATAAGTAATTGCTCCAGAGTAACCAGCACCAGCTATTTTGGCAGGGTTACTTCCAGCTACTATTCCTAATTTAACAACGCTACTAGGCATTTTAAATTCTTCTTTATTCTTTTCAAATACTTCTTTTGCAAGAGCTGCAAATAATTTATCTTTTTGAGTACTACATTTTAGGTTGTGACAATATAGACCTTGACTAACTAATTCTTTAGTTGCACTTGTATATCCATACCACATACCAATAACGGTTTTAGTAGTATAACC
The DNA here is from genome assembly GCA_029007415.1 of bacterium. Lineage (GTDB taxonomy): Bacteria > Bacillota_I > Bacilli_A > RF39 > UBA660 > Onthousia. The sequence continues at coordinate 3,468 of JAQXHT010000061.1, forward strand.
AATTGTCCAAGAATCACGGATAGCATCATCACTCATACCTAATGTTGCTCTTGTTTTTTCATCAAAGTTTGTAGTACCAGTCTTCATAGCTACTCTATCAAGATTACCAGAACCGATTAAAGTTACATCATCTAAGATACTAGTAATCATATAAGCAGTTGAATCACTCATTGCTTGTCTTCTAACACCTTCGTGTTTTTTCTCTTCACCTGTATCACGGAATATTACTTTACTAACAGAATATGGTTCATTATAATATCCACCATTTGAGAAAGCAGCATAAGCAGCAGCCATTTGTAAAGAGTTAACACCAGTAAAAGCTCCTAGGGCATGTGCTTCGTGAATTTTTCCATTTTCAATTTCTGGTTCAATACCAAGATTTTGAACAAATTCAATAATCTTTTTATTATCAACTTGTTGGAAAGCTTTTAAAGCAGGGATATTTCTTGATAAAGATAGGGCTTTTCGCATTGAGATTGCTCCCATAAAAGTACCATCCCAGTTATTGATTGATTTACCGTTAGTATAAGAATAAGGTTCATCAATAAATAATCTATAGTTTCCATTATCATTATAACCATAAGTAGAAGCGTTGTTGTATTCAATTAATGGTCCGTAATCGAACAGTGGTTTAGCAGTAGAACCTGGCTGTCTTTTAATTTCATCACTAGTAGCAAGGTTTAACTCTTTAGCACCTTTTTTATTACGACCAGCTCCGATAGCAAGTATTTTACCAGTAGCGCTATCTAAGACACTAACACCACTTTGAATAGTATCATTAGCCCAAGTATAGCTTTCCCCATTCATAACTTTGTCAACACCATCTTGTTTAGATCTATCTAAGTTTGTATAAACTTTCATAGAAACAGTGTAAGGGTCAGCTTTATATTTAGCGATACATTCATCAACAACAGTATCAATATATCCTTGGTATTTAGATAAACCATTTTGTGCTGAAACGTTATAATCAACTAGTGATTCAACTGGTATACTAGTAGCCATTTCTCTTTCTTCACTAGTTATATAACCATGACGTTCCATTAAATATAAAACGGTATTACGTCTTCTAGTAACTGATTTAATATTATCAGTATTAGTTGGTTTATATAGGTTAGGAGCTTTAAACATACCTGCTATAATAGAAGCTTCGGCAAGGTTTAAATCACCAATATCTTTATTAAAGTATGCAAGTGCTGCTTGTTTAACACCATAGATGTTTCCACCTAAGTTGTGGTTGTTTACATAAAACTCAATTATTTGTTCTTTGGTGTAATTCTTTTCTAGTTTGAATACAGAAAGATAAATATCAGTAAACTTTCTAATTATACCTTTGATACCATGGTCATCTGCTGATGTAAATGAGTTTTTAATAACTTGCATGGAAAGAGTAGAAGCTCCACCGGCATCACTATGTCCAACCATTTGTCCTAAAGATGCCTTTAGAAATCTTGGAGCATCGAAACCATTATGTTGGAAAAATCTTGAATCTTCTGTAGCTACAATAGCATCTACTAAGACTTCTGGTAACTCATCATAGGTTACTTTCTCACGCATTTCTGTTCCAAGTCGTTCAAATTCATTACCATCAATATCGTAAAGAATACTTGGTTCTTTTTCATTTAACTGACTAACATCAAACTTAGGGGCTTTAATAACGACATAAGCTAAGAATGCAATTCCAAGAAGCATTACTAAAATACCGAGTGATAATATAATAATGATAATTATATTCAGTATTTTTTTCTGCTTTGGTTTGTTTTTTACTTTATCCAGCAAGTGAGCAAACCCCACAATTACTAAAATACCCACTCCTAAAAAGGCAGTTAGTAACCAGCCAATGATAAAGTAGCTAATAATCATTAAGATTAAAAAAGCTCCTAAGAAAATAAGCATTAAATTACTGTTTTGTTTTTGCTTTGTTTTCTTTTTCATTTTTTACCTCCAAAATATTATCTATAATACTTAGATAATTGATTCTAGGTCTAAAACCCTCTTTAATAATGTGTCCATACTTTACAAAATAATTATGTGGAATAGATTTTCTTTCATTATTAGAAAAATAATTTTTCAAATCACTATTCATTAATATATATGTTTCGTTAAGTGTTGTAAAGCGTACAATTAGAAAACCAATTCCCCCAGCATTTGTAATATTTTCTAAATGTTTAAGTTGGTGAAGATGAATATTAGCAAGTGGAAAGGATGTTTTGTTCTTTGTTTCCTTTGCTTCAAAGTCAATATAGTAACCCTTATAAATACCATTATAGTCCGTAGTTGATGGTTCAGCATAGAAAGCTTCTTTTATAATTTTACTGTTTCCTTTAAAATCAACTTTAGTAACTTTTATAGGAGTAGGTTTTTTATAAATATATGCAATATTGTTTTCTATATAATATTGATTGGACTTATTAATGTCATCTTCTAAAGTCATTCCTCGGTTTTTATAATTTATAAGATAATTACTTGTTTTCTTGATTCCAATAGGATAATTCATTTCATTCACCTAAGATATATTATAGCGCATTTTAAAGCCTTTTTCTATATAAAGATAAGTTGTACATTAAAATTATAGTAATTACTTATAAGGTATTTATACCATCTTTAAAAAATAATAAGTGATTTTTTTTAAAAGTTGTGGTAAAATACAGAAACGAAAGGAGAATCATGTATGACAAATATAGATTTTACAAATGAAGAAAGTGTGAATTATATACTTAATTATAGTCAAATGTTAATAAATGAGATGGCAAAAACCAAAACTAAGAAAAAGGATTGCTATAAGACAGAGCAAGCTATAATATTAGCTGCAATGATTTCATATTATGGTTTTGAAAATTTAGATACAGTATATAAAGCTTTTGAAAAAACATATTTTTCAGATGAAATAATACCAATGGATTCTAAAAATAAAAATACTTTGGTTGAGGCATATTGTAGTTTTGACATATCAAGTGATTTAAATAATAGATATCATATAGATAGAACTATTAATTTTGGAGTTAAACAACTAAATGAAAGTCAAAAAGTAAAATCATTAACTCATGAAATAAATCACATTGTTAATTCAATAATAGCATCAATTTGTAAAAGAAATGGTTCCTTACTTTTTAGAAGTGGAATGGCACTTCATTCACTTGATGGTATGTATAGTGAATCGGTCTATTTTGAAGAAGCAGTTGATGAGTCACAAGCAACTGAAATCTTTGATATTATAGGTTTGTTTAAAAATTTCAATATAAAAAATCCATCTATTGCTCAAGAAATTCAAAAAATAAATCCTAATATAGTAAGAGATGATTATAAAATTTTAGTTACCAGTATAAAACCACTATATATGAACCGAGAATTTAATTATATTTTAAAAAATAAGCGATTAACTGGAGATTTAAAAGAAATAAGAGAACATTTTGATGATAAAGTTGGTATTCCAAATGCTTTTCAAGATTTAGTAAAAACAGTTGATGAGTTAAATATCAATCCAAATTATTTAACAATGCAAAGAGTAATGGATAAAGCTTATCAATATACAAAAAAGCGAGTTTAAATCATAAATAAAAAATGATATTCTAGTTTTTAGCTAGTTATATCATTTTTTATTACTTACTTTTCTTTTTAATTTATAAACTTTTACACTATTTTCTTTTCTTTTAGAAGGACTGCAATAATTAGTAACAGTATCTAGTAGTGGAATATCAGTAGCAATCATAGCTGTAACTGCTGGATATTTTTTTTCAAGATTAACTAACGAATCGAAACATTCTTTCTTTTCTTCTTCTAATCTAATATTAGTTTTAGAATCGGCAGCATAAAAGTATTTTCTTTCATCATCACCTTTATAGTTAAAAGAAATTTCTTTATCAGAAAACCAACAAACTATATTTCTATCTCCTTCTTTAGTTTTTATACAATATTTAACATTATCATCTTCATCAATTCTCTTACGCATTGAAAAGTTTATTTCATCTTCGTCAATGTTTCCTAATTGAATATGATCAATTTCATAACTATTATTTCTTTTACTAAGACTAATGGCAGTATCATGTCCTTTGATACGAACTCTACCTTGCTCATCACTAAGAATTTTTATATTTTCCTTTTTCTTCTCTCTCTTGCTGCGCATTGTAATCCAGCCGTTTTCAACTGTTAAAGTTTTTCCTAGCATAGAAAACACTTGCTCATTATCTTTCCTTTTTAAGAAACTATCTAGTCTAATCATTATATTTGTTCCCATGTAAAAACCTCCTTGAAGTGATTTAATTATACCACTGTGAAAAAACTTGTCAAACAAAATAATCTTTTGTCGAACTTGTTGTCTAATATTTAGAAAAAATGTAGAATAAAATTGAGGTGAGAAGAGTGAAAAATCAAGATGTAATAAATTGTTTAAATTCCATGATAGAAAATGTGTCTTTTGCAAAAAGATTTGATATAATAATAGGGCTTAAACAATTGACAAATAAGTAACTTTATTGCTAGAATATAGTATGTAAAGGGATTGGTGATTAGATATGTATCAAAATAAAATAGCGCTTACTCCACAAGAAATTTTAGAGAAAGATTTTAAAATTGATACTCGTGGATATAGACTAAAAGAAGTAGATGAGTTTTTAGATGTAATAATCTCTGATTATGATCAATTCTATAAGATTATTGAAAGCTTAGAGAAGGAAAAAACAGAACTACTAAAAGAAATTATGTCTTTAAAACAAGAACTAAGAAATGCTTCTGTTGATGTAGAACTAGCTAAGAATTCTAAGAGCGATACAATGGAAATCACTAATTTAGATATTTTAAGAAGACTTAGTAATCTAGAAAAAGCGGTATTTGGAAAAGACAACAATTAGTACTTGGGCAAGTGCTAGGGTAACCTAGAGGAAAGTCCATGCTCGCACTATCTGTGATGATAGTAGTGTTCGTGCTTAGGAAAAAAATAACCTAAGGTAGATTTATTCTAACGGCAAAGTTTTATCTAAAGGATTAGTCCCATGATAAAATGATAACGTGCCACAGAAACGATACTTTTGGAAACGAAAGAGTGAAACGAGGTAAACCCCACGAGTGAGAAACCCAAATTTTGGTAGGGGAGTCTCCATGAAAGAAAGATAATGGATTGGAGGACTAGTAATAGTAGATAGATACTTGCCACCTAGTAATAGGTACAAAACATGGCTTACAAAGTATTATTATTGTTGGAACTGAGGTTGATTATGAAAGAATTAGGTGAATACTTAAAAGAGACAAGAATTAAACACGGTGTTAGTTTAGAAGAAGCAGCTAGTGATTTAGATGTTTCCAAAGTATTACTTGAAAACTTAGAAAGTGCTAATACAAAAGCTTTTAAAGATGTATATGATATAAAGAAAATCATTAAAGAATATGCTAAATATTTGGGACTTGATGAAGTGAAAGTTCAAGATGAATTTAATGATTTTTTGTTTGAGCATACTTCCAAAATTTCCTTAGATGATATCTTAGAAGCAAAGAAGAAAAAAGAAGAAGAGGAAAATGCTAAGAAAGAGAAAAAAATATCATCTCCTTACACAAAAGTATATAAGCAAAAAGTAAAAATTTTGCCTATCGTAGTTGGAACTTTTGTTTTTATTTTACTTATTTTATTAGCTATTCTAATTATTAAAAATAAGACTAAAGCTCCAGTTATGAATAGTGAATTGAAGGGAAGTAGAAGTTATGAATACACCAACAAAGTTAACTGTAACTAGAATAATTATGACTTTTTTTATGATTTTTATGTTACTTTTTCCGTTCTATGATATTGGAGTTAAACTACCTAGTTTTTTAATTGGGGGTGTTTATGTTAAGATAGAATATTTAATTGCAGGAGCAATTTTTATAATCGCTAGTCTTACTGATTTCTTAGATGGTTATTTAGCTAGAAAGAATAATGAAGTTACTGATCTTGGAAAAATGTTAGATGCTATTGCTGATAAGGTTTTAGTAAATAGTGCTTTAATTATTCTTGCAAGTAAGGGTTTTATTTTAACAATCATTCCAGTCATTATTATCTTTAGAGATACAGTTGTTGATGCCATAAAGATGGAAGCAGCAAGAAAAGGAAAAGTAGTAGCAGCTATTTCTAGCGGAAAGATTAAAACTGCTAGTATGATGGTTGGCGTTACTTTGACTTTCTTTTATAATTTACCATTTGAAATGATTAATATAAGAGTTAGTGATTTCTTCTTATATTTTGCTACTGTTATGTCGATTATTTCGATGTGTGAATATTTTAAATTAAATAAAAATTTAATTTTACCTGATAAAGAAGCTTAATTTTTAGGCTTCTTTTTTGCTGAATTTACAAAATTCCAGTATTAATATAGCTGAATTTGTTAAATTGCCGAAAAAAGTAAGCAGAAAATGGCAAATTATGACAAACTGATGTTCGAAAAAATGTCTTGACTTTTTAAAATTCTGTTTATAAAATGGGTATATAGACATTTGCGCAGGGAGGATTTATGAGTAAAACGATAAAAAAAGATAATAAAGATTTGGATCAAATATTAGCGGATATTGAACGGCAATTTGGTAAGGGAGCAGTAATGTGTTTGGGAGAAGACACCCATATGAAGATAGATGTTGTTTCTAGTGGTTGCTTATCCTTAGATATTGCTCTAGGAGTTGGTGGTTATCCGAAAGGAAGAATAATTGAAATATATGGACCAGAGTCTAGTGGAAAAACTACCTTTGCTCTCCAAGCGATTGCGGAAGTACAGAAACAAGGTGGAAGAGCAGCTTTCATTGATGCAGAGCATGCTCTTGACCCTGATTATGCTAGAAGACTTGGTGTTAAAACTAATGAACTTTTATTATCACAGCCAGATACTGGAGAACAAGCCTTAGAAATTTGTGAAGCGTTAGTTAGAAGTGAAGCAATAAGTATTATTGTAATTGATTCAGTAGCAGCTCTTGTTCCTCAAGCTGAAATTGATGGAGAGATGGGAGATGCTCATGTTGGCCTACAAGCAAGATTGATGAGTCAAGCTTTGAGAAAATTATCTGGCACTATTAATAAGACCAATACCATTGCTATTTTTATTAATCAGTTAAGAGAAAAAGTGGGAGTCATGTTTGGTAATCCTGAAACGACACCTGGTGGAAGAGCTTTAAAATTTTATTCTAGTATAAGACTTGATATTCGTCGTAATGAACAGATAAAAATTGGTGATAAAATTGTTGGAAATAAAACAACTATTAAAGTAGTTAAAAATAAGGTAGCCCCACCATTTAAAAGTGCTACTGTTGAAATTATGTATGGTGAAGGTGTTTCTAAGGAAGGAGAACTAATTGATTTAGGTGTAGAAGCTGGTATTGTTGATAAAGCGGGTGCTTGGTTTTCTTATCAAGGCGAAAAGTTAGGTCAAGGTAAAGAAAATGTTAAACTATTACTTAGAGATAATCCAGAACTTAGAGATGAAATTGAAAAAAGAGTAAGAGATTTCTATGGTATAAATTTAGATAAAGATGAAGAAGTAAAAAAATAGTATTATGCATTTTTTGACGAAAAATAAACTTTTTTGTACTTTGCACCTGAAAAAGTCGTGTTATGGCATAATTTTAAGAATTAAGTTAGAAAAAAATCAAGCTCACCTTTGGAGTTTGATTTTTTTCTAACTTAATTTGTTCATTTCTTTTTTATAAATCTAAATATCCTTATTTTCCTTTTCTACTAGCTGAAGAATGGTTTATTGTATCATTACTCATTTCGCTAAATTCTTTTAATAAATTATCAATATCAGTATTTACTTTTGAACTATCTGTATGGGATTCCCCATTATATCGATACTCTGGATTTCCACCACCATATTTGTTAGATTTTAAACTTTCTAAAGTAGAAGTTACGCTCTGTTCTTCCGATTCCTCTTTTGTTTCTTCAGCAGTTGTATCACCATTGCTTAATTCAGCTATGATAGCACTAATTCTCTCTTGTAATTGTCCTAGTGATTCTGATGCTTTTTTCAATTCAGCAATATCATTATCTACTTTTGAATTATCTACATGAGATTCTCCATTATATCTATACCCTGGATTTCCACCACCAAATCTGTTGGATTTTAAACTTTCTAAATCGGAAAATTCTTTTTGTTTTTTCAATTCATTTTTTGCTTCTTCCAATTCAAACATATACTCGTTTCTATCTTCAAAAGTTATATCATCGTTGTTTAATTTAGCTAAGATATCATTAATTCTTTTTTGTAATTGTTCTGGTGATTTAGTTGATTTTTGCCATTTAGCAATATCATCATCTTCTAATAGTGAATTTGAAGGATTAAAAAAACTATTATTTCTTAATAACTCATCTGCTTCGTGTTCTTTAATCCATTGCATATCAATATCTCTACCATTTTTTTTGGCTCTTTGTTCAAGAGTAGAGCCATAACCCATTTCCCATTTACCCATATTATTCCTCTTTCTTAATTTAAGTAATATAACAATCTGTATTATTATTACTCATTTTTGAAAACTTATTATCTAATTTTTTGTCCATTTCCAGCGATTATTCCATTATATTTAGCAGTTGAACCATAAATTCTATCCCCAGTATTTATTTGTTTGGCACTAAATAATGTTTCTACTTGTTCTGTACTTATTGGTTTTACATATGGTTGATACATAACATTACCATTAACATTTACTGCTACTTCTTTACTTACATCATATAAATAAAATTGGTCATTAAATCTTATGATATTATAAGCATGTGGACCAAAACCATCTTTGTCATGAATATTACCAGTAATAAAATAAGATTCTACCCCTAACATAGTAACTAAATTTTGAACCAAAGCTGCTCTTTCAACACATATTGCTGTATTTTTTCCAGCTAAAGTAGAAACATCTATCGTTTTCCCAGCTGGAACACTCATTACTATTTGTTCTCTTATTTCTGGTTTAGTATATATTCCAAAATAAGCATTAATAAATGAATGAACCTTATTCAATGCATCAGAAATATTTTTTATCCCCATTTCTCTTAATCCATTAACAAAATAGTAAGCATAATTATTGTCACTAATTACCCAATCAGAATCAACATTTGATATTCTAGTATTACTGTCTATAAATCCTTTGTGTGGACATGCGTGTTCCATACCGATTATTTCTTCATGTTCAGTATTATTAATGGCATTATCAATCGCTTCATCTGTAAATTTTTTCAAAGCTTCAACATTTTTTATTGAGGCAAGTGCATCAAAATTCATTTTTATTTTCCTCCATATAATTTACGTTTTTAGTATAACATAAATTTTACTGGAATCAAAGATTATATTCATCAGAAACATTTTCCTTTCCCTTGACATTTATCTTTATTGCAACGTACAATAGAATTAGATTATAAGAATTAATCTTAGTGGAGGCAGAAATGAATCATATGATAATCTCCACTTTACTATTGTTAGTTGGAATAATAGTTGGTTTTGGGTTAACCCTATTAATTAATACATTACGAGAGAATAATGCAAGTAAAAAAATAAGTTTAATGATGGATGAAGCTTCAAAAAAAGCTGATCAATTAAAACGCGATTCGCTAATGGAAGCCAAAGAAAAGAACTTTCAATTAAAACAAGAACTTGATAAAGAAATAAAAGAGAAAAAACAAGAACTTAAAGAAAGTGAATTACGCCTTGAAAAACGTGAAGGTAGTTTAGATAAACGTGATGAGATTTGTCAGAAAAGAGAAACTACTATTGATGAGCGTGAAGAGAAGCTAACCCAAAGACAAAAAGAGATTCAACAAGAACAAGTTGAAGTGGAAAATTTAAAAAAAGAACAATTAGAATTGTTAGAAAAAATATCTGGTTTTAGTAAAGAAAAAGCTAGAGAAGTAGTTATGCAAAAAGTAAAAGATGCTATGGCGAAAGAAGTAACTCTTTACATAAATGAACAAGAAATGGAAGCTAAGTTAACAGCTGAGAAGAAAGCAAAAGATTTAATTGTTACTGCTATGCAAAGATATGCCGCTGATATAGCAAGTGACCAAACAGTAACAGTTGTAACTTTACCAAGTGAAGATATGAAGGGAAGACTAATTGGTCGTGAAGGTAGAAATATCAGAACTATTGAAGCAGTAACTGGAGTAGATTTAATAATAGATGATACTCCAGAAGCAGTTGTATTATCTAGTTTTGATCCTCTAAGAAGAGAAATAGCTAGAGTTATGCTTGAGACTTTAATAAAAGATGGAAGAGTTCATCCGACTAGGATTGAAGAAGTTTATGATAAAGTTGCTAAAGATATGAAAGAACAAATAATGGATTATGGTAATAGTACTTTATTTGAACTTGGTATTACTAAAATGAATCCAGAGTTGATTGAATTAGTTGGAAAACTTCATTTTAGAACTAGTTATGGTCAAAATGCTTTGAGTCATTCTATTGAAGTAGCTGAGCTTGCTGGTTTAATGGCTGCTGAAATTGGCGAAGATGTTAATCTTGCTAAAAGGGCCGGT
>JAQXHT010000062.1 GCA_029007415.1 bacterium
TTGACATGACATATACCTCGATTCTATATTGTTCGGTCAAAAATAATTATAGATGTATATGTCATTTTTTGGTAGATAAAAAAGCTAATTTCTATATAAATAATTATCAAAAAAAGAGGGTAAAAGAAAAATATAGAAAAGAGCTTATAAATAAAGGAAAAAACAAGTGGTAGTGTATAAAACATTGCACACTACCTTTATATGATAGGGAGAAAAATATGAATAAAGATTTTATAATACATATATCTGATGAATTGAAACATAACAAAGATGTAGATTTAGAATATCAAATTAATGAGACACAATATAAAGTTAAGTTTTTAGCTACTGATATAAATAGAGGTATTAATATAGCAAGTATTTTAGCAATACCACTAGCTGAAGATGTTAATAATCAAATTATAGTAGAATCTAACAATTTAGAAAGTGAAAATTTTCAAGAAATTATAGAACAAGGAATTCAAACAGGACTAAGATTAGCTAATTTGACAAGTAATTTACCAGCACCTATTGTTATTCCCTTAATACCAAGTTATAAGAATTATCCTTATTTACAGCAATTGTCTAAAGAATGTTTTAATATTTCTAATGATGATAAGAACTATAGAATTGATGAACAAGTAGTTAAAATTATTAACAAAGCAAAGACCATTATAGAAGAAGAAAATGGATTAGTTGTAAAAGATAAAATATTTCTAAATGGTTATTCAAGTTCTGGAGTTTTTGCTCAAAGATTTGCATTATTACACCCAGATATAATTGAAACTGCTTGTATAGGTGGTGCTAGTGGTAGTATTCCTATTCCAACAGATGACTTTGCATATCCATTAGGAATAGCTGACTATGAATCTTTGACAGGTAAAAAATTCGATTTAGAGAGTTATTCAAATATTAAATTTAGATACTATGTTGGAGAATTTGAAACACAAAACAAATCTGATTCAAGAGTTGATAATTTTGGTCACCCTGCTCCTATGCATGATATGAGTTATTTTAATAGAAGTGTACCAACCGAAGCTGGTAAATATCAAAGAATGATTCTAGGAACAGAAATGTTTACTAGAGCAGAAAATACAATTAAGATATTGAAAAGTATGGGAATTGATATTAGTAATCAAATAATTTGGGGTAGAAGTCACAATAATAGAAGTGGTATTGGTGTAAATGAATTAGGAGATAAATTTATTAATGATACTTATAATAGTACTATTGAAAATTAAAATATCAATCTTAGAATAGCAAAATAAAAACTCACAGACTTTTACAATCTGTAAGTTTATTTCAAATGGAGGGCCTAGTCGGATTTGAACCAACGATCAGGGAGTTGCAGTCCCACGCCTTAGCCACTTGGCTATAGACCCAATTAATCACTGTGCTAAGTAGCACTTGCAAATATTATTTTACACTACCCTACTTAGTTTGTCAATCAACTTTCAATTAATTATATGTGTATGAAAAGAAAAATATGATAAAATTTAATTAAGGTAGGAGGTGAAGTATGGTAGTTTATATTATAATGGCAGTTATCATATTACTTATTGTTTATATTTTTGTTTTATATAATAGTTTTGTAAGTTTAAATAATAAAGTTAAAGAAGCTTTTGCAACTATGGATGTTTATCTAAAAAAGCGTTGGGATTTAATTCCTAACTTAGTAGAAACTGTTAAAGGATATGCTAATCACGAGCAAGAAACATTTAGTGAAGTTACAAAATTAAGAAACAGTAATTATGAAAGTATGTCCAATGAAGAAAAGATAATTACTAATGAAAAAATGAATACTAAAATCGATAGAATCATGGCTTTAAAAGAAGCTTATCCCGAATTAAAAGCTAATGAAAATTTTAAAGATCTAAGTGAACAATTAAAAAAAATTGAAGACGATATTGCTAATTCTAGAAAATATTATAATGCTGTAGTTAGACTCTACAATAACAAGGTAGAAATGTTTCCTAATAATTTGGTAGCAAAGATATTCGGTTATCAGTCAAAAAAGATGTTTGAAGCTA
>JAQXHT010000063.1 GCA_029007415.1 bacterium
ATTGAGGCTAAAGAAGGGGTTGAAATTCAACAAGAAACAAAAACTTTAGCCACAATTACTTTTCAAAATTTATTTAGAATGTATGATAAATTATCAGGTATGACTGGTACTGCAAAAACAGAAGAGGAAGAATTTAGAGATATATACAATATGTATGTTATTACAATTCCAACCAACAAACCAGTTGCGAGAATTGACTATGGAGATTTACTATTTGCTACAAAAACTGGAAAATACAAAGCTATTGTTAATGAAATAAAAGAGCGCCATAGCAAAGGGCAACCAGTTCTCGTAGGTACCATAGCTGTTGAAACTAGTGAATTGATTAGTTCCATGTTAAAAAAAGAACATATACCACATGAAGTTTTAAATGCAAAAAACAATGCAAGAGAAGCAGAAATTATAGCAAAAGCAGGTCAAAAAGGGGCAGTTACAATTGCTACCAACATGGCTGGTCGTGGTACAGATATTAAAATAGATGATGAAGTCAAAGAACTCGGTGGATTATTTGTAATTGGAACAGAGCGTCATGAATCAAGACGTATTGATAATCAATTAAGAGGTCGTTCTGGGCGTCAAGGAGATCCAGGGGCTTCACAATTCTGTGTCTCATTTGAAGATGACTTAATGGTACGTTTTGGTACAGATCGTGCTAAAATGCTGCTAGCCCGTGTAGGTTTTGATGACGATGCATCAATTCGTAACAAAATGTTATCAAGTTCTATTGAATCTGCACAAAAACGTGTAGAAGGAAATAACTTTGATATAAGAAAAACATTATTACAATATGATGATGTTATCAATCAACAAAGAGAATATATTTATGAAAAAAGAAATGAAATTCTAGATTCAGAGTCTATACATGATACAGTATTAAATAATATTAAAAATTATGTTATAGAGCTTGTGGATAGTCATATTATGCCAGAAGGTTTTCTTACAGAAAAAGATTTAGAAGAAATCTTAGAATTTGTGAATGAACACTTAATAAAAAGAAAACTAGATCTCATGGAAATAAAAGATAAAAAAGACGATGAACTAAGTGAATATTTATATCAAAGAATCGTAAATGAATATGAGAAAAAATTAAAAGAAATTCCTGCAGAAATTAGCAATGAATTTGAAAAAGCAATCAGTTTAAGAGTAATCGATACACATTGGATGAACCATATCAATACAATGGCTCATTTAAGAGAAGGTATTCATTTAAGAGGATATGCCCAAGAAAATCCGTTACGTGCTTATACAACAGAAGGATTCGAATTGTTTGATAATTTATTAAATCTTATCGATAAAGAAATTACTATGTTCTTAGTAAAATCAGAAATACGCCAAAATGTTGAAAGAAAACAAGTAGCCAAAGGAGAGGCTGTAAACGATAACAACAAAGTTAAAAAGGCCACTCCAAAAAGAGTTAACAAAATTGGTAGAAATGATTTATGCCCATGTGGCAGTGGGAAGAAGTATAAACAGTGTTGTGGTAAATAGTTAAAAGCCTTGAAATAAAGGCTTTTTCTATACAAAAAATTGGGTAATTTTATTTAGATACGTTATTAAATACGTTGTAAGAAAGTATCTAAAACGTATCTAGAAAGAAAAGTAAATAAGAAAAACATAGTATTTTAATGCTTTTAGAGGTTTTGAATCATTGCCATAATGATAGTGGTAAAAATGTGATATAATTAGAATCGAAGGTGATAGTGATGAATGAATATTGTATGTTAGAAACATCAAATGATAATTATAAAGAAATAAAAAGTATTGCAAAAGAATTGTTAGATAAAAAATTAGTTGCTAGTTGTCACATTCTTGAAAGTGAAAGCAGCTGGAATTGGAATAATGAAAGAGAAGAATCAAAAGAATATTTACTTCAGATGAAAACAAAGAAAAACTGCCTAAAAGAAATATATGAAGTTATTAAGAGTAAACATAGCTATGAATGTTTTGAATTTGCTATATATAATATTACAAGTATAAATGAAGAATATTTAAATTGGATAGATAAGGAGATAATATAAAATATTTAAGTAATAAGGAGAATAATCATGATTTATATAATTTCACAATTCATTGGTTTTGCAGCCTTTTTTGTTTCAATCTTTGCATATCATAAAAATAAAAAAGAAAAAATATTAGGAAATATGGTTATATCTAATATTTTAAATTTAATACATTATTTATTATTAGGTGCATATACAGGATGTATAACAAAAGGTTTGGCTATTTTTAGAGATAGTTTTATAATAATGAAAGATAGAAATAAAAAGTATAATAAATCAATATATTTATATATTTTTATAATAGCTTATATAATCGTTAGTATTTTTGCATATAAAAATATATGGTCTTTATTTCCTTTAATTGCAGCAATTATATATCTAATACCTATTTGGAATGGAAATCAAAAAGTTGTAAAGCAGACAGCTTTACTCTGCTATTTTTTGTGGTTAGCATATAATATTTTTGTTGTTTCTATTGCAGGAATAATCTCAAACGTTATTTCGATAATTTCAACAGGCATAGCCGTATATAATAAAAAAATAATGAAGTAAAATAGTTAATAAAATTAGGTTATAATAATGATAAGTATAATAATTGGAAACATAATTGCACTTATTGCTTCGATATTAATGGTATATTCTGGCACATTAAAACAAAAGAAAAAAATATTACATTTTCAGACAGTACAAATAGGAATGTCAGTAATTAGTAATATTATTTTAGGTGGAATAACTGGGGCTATAATAAATGCGTTAAGTTTGATTAGAAATACATTATGCTATAAAGATAAACTAGGACTAAAAGAAAAAGTAGTAATAACAATTTTAGCAACAATTTTAACTTTAAAATTTAATAATTTAGGGTATATTGGATTATTACCATTAATCAGTACAGTCACTTATATATGGTTAATGAATATAAAAAATGTCAAAAGATTCAAATTATTAATTATTTTTACTATGCTTATGTGGTTTATATATGATATAGTAATAAAATCATATACATCAGCAATATTTGATTTTATGAATATTGTTGCAAATATAGTAACATTATTTCAGATTAAATCAGTTAAAAATTAGATACGTTTTTAGATACGTTCTGCTAGTGAAGTGGAGTGTAACCGAGTGTAGCCAAGTGCATAAAAGTGCAAATTTATAGGATAAAATGCTCTAAAGTGGAGCAGAATTGACAATATTAAAAAGCCATGTGGTTCAGGACTTAAATATAAAAAATGTTGCGGTAAGTAGCATAAAAGAAAGGTATTAACAGAAAAGAATATGTTTAGGATATATATGAAGAGGTTTTTAACTATTGTAGGAAGCACAATAGTATCATTAATATTAACATTTGTACTAGCTGAATTATTAAGTTTATATCACTTTGGAACGGTTCCAACAATTCTAACTATAATATATTTAGTTTCTTTATTTTGTATTTTTGAATATTTAATACTTACGGTAAAGTTTATTATTAATAAAAAGAAAAATCATCAAACAATTTCACATAAAAATATCTTTAGTATGATTTTATTTTTCATCTCCTTACTACTAGTTTTGTATTTCATTTTTGCTACAAATATCGATTGGTTAAATTATTATTCAAAAGGAGATTCTGCACCATTTTATTTGACAATAATAACTAATGGAATAAAAATCTTAATACCATCTGTTATCTCATTCGTATTAGGTATATTTATATCAAAGAAGAAAAAGTAATGTACAAATACTTATTAAAGATACAAGAAAGCATATAAGAAAACATACAAGATAATTAAATGATAATTATAAAGTGTTCATTTATGTTATGGTTGTATATAGAAAGGGACAACTTTTGATGACTCAAGAAGAACAAATTTTAAAACTTATAGAAAATAATAAAATAATTATTACAAATAAAATGGTAAATATAGCATCTTCTATAATGAAGAAGATTGGCAAATTAGATAACTATAAAGATTTAAATAAAATGCCAGTTTTAAGAAGGAACAATAGAATTAAATCTATCCACTCTTCCTTAGCTATTGAAGCAAATTCTTTATCTTTCAATCAAGTTAAAAGTATTATTGATGGTAAGCCAGTAATTGGTCCAAAAAACGAAATACAAGAAGCGCAAAATGCCTATAATGCTTATTTAAAAATAAAAGAAGTTAATCCATATTCATTAAATGATTTGAAAAAAATACACGGAATCTTAACTTATTTAACAGTTCAAAATGCTGGTAAATTTAGAACTGGTGGGGAAGGGGTCTTTGATGAAGCTGGTAACTGTATTTTTGTATGTCCCCCACCTGAACAAATAGATATATTAATGATAGATGAAGTTTTAGAAGGACTTATTGAAGGAGTCTATGCGCAAACTAATCACATAAGTGTCTATGTTAAAAAATTATTGGATGTTATGGAGCTTGGTGTAAACTATACTACTTTAGAACTTATGGAACTATTAGAAATAAAGTCTCGTCTTTCCTTTAGAGAAAACTATTTGTCACCTGCTATTGATAATGGTGTCGTTAAAATGACTTGTCCAAAAGCTCCAACTAGTAGAAATCAACGTTACTATAAAGTCTAGTTTTGTAGATTTTTCTAAAACATTTCTTTGACAAACAGCTAATCTTATAGTATAGTATGTACAGTTACCTGTTCCAATATTAAGCAGTTCTTCCTACTACTTTATATTAGAATATGGTGTATTTAAAAAAAGAAAGGAAGTGTTAAAGATGGCTTTAACAAAAGTTGAAAAACAACAAATCATCAAAGAATTTGCAAGAGATGAAAAAGATACTGGTTCAACAGAAGTACAAATCGCTATTTTAACAAAAGAAATAGAGAAGTTAACAGCTCACTTAAAAGAACACAAACACGATTATCATTCAAACCGTGGACTTTTAATGAAGGTTGGACAACGTCGTAGCTTACTTAAGTATTTAGCTAAAACTGATGTACAAAAGTATCGTGAAGTTGTTAAAAAATTAGGACTTAGAAAGTAACACTAGATACTAGTGTTTCTTTTTCTATAGAGTAGAAATGAGGTATATATGAAGAAAGTATTTGAACTTGATTTTCATGGAAGAAAGATAGTTGTAGAACAAGGAGAATTAGCTAAACAAGCAACTGGTTCTGTTTTAATTCGTTATAATGACACCGTAATACTTACTGCCGTGGTAGTTGGAAAAACAGCTAACTTATTAAGTGACTTCTTCCCATTAACAGTTAATTATCAAGAAAAACTTTATTCTGTTGGAAAAATCCCTGGTGGTTTTATTAAAAGAGAAGGAAGACCAACTGATGCTGCCACTCTTGCAGCTAGAATGATTGATCGTCCAATGCGTCCTTTATTTAAAGAAGATTTTAAACATGAAGTTCAAATTATTAATACAGTATTATCAGTAGACCAAGATTGTTCACCAGAATTAGCTGCTATGTTTGGTTCAAGTCTTGCAACAATGTTAACAGGAGCACCATTTGCAGGTCCAGTAGCAGGCGTAAAGATTGGTTATATAAATAATGAGTTTGTTGTTAATCCTACACAAGAAGAGTTAGCAGAAAGTACTCTTGACCTTACCGTAGCTGGTACAATTGAAGCAATTACTATGGTAGAAGCTGGTAGTAAAGAATTAGATGAAGACA
>JAQXHT010000064.1 GCA_029007415.1 bacterium
TTATGTAATTTAGAAAATACAAACGCAGAATTAATTAATGATAACATTCCTCAAAAAGAAAGATTAATTAAATTAAACACTTGATGCTGCTAGGTATTCTACCAAAGATGGTAAAGAAAAGGCGAGAATGGAATATATAGCTAATCCAAATAGTTTGTCTAAAAAGAACCAAATAATAGCTTTAGTACTGAAATGTTTCAAGCTTTATCAACTCTATCTGAAGAAGATTTATCATTTATTATGTTGAAATATCAAGAAAATTATAGTACTAGTGAATTAGAAACACATTTTAATTTAACAAATGAAGAGTTAGAAGCAAAAGAAATGAAGATATTATCTATGCTTAAAAATAATGATAAAGTTAAAGTCTTGAATAAGAAAAAATAAAAATGCTCTTTCTAAGAAATAATGAAAGAAGAAAAGGTCTAGGAAAAGAGTTAGTTAAATATGGGATAGAGAAGTATCATCTAAGTGAAGTAACCGTCAATGAACAAAATCCTAGTGCTAAAGGTTTTTATGAACATCTGGGGTTTGAAACTTATAAGAGAAGTGCAGTAGATGAACAAGGTAATAACTATCCGATTTTATATATGAAATTAACAAATAAAAGTCTTTAACTTTTTATAAAGTCTGTTATAATAGTTGGTTGAAAGTGAGGACAAATCAGTTATGAATTATGAAGACTATTATAATCAAAGATCAAGAAGTTTCTTTTGAAGTCTTAGCAAGTTTTTTTGCTACAACAGCAGAAAAATCGATGCTATTAAAAATGAATAATCTGACGACTGCCTTATTTCTTGAATATGCAGCAAATAAAGGAACAGAAAAAGTAAAAAAATTAATCATTACTAAAGAAAAGTAGAATCAATACTTTCTTTATTTTTGCCTTCATTTAAATTGCTATTTTTATTCTGCTATGGTATAGTTAACTTATAGATAAGATAAACTTATCCTAACTAAATAATAGGAGTAATAAATGAAAAAAGAAGAATATTTAAGTGAAGAAAAATATCAAAAAAATAAGAAAAAGATAATAACTAGTTCTTTAGTGGTATTAATAATTGGTCTTCTTCTAGGTGGTAGTATTATAGGAGTAGGGTTAGTTAAACAAAATAAAATTAATAATAACTATTCTACTAGTAGCAAGAATCAATTAACTGAAAAATTAAAAGAAGAAAAGCAAAAACTTATTGCTAATAAAGAAACATTAGAAGAAAAAATAAAACCAGTTGAAGATGAAATTGAATCCTTAGAAAGAACAACTTTTAATGGCTTTGATGCTTCTTATTATGAGCGCCAAGATAAAATTAAAGACTTGGAAAAAAGTATTAAAGAAGATAAAGAAGCCATAGAAGCGATTGATAAAGCACTATCTAGTACTTTTTCTTCTTGTGAATTATTAATCTCTGATAACACTTATACAGAAAATTATTGCTCAATAAAAAAACAACTAGATGATATAAATGATGAATTCAATAAAAAACAAGCATCATTTAGCTGTATTCCTTTCTATATGTTTGGTGGTTTTATAATTGTTGCTTCTTGTATGATTGCAGGGTCTATTTATACTTTTGCTAAACGAAGAGAAATATTAGCATTTAGTGCACAACAGGTAATGCCAGTGGCACAAGAAGGAATCGATAAGATGGCACCAACAATGGGAAATGTTGCTAAAGAAATAACAAAAGGAATAAAAGATGGTTTAAAGGATGAAGAAAAATAGAAAGCGGAGATGAAAGTAAATGGCAGAAGTTAGTGTAACAGGAATTAATGAATATAGTGATGAACTTAAAGGAATTGCTAATAAATTAAAAGATGCTTTAAGTCAGATTGAAGCTGATATAAATGAATTAAGTGCTGCAGTTGCAACATTAGAAAGTTATAATGGTCAAGATGCTTCGGCTGTTATGACAGAAACAATAAAAAGTAATAATGGTTTACTAGGAAGTATAGGTAACATCATTGGTTGGGCTAAAGAAACAGTTCGCGTTTATAAGTATGTCTGGGATATTAATGTAACTAATGGTGATATGACAAACTCTTTAGCTATTGTTAAAGATGCAGTTAGTAATGCTGAAACATTAGACTTATCTGGTGATGATTTGGCAAATTTTGCAATTATGTTAAATGACTTTATTTCTTTAATTGAAAAAGAAATTCTTATTGATAGTCAATATGATCGAAAAAGTTTTAATGAATATAGCAGTCTTTCTGATTTGTTCTCTACTCTTAAAAAAAACGATACTACTGGTATTTGGCAAGAATATAAAGATACTTATAAATACTCTAAAGAACTTAAAAAGAAAGATTTATTATACAACAAATATCGTACCCAAGAAGGAGAGGATGACTATGTAGATTTCTTACTAGATGAGATGGGGAATCATCGTATATCGACTGATGATAGAAATACTAAATACGGAATATGGTATAACAATAAATATGGAGTAATGAGTAAAAATGATGCCTTTTGTGCGGCTGGAGTTTCCTATACTTTAGAACATACTGCTACAACAGGAATACTAAATCCTTATATAGGTGTTAGTGCAGGTGCAGCAGATGCAAAGGCGAAAGCTAAACAGGGAATAGGAACTTGGCATTATGCTAGTGATACTTCTTATCAACCTAAGCGTGGGGATATCTTCTATAAAGGTGGAGATCATACAGGTATTATTCTAGATAGTGATGAGAAATATATCTATACAATAGAAGCAAACACTGCATCGGATGAAGGCGTTAGTGGTTATGTCAATACGAGAATAAGGGAACGTAGTGGTAATGCTCCTTATATAACTGAGGGTGGTTATTATTCTCCTCCTGTTGAGTTTAGTAATGCAAATGATTCTAGTATTACGCTTGATACTGATTATATAAATAAAAAATTAGGAATTCAAAATGGTGGTAACGAATAATAGAAAGGTTAGGTCTTAAAGATGGTAACAGTAGATCAAATAGAAGAAGAAATTGAAAAGATAAAGAGTGCAACTGATAAACTAAGAGAAAGTGTTGCAAACTTTAATAGTGTGTATGCTTCTGTTCACGATGTTGTTGATGGCTTAAGAATTGTTGCTAATACTAATGGTGGACACCGAAAAGCAGACCAAATTGCTGCTCTAGCAGATTTTGGTATTAGTACTAAAAAAATGGATAAGATTGTTACATCAGCAGAAGAAGTTAATGTAACATATAACAAAAGAGAAGTAACTTTGAGCTAAAAAATAAAAAAGTTGAAAAAATAAGTAAAAAAGACTTGCAAAAGTCTAAAGATTATTATATATTAATAGTGTTGTATGTCTCAGTAGCTCAGCTGGATAGAGCATCGCCCTTCTAAGGCGAGTGTCACGGGTTCGAATCCCTTCTGGGACACCATTATTGATTTAAAAAGCACTTTTCTATTGAAAGTGTTTTTTTGTGTCCGTGACACTCTTAATAATTATTAAAAAGAAAAGCTATTTATCTTTTGCAATACTTAGTAATATTCCGATAGATACCATACTTATTAGTAAACTACTACCACCATAAGAAAGAAAGGGTAAAGTGACTCCAGTTATCGGAATCAATCCAACGACCACCGCTAGGTTCATCGAGGCTTGAAATAACATTTGAAAAGCAATTCCAAAGGAAAGATACTTTGCAAATAAATTATTAGCATTCAAAGAAATTTTTAAAGAAAAGTAAAATAATAGAAAAAATAGTAAACAAACAAAAATACAACCAACGACACCAAATTCTTCACAAATAATAGAAAAGATAAAATCAGTCTGGGGTTCAGGTAGATAGAAATGTTTCTGCCTAGAATTTAGAAAACCTTGTCCTAATAAACCACCAGGACCAATCGCATACATGGATTGAATCATTTGAAAACCAGTACCTAAGGGGTCTTTCCAAGGATTAATAAAAGAAGTAATTCGGTTCATTCGATAAGGGGCAATTATAATCAAAAAACAAGTACCAATAACACCAAGAGCAAATGTCCCATAGAAAAACTTCATATCAAGACCGGCGATAAAAAGTAGAGCAATAACACTAACCATTAAAACAAGACCAGTCCCTAAATCTGGCTGTAACATAATAAGACCAAAAGCTAATAGTGAAACACCAAGAATAGGTAAGATACCTTTTCTTAAATCTTTTAAATATTTATCAGAATTATTTAAATATTTACTAGTGAAAATAATCAGTCCAAGTTTTGCTGCTTCACTTGGTTGAATACCAAAAGGACCAATTCCAAACCAACTTCTACTACCATTTCGAACACTTCCGATAAAGGGAATTAATACTAAAATTAACAATAAAAAACAAATACCTAAAATGATATTTGCCTTTTTATAATAGATTTTATAATCTATCTTTGAAATAAAATTCATTAGTATGAGTCCTGCTACAGTGAATAATGCTTGCTGCTTCACATAGTGGAAACTATCGTGAAACTTATATTCTGCCCAGATACTACTAGCAGAATAAATCATTATAAGTCCAAATATTAGTAAGAGTATTACGGTGATTAGTAAAGGCAAATCAAACCGTTTTTTCAAAAGAAAATTCGCTCCTTCCTAAAGCCAAACTCCAAATAAAATTCCTAACATAGCAAGAATAAGACCAAATGTACAGAATAGCTTAACTATATCTGTTTCACTCCAACCAAGTTTTTCAAAATGATGATGCAGTGGGGTCATTAAGAATAATTTATGATGGAAAAACTTAACCCAGATAACTTGTAAAATAACTGATAATGTTTCAATTACAAATACAAATGCTACTACTAATAAAGTTAATTCACGATGAGTTAAAATAGCAACTGCTCCCATCACACCACCTAAGGCCAGGCTTCCTGTGTCCCCCATAAAAATCTTAGCAGGGGGAGTATTATATACTAGAAAACCGATAAGTGAACCAACTAATATCAAACAAAATATACCAATATCTTCAAAACCAACCATAAATGAGATTAGAGCAAATGCTATAAATGCAATAGCTGATAAACTACCAGCTAGGCCGTCTAATCCATCTGTTAGATTAACAGCATTACTAGAACCAATTAAAATTAAAAGGATAAATAGACCATAAAGCCATCTCATTTCAATATCAATATGAAGTGTTCCAACAATCCACGATGTTTGTCCACCATTTTTCATATAGATATAAAAGAAAATAGTAGAAATAATAATTTGCCCAAAGAGCTTTTGATAGGTCGTCAGTCCTTCGTTATTGTGTTTCCTTAAAGATAGAAAATCATCGAGGAAACCAATGACGGCAAAACCACAAAATACTAGTAAAACAATCGCTAAATTATCTGTATAAGGAATCTTTCCTAAAAGTAATAAAGCTGTAGTAATTAAAATAGTCGGCAGAATAAATATTATTCCTCCCATTGTTGGAGTACCAGCTTTCTTCCGATGATTTTCTCCAACATAAACACTAATCGTTTGGCCAACGTGTAATCTTTTCAAAATAGGAACTAAAATGAGTCCTAGAAAGACACTTGTTAAAAAGCCAATCATGACAGCGAACACTGCCTTTGTCAATAATAACACTTTTTTCTCACTCTCCCGTTTCTTCCTTTGTATTATAACATACTAGTTATGTACTTTAAAACTTTTTTACTTATTTTGTTACTTCCTTGACATATTACTTTTCAATTAAGTCTATTCTAGATAACAAAAAAACTTTCCAATTAGCAGAAAATAACTTATAATAAGCAACTATAGGGGTGAAGTTTATGCAAGATGGGTTAAAACTAACTAAAAATTATAAAGAGTTATATACTACTATTAAGAACTTACGAGAATATGCTAAAGATAATGCTAATGATGAATTCGCAAGACTTAGTTGCTATGCTACTTATGACTCTTTAGTAGATATATTACCCTCTAAAGAAATGATTTATGATAATAATGAAATGAAGTTAGAAAAGCTATTTAATTCTATCTGTGAAAAGGAAATAAATGCAGTCTATCGCAATAGAAAAAATTATCAGGTTACAGTTGATACCTTTTATAAGGAGATATATAAGATAATTGCTAAAGAAATGAAATCTAAGCAACAAGAGTTTTTACCAATTGATATTTCTTCTAAAGAACAGCTAGAAATACTTAAAGGTTACTACCAAACTACCGATAAAAAATTAGAAAAGTTATTTCTAGAATACACGGAAAAGAATAGAATCTTTGCTATGCCAAATAATGACGAAGAAGCTTTTGGAACTAATTTTATCAATCCGTTAAGTAACGAATCAGTTGTATTAATAAATAATAAGCTTTCTTCCATTAATACAATGTTAGCAATTACGCATGAGTTTGGGCATGTGCTAGATAATATTACTTTTAGTGATACACATACTAGTAGGGAAACGATGAGGTATTTCTTTACTTCTCCTTATTCAGAAACTAATTCTACTTATCAAGAACTAGCTTTCTTAGAGTATTTAATCAAAAATAATATTTATCAAGAAGAAGCGATTAGAACAATTAAAGAAAATATAGTTAATCTTCATTTGATGCCTTTTACAGTTATGACTTCTAAGAAGGAAAAAGACGAATCTCGTCTCTTTGAGGATTATACTAATGACGACTTTATTGAACTTGCTAATATCAAGGATGAAGCAGTTGACTTGATGACTTACGGTTATGGTTTTATGTTTGCTATTGCCAT
Source organism: bacterium (assembly GCA_029007415.1). Classification (GTDB taxonomy): domain Bacteria; phylum Bacillota_I; class Bacilli_A; order RF39; family UBA660; genus Onthousia. The sequence continues at coordinate 6,652 of JAQXHT010000064.1, forward strand.
GTTAGATGATTACAATCTGTATGAGAAGTTTCAATTACTTAGAGCTCCACGATTAGATAAGAAAAAATTAGATAGGGAAGGGTTCACTGATGAAGTAATTTCTAAAACAATGGTAAAGAAAATAGATGAATATTATAGGAGAAGATAAATGATTAAATTAAATGATGATTATAAAATAATTGCTGATAAAATTAAAGAATTAGAAGAACACTTTATAAATTGTAAAACACCAGCTGATTGTGCCAATTATGTTAGAACTTATCAAGTATTAATAATGATTTATGCTAGTCATTGTTATACTTTTCCTCATAATAAGAAATGTAAGAAAAACGTCTATTTAAGAAATACCCATGCAATTGCTAGTCATATTATTGATAAGAAAAGAATGAATGATCTTATTTCTAATAAAGGATTACACAGCGACTTGATAGCAAACTTCTATTTAGATTGTTTTACTTTATTTAAAGATTATGTAAATAATAATTGGGATAGATATTATAAAAATGCTAAAATATCAGCAAAAGAACAAGAAGAAATACTAGATGATTTTCTATTAACAGATGGCAAAGACCTACAAGAAGTATATTTGAAACATAGAAAAGAAAATAAATTATTTCTAATGTCAGAAGAATTTTGTGACCTACTAAATGGAACAACTGGAGTAACTGTCTGGACTCCTGATGATGGTACTAACCTTGTGCTTTTAGCTGAACAAGACAATAAAATAGGAGAGCTGGTAACAGCAATTCATGAATTAGGACATGTCTATGACTTTACTACTTATGCTAATAGTCACACTTTAAGAGATACAGCAGCTTATAGTAATAATTCACCATATTGTGAGGTTGCATCTATTTATCATCAATATAAATTTTATGAATATTTACTAAAAAATAACATCTATCCCAATGACACAATGAAAAATTTTTTATCAAGTGTAAATAGCAATCTTACTTATCTAGGTGAAATCTTTCCCTTAAAATTAATTAGTGATGAATATTTAAGAAAGAAGAAGTTAACAATTGAAAAGCAAGAAATTAATAGAGTTCTTAATGATTTAAATGAGAAAGAGGAACTCATTGATTATGACATTGTAAAAGATACTTTTGATGCCTATGATTCTATTCGTTATGGCTATGGCTTCATGTTAACAATGACTATGTTAGAAAATCCTGATTTGTATGATAATTTTCAAAGAATACGTGAACCACTTTTTGATAAAGAAAAGTTAGATAATGCTGGTTTTACTGATAAAGTAATTAACAAATCGATGGTTAAAAGAATGAATAAATATTTTGGAGAAACAAAATGACAGAATTAAATAAAGAGAAACTTTTTCTTTTAAAGAAAATGAAAGAACTAGAAAATAAATTTAAATATCCACCATTTAGTGGATACCTTGATTGTTATGATTATTTAACATCTTATAACATGTTAAAAAAACTATTAGGGAAAGATATAACTAATAAAAGTATTGCTGATGATTTCATCATTAATTTTCTATCAATAAGTAAAGGTGAATTATTAGTAAATAAAACAGTAAAAAATATAATAGATAGTAAATATGAACATAGTATTCTAATTAAAAGCTTTATGAATGATGTTAATGATATCTTTGTTAACTACTTAGAAAATACAACTCTTGCTAGTAATAGTAAGATATCAGTTAAAGAAGAAAAAGAAATATTAATGGAATATTTAAAGACTGATGGAGAAGATTTGTATAACAAAACTAAGGGTAAAATTCATTTTTTGAATCCTTCTAAATTAAAATTAGATCAAGAAGCAAGTGATAGTATTTCTATATATTTGCCATTAACAGATGAAGGTATTATTACTGTTTGCAATTTAGACAATAAAGTTAGTAAGATGGGCGCCTTAATTCATGAGTTAGGTCATACTGAAGATTGGTTTTCCTACAGAAAACTTCATTCTAGAAAGAGTACTAGTATATATGCTAAAAATATTGGTTCTTTATATAGTGAAGTAAAATCTACTTATAATGAGTATAAATTTTATGATTATTTGTTAAAGAATAATATTTATTTGACTGATACTTTAACTACTCTTGCTTTAGTTACTAATGAATACTTTAATAGTTTAGATTATGCTTCTCTTATCGGTTATATTCCCTCAAACTTTTTAAAAGCAGACAGTCTTATCGTCTACAAAGAAGATTTAAGAAAAAGTACTATCAAGATGCCCGAAGTTACACCATATTTAAAAGAAATGGATGATGAGATTCCTTTTGATGATGCATTAACTTATAGTTATGGTATGATGTTAAGTTTTGCAATGTTAGAAAATCCTGATTTATATGATAAATTTGAAAAATTGCAAGAACCATTCTTTCATAAAGAAAAATTAGATAAAGCTGGATTTACAGATGAGGTAATTGCTAAATCAATGGTTAAAAGAATGAATAGATATTTTAAAATATAGAACTTTCTTTCGCTATAGATTGACAAAACTAGTAAAACTTAGTATAATATGCAGCAATTAAGGAAGGAAAATGGAAAATGAATAATAAAAAAAGAAAAGGCCTTATAGCAACAGGTTTGATATCATTTGTTATTGCCTCTATAGGGATGAAGGCATTAGATAGCGAGACTCCTAAGAAAGTTATAACTTTTACTAAAGAGAAGGATACAAATAATGTATTAAATAAAAAGCTAGAAGAATATGCAAATAAACGTGATGCTTTAGAAAGAGAAATAGCAGCTTTAGAACAGAAAAAAGAAAGATTAAAGACTGAAGAGCATTTTGCATTAAAAGATTTAGTTGTTATGGAAGATACAAATATAGATAATGATACCTCTTTATATATTTTAAAAGAAGGAGTAACTTCTGGTATTTATGAAGAGTATCATCATAACTTTCATGCTTGGTATAGAATGCATGAAGAAGGTAAACATAGTGAAATTTGTGGCACTTACATTCACTTTGATGAGTGTTATCCATTATTTAATTATTTAACTGATGAAGAAAAACAAGAAGCTAGCGATATGAATGGAATTATTACTACTTCAGAGTTAGATGAAATATCAGAACGTATTAACGAAGAATATAAAGAAAAAGTTAAAGACAAAGAAAAAGTCTTAGTTAAGGTGTTATAAGAAACAATCGGATGAGAAAATGAAATTAAATGCGGAAAAAAAGTTAACTAAATATGTAGCTTTAGCAATAGCTCTTCAATTAGGAGCATATGAAGTAGTTCAACTTAAAGAACAAAAGAATAATGCTGAAATAGCTAATTTAATTGAAAATACCAAAAGTGATGAAAAGTTTGATGTAAAAGATTTAATTGTTTGGTAAACTAAAGATATAGCAGGAGAAAACCATACTTATATATTAGAAGAAACCAACACTGACAATATTTATGAAGAATATCATCATAATTTTAAAGCTATAGCCAAGAAAACTGAAAGAGAAGTTTTTTCTAATCCCGGGTAAGTATATGTTAATCTAGATGAATATGAACCATTATACATTTATTTAACTAATGAGGAACAAGAAAAAGCATCTAATGGTGTAATAACTACTTTAGAGTTAGATAATATATCAGATTGTATAAATAAAGATTGTAAAGAAAATAATTCAGCTAAAATATTACGAAAAAAGTAAAAAATTGAGACTAATAATTGCTAATTAATTTTGTTTGTTATATAATAAGCTTATCTTCTTTGGAAAGAGTATATTTTAAATTCTAATTAGAGAGAGTATGGTTGGTGTAAATACTTATAGAAGTTAAAATAGAAGACATCCAGTTAACAAAAGAAGCGTTCGACCTCGATACGGTTATTTAGAGTATAAACTAAGGTGGCACCACAGGAATATCTGTCCTTAAGAGGGGCCATCTTTTTATTTTAAGGAGGAGAAAAAGATGATACAAAGACCAAAAGGTACAAATGATATTTATGGAAGAGAAGCAAAGGTTTGGAAATATGTTGAAACAGTAATTGACCAAGTAATGGAAAAGTATAATTACAACTATATAAGAACACCTATTTTCGAATCAAGTGAATTATTTCATCGTGGAATAGGGGAAACTACTGATATTGTAACTAAAGAAACATATGATTTTGTTGATAGGGGAGATAGACACCTTTCTCTAAGACCAGAAGGAACAGCTGGAGTTTGTAGAAGTTATATTGAAAATAAAATGTATGGGGATGCTACTCAACCAGTAAAAGTTTACTATAACGGTACAATGTATCGTTATGAAAGACCACAATCAGGTAGAGATAGAGAGTTAACACAATTTGGTATGGAAATACTAGGAAGTGATGACCCATTAAGTGATGCTGAAATTATTTCTGCTGCAGTTAACTTATATAAACTATTAGGTCTAAAAGAAATAAAAGTTAATATTAATAGTTTAGG
>JAQXHT010000065.1 GCA_029007415.1 bacterium
ATAGTAACTGCTTCTTGTAATGATAAAAGTAAGACCTGCACCTGATTTTTTTGAACAACTATAACAGTCAGCATAGCTACATAATAAAAAATGTGTTTTATAGCACAGCAACGCACTCCATATTGCTATGGAGTTTTTTTGTATAATAGGAAATTTATACCTAAAACGTATTGCGAATAGATGTTCAAGATAAAAAATACATAACCACAAAAACCGAGATAGTAATCTCGTATCAATAATATATTTTAAGTTAAATTAATCTTCTTTATAAACGTGATGGTATCCTCTTTTGGAATGATAGTCTAAAGGCACACATTTATCATACTTACACTTTTCACAGATAATATATGGAGGAGTAGAAATAGGTAAACCATTCCATTCATCCTCTTGTTCAAACTCTAAAACGGCTTCAATAGGAGCCTCAAATTTATATTTACATTTTGGACAGATGTAATTAACTGTTTTTCCACTAAGTTTAATAGGAAAATTGTCAAAATCAAACATAATTAACCTCCCGTCATTTCTAAAATATAATTTAACATATTTCCACATCTAGGACAAGTGTAAGGATCTCTATTGAAAGACTCCATAATAGAAAGTCTATGTCTAAGAAGCGTTCTTCTAACAGAATGTTTTTCTTTATTAATAAGTTTATTGATCTTATCAAAACAACTAGGTTTCTTTCTATAAAAACCATAATATCTAATAGTCTTAAACCCAAAAGGGACAAGATGTCTAATTAAAAGTTTAATAAACTCTATAGCAGAAATAGTAACTTCATGATATGATTCATCTTCATGAGCATTATAACAAAAAGTAACATTTTTACCATCATAATTAATAATTCTATTTTCACTAATGGCAGGTCTACCACAATATCTAGTAACATATTCAACACCATCTTTTAAAGACTTAAATTTTTTAGGTTCAGCATAAACATAAAAACCATTTTTATGATTTAAGAAAAGCTCCTTTTTTAATTCATTAGAAAAGATATTTTTATCTAATCTTTTACTAAGTAAGTCAAGTAATATTTTTTGAAATCTTTTAGATAAAGCATCATAATCAAAATAATTCCACTTAGATATTTTATCACCAGATATTTTAAGTTCAGCGATTAAAACATGGATATGAGGATTCCATTTTAAGTCTCTACCAAAAGTATGGAGAAAAGCAAAAAAACCAGGAAGCCATTTAGTTTTACTTTTATATTCTTTAGTTTTACCAGATTTATTTTTCTTATATGATAAATTAAGAATAGAGTAGATAGTATCTTTAACAGCCTCAAATAAAATATCAATTCTTTCTTCATAAGGATAATAGAAAAAAGGTCTCAATTTTTTGGGAATAGTAAAAACAATTTGCCTATGATTACAGGCATAAGCAGTTTCTAAGATATTTTCAACTCTTTCATTTTTGTATTTATAGCCACAAGAGGTACAAAGACGGGATTTACAAGTATGTCCCATAAAGACAATATCACCACAGCTAGGGCATTGATATAGGGAACAACCTAAGTTTTTATTATGACAATCAATAACTTTTTTAATTTCATCATAAGCGTTAGGTCTATACTTGTTTATCTGTTCACCATATTCATTAAAGAATTCATCAGAGTGATCTTCTAAGATAGTAGAAATAATACCAGTAACTTTAGAAGAATTATAATTCTTATTAAGAGTTCCATCTTTATTAAACATATTCTCGTTATAGTCACGATTTAATATGAATTCTATAAATTCTTGCTCGGACATACAAGGCTTATCTATTTCAATTATATTATTACTTTTAAACATGCTACATCACAATTATATTATAGCTTAAATGACATAAAAAATGAATTCCGTCAGGAATTCTTATGAAAAATATTTATTTTTCATTTTTCTTGAAAGATAAAGTTTTAAAAATCTCAGGCGTCGTATAAAATGAATCTAAAATCAATTTTGATATATTTTAATGACATAAAAGCGCGATGAAATAGTGTTAAGCCAGTATTAAATAAAGAT
>JAQXHT010000066.1 GCA_029007415.1 bacterium
TCCCAAAGTGTTTTAGTTAACACCCGAATTCAACATAAGTTGAATCAGGTGTCTTTTTATTTGAATAGTAATGTAAATATTACTATAAATAGTAGTAATACAACAACAAAAGTTTGGTTTTTTGTCATAGATATCACCACCCTTCTATTTAATTTAAATTTTATAGAAGGGAAAGCACCTGATATTTCAAATGTATCCGAACTAATAGTAACAAATATACGAATAGATAACAATAGAACAAGATGAAATAATAGTACGAGAAAAATACAAATTTTTCTCCACACAATTTTTTTAGAAATGATACATTGTTATTAAATTATTTCTGTGATAAGATGTATCTAGATGAAGGAAACTTCATATAATAAAAAAAGGATACATTTGATTGTGGTAATCAGATGCTCTCCAAGTTTGGGATAAGCACCCGAGTTCAACAAAAGTTGAAATCAGGTGCTATTTTTATAAAATAATAATAAATATTACCAAAAATAAAAGTAATATTACGACAAATGTTTGATTTTTTGTCATAGATATCACCACCCTTCTATTTAATTTAAATTTTATAGAAGGGAAAGCACCTGATATTTCAAATGTATCCGAACTAATAGTAACAAATATACGAATAGATAACAATAGAACAAGATAAAACAATAGTACGAGAAAAGTATGAACTTTTTAAGTATTTAAGTTACATATTTATCTTTTAAATACTCTTCTTCACTCTGATACCACTCACCATTTTTAATAATATGAGAATACTCCCTTCGAAACTTTTTCTCATTCTTTACTATTTTTCTTTTTTTATAAACTAATTTTTTCAAATACCTTTCTAGTAGAAAACGTTCATAATAATATTTTAAGTATTTCTTTTCTTTAATAAGCCTTAATAATATTAAAATAAACATCAGTAAAAAATAAGTACTTGGATAAACTAAAAAGAAAAGAAAAATCAAAAGAAGTGATAGATAAGAGATAAAGAACGTAACTTTATAACTATCCTGATAAGACATAAAATAACACAAAAGCACTTCAATAATTCTACCACCATCTAATGGATAAATAGGTAGAAGATTAAAAACCAAAATATTATAATGAATAGTAGTAAACAACTTTACTTGATAAGGAGTCATTAAAAAACCTTTAAAGAAATAATAAAAAACGCACTGAGTCAAAGGTCCCATCACTAACACTAGTAACTCTTCTATAATAGGACAGTTAATCATTGAAGCAAAACGAGCAATACCACCAAAAGGATAAAAAGTTATCTCTTTAGTTTCCCATTTAAAAAGACAAGCTGTAAAGAAATGACCACATTCGTGTGTAAATAATAATAAAAAAGAAAGAAATATTAAATAAAACTGACCAGTCAAAACTGCTAAAAATAGAAATAGTAAACAAGACTTATGAAACTTAACTTTTTGAAAGATAGTTTTGATAATCTATAAACTTCCCTTCTTTTTGAAATACCAAATACAAGGTCTTATCACTAACCTGACCAATCAATGCCCCTTTTTCAACATAATCATAAAGTTTGACATTCGTCTGCTTAATATTTCCATACCAAACATCTACTCCATTCATCTGCTGTACAATAACAGTTTGTTTATAATTTTCTTTTTCACCTATATACACAACTATTCCACTTTCAAAAGATGGTACCATATATTCACTACTAACTGTTAACTTCACTCCATCGTGATATAAACTTTTATCTTTATAAGATAACTTTTCATTAAAGACTTCTTGATCTGTCACTATCTTATCAAAAGTTAAACTAGTTCCAAATTTTTCTTGTAAAAAGTTTTTAACAACCGAAAAAGGAAAATTTTCTTCATAAGTATAATGATAAAAACTCTTCTTAAAATTATCATTCATTTTAAAACCAATTAATAATAGAAGTGTTACTATAATTGTTATTAAAATTCTAGAAAGAATATTTCTAAAAAAATTACTCTTACTTTTCTTATTATTACTATTTTTATAAAATTTTGATTCAACCATTGTCATCACCTAGTAAATAATATGAAAATGAAGTCAAAAAAAGAAAAGACTAATTTAGACGTCTTTTGCGTTTTTTTATTCTTGATATTAGATATAATATTTCTCCATAAATAACATTTAATAACAAACTATTAACTATTAAATATGAAACTTCTGAAAGTGTCACTGGTACAATATCAAAGATGAATAATAAGAATGCTAAAATAATTTCATAAATACTAATTATTAAACAAATAGAAAAAGCTGTCGTTAGAACATTTACTTCTAACTTCTTATATAAGTAACTATAAATTAATGCTAGTAATAAAAATAAAATTGCATCTGTAAATAACAAATTAGTATAAAATAAATCATATAAAAAGCCTACGACAAAAGAAGTAATAAAGTATTTATTTTCATCTTTCTTAAAATAAGGATAAATCATTATTAATGCTACAATAGTTAACAAAGGATTAAAGATAGATATATCACCCAACATAAAGTTTAAAAAATTAGATAAAATACCATCTAAAAGGAAAGAAATAATAATAGTTATATAAACAAAAAGCATAATTATTTTTCTCCTTTTAGAATAGTAACATAGTGAATACTATTAAAGTTTTGGTCAGTTTTTATTGCTAAAGTTTTACTTAAACCATATTTATCTAAAGAGACACTTTCTACTTTACCAACATAAATACCACGTGGAAATACTCCACCTAATCCACTAGTTGTTACGGCATCACCTTTATTAATATCAATACTACTATCAACACCACTAACCAAGATTTCATTTTTTTTCTTATCATAACCACTTAAGATAGCATTAGTTTCTCCACTAGAAGTAGTGATAGAAACAGATACTTTATTATTAACATCATTAGCAGTTATTAACTTAACTGTAGCAGAATACTTAGTAACTTTTTCAAGTTTACCAATTAAACCATTTTTAGTTATAACAATCATATTTTCTTTTAAACCAGAACTCTTACCTTTATCAATAGTTAAGGTTTGATACCAGTAACTTCTATTTCTATTTATTACAGTAGCATTTACAACATTATAACCTGTTAAAGTTTGATTTAAACTAAGAGTATCTCTTAATTGTTCTATTTCTTCTTCTAAATGAACATTTATATTCTTTTGAATTAAATAACTCTTACTAGCATCTTTATCTTTTTCTTTATTTAAAGTTGTAAATGGGGTCATTACAATCTTAGAAATAATTGTTGCTCCATCTTTTAATACACCTTCAACTGCACCTACTTTTCTATTAGAAGTTAAAGAATAAAATAGAAGGAAAAATGAAATAAAAATAGCAACAAATATAATAATAATTTTTTTTCTTTTCTTCTTCTTTTGATACATCTTTTCTCTTTCCTTTCTTTCCTTATCTAGTATATCTGAAACCTATTTTTTTTTCAATTATTCTTATTTCTATTTTCTGCAAAACTGTAATATTTATGCTCATTAACGATTAAATGATCAAGTATATATATACCATGAAAATTACCAAGACTTATTAAATCATTAGTGAATTCAATATCTTTAGGACTTGGTAATAATACACCAGATGGATGATTATGAATACAAATTATTCCTGTAGCTGATACTTTATAAGCTTCTTTAAATATTTCTCTTGGATGAACACTACTCCTATCCATTGTTCCCATAAAAAGGAGTTTAGCTGTAATTAAATTTCTCAATTTATCTACATATAAACAATAAAAACATTCCTGTTTCTTTCCATAAAATAAATACTTACTATAAGAAAAAATGTCTTCTGCTGTTATTAATTTTACTTTTTTTGCATCAGGTAAAAGATAAATTCTTTTTCCTAGTTCTATTGCTGCTAACAAAGTAGTAGCTTTCGCTTTACCTATTCCTTTTACTTTACATAACTCTTTTAATTCTAGATTAGCTAAATCTTTAACACTATCAACTTTAGACAATAATTCAAAAGAAAGTTCTGTAACATTCTTTCCTTTAAGTCCACTAGATAAGATAATTGCTAATAAGTCGGATGTTGATAAATTACTAGGTCCATAATTTTCTAACCTTTCTCTTGGTCTTTCATTAGATGGTATTTCTTTAACTTTCATAAACTTTCTCCTTCTAATTTAATTATAAACAGTAACTATAAAGTTTATACTGTTCCATTAATTTTTTAAGACCAATTCTTCATAATTAGCAAGAATTACTTTCTCAATCGTTTCCTTTTCTTCATTACTAGTAGCTTTCTTAAGTAAATTCTCCATCTGTTCTAAAGCAGTTAAAAAGCTTTCATTATTAACCTTTCTATCTTCTACTACCAAAGAATTATTTTTATAAATCTTTTTAAAGTCAGCTAAAGTTTCTTCATTTCTAGAGATTGCTAGATAAAGGTAATATTTAGCTTTTTCTTTTACTATAATTTTAGTGTCATACTTATTAGCACTAGTTAAGGCATATTCTAAATTATCATAAACACCTTCTCTTAAAAAATAAAGAGTGGTACTTTCACTGAAAACAGTTTCTTCTTCTTTCCTAAATTTTTCAAACAAAGTATGACCAATAAATGCACCACAAACAACTGCTACTATCAAAGAAAATATAAACTTTTTATTCACAATTATCACCAATAATAGCTTAGCAAATGACAATTAATTATTTTGTCGAAAGATATGGAATTAACTTTTATTTTATGATAAAGTGATATTAGGAGGAAAAATATGAAAAAAAGATATTTATTATTGGCAGTTATCATTCCCATTATATTTTTAGTAACAGGATGTACTTCTTTAAAAAATATTGAAAAAAGTATGACCTGTTCTAGAAGTATGAATCAAAACGACATGAGAACTAATTTAAACTACAAAGTATTTTACAAAAATAACTATGTTACAAGAGTAAAGAGTGAAGAATCCATTGAAACTAGTAGCACTTCTACTCTTAATACTTATAAGGAGCAAATAGAAAAGATTTATAGTCCTTATAAAGATATTAAATTTTATCAATATAATGTTACAATTAATGATAACAAATTAGTTTCTACTGTTGATATTAATTATGAAAAAATTGATACTAAAAAATTAATTGAAATTGATTCTGCTAATAGTCAGTTGATTAAGAATGGTAAAGTAAAATTAAGTGATGTCAGAAGTCTATATGAACAACTTGGTGCTACTTGTAAATAAGAAAGAATATTAAAATGAAAAAAATAAAAGATATTAATATGTGCTTGAAAGTTGGTATACTCTAACAGTTTATCTTAGCACCATAGCTATTTTTGATTTTGATGCACCACACCACCAGCTTTCAATATAGAAAATTTTATTAAATCTATAATAGTGGCTATATTTTTTCTAATTTTGACTATACTTAGGACCAAAAAAACATGGAAATAAATAAAAAATTGTTATTAGAAGAAATTCTCATATTAATTGCCCCTATTGCTCTTTGGTTAGTACCTGTTATAGTTTTAACCATTATTGATAAAATTCACGAAACATTTTTCTTAATTATTCCTTTATAGAATCTTCAGTTTTTTTATTTATTTCCCTAATTTTAAATATACGCTTATCAAATGTTTAGAGTTATGTCTTTTAAAGATATTATTAAATGTATATTTATAATGAGTATAATCTTTACTCTACTCCTACTATTAAAAATACCCTTTATACTTTTAGAAAGCAATATTAGAAGTGTTATTTCGCATATAGGTAGTGGAGAAATAGCAAATATAATTAAAGAAATATTTCATCTAATATTTGAATCTTCTTACTTATTTATCTTTATATTTTTATTTATCTATCTATTTAAAATTATTTATCTAGATAAAACAGTTATTAGAGATGTAAAAATCCAATGTATAGATAATAAAGAAGAAAAAATAGTTACTTATGATAAGAATTCTTCAAATGTATTTTTTAGTATCTTAGGGAAAATAATTATCGGTTTTATTAAGTTTATTATTATCTGTCTAACATTCCCTATCTTAATATTTTTCTTCTTTCTATGTACAGCTTTCCTTTTAAATTTCTTATTGATAATAAAGGGTATATTCTATAGTAGTATTACTTTTGGACTTATCTTTTCTATTTTATTTTGTCTAGTAGTTTTAGAAGTGGTTTTAGAGTTCATTTTTAATAGACAACTAGCATTTAAAAGACTAATGATTAGTTTCATTATATCAATCGCAGGACTTGGTCTTTCTTTTGGATTATTACTTGTTGATATTACTAATACTACTTATAAAGATAGCACACCTGATTCTATTAAAGAAGATGTGTTACTTAAAACAATAAGTGCTACTGACAATTTGAATTATCTTACCTATTATAATCCAACTTATCAAGTTGATGAAACACTTGGTGATAATTTTAAGATTGAAATTAAGTATTATAGTGACTTTAGTAAAGTAACTTTTTCTCCTGATAACAATAACTTTTTTATAACACATACTGATAAGAGTAATTTTAAGAAAATAAAAAATTTAGTTATTTCTGATTTAACTAAAAAGAAACTTTACAATTATAGTAAGCTTTATGATTATAGTGTTACTATTTATGGTTGTAGTAGCAATATTGAAAATTTAAAATCTAAAGTAAAACAATTAGAAGATGAAGAAAATGAAGATTATAAAATGATTGATAACTATGAAAAGAGTATTCAAGAATTAGAGGATAAAAATGATGAATTAACAGTTGAAAATCAAGAATTAAAAGATAAAATTGAAGAGTATAAAGAAAAAATATCTGAATATAAAAGTTCTTTAAAGGATATTATTAAAGAGTAATCATACGATTACTCTTTTTGTAATAAGACTATTTATCAAGAAGCCATTCTAATACATTTCTTATAATTATGCCTTCATCATTTGCTAATGGTATTTTATCAGATGTTAATATTAGTTTTTCATAATTGTCATTTATTTTTCGTAAAGATCTTAATTCTCTATCTAAAGTATCCTTATTCTTTATTGTTTCTGATACTTGGATATATACTCTACCGTTATTATTAATAGCAACAAAGTCTATTTCATACTCATCTACTTTTCCTATATAAACTTCGTAACCTCTACGAAGTAATTCTAAATATACAACATTTTCAAGTACATGACCATAATCACCAAGTTTTCTTCCTAAAATAAAATATCTCAAGCCTAAATCTGCAACATAATACTTTTGTGAAGATCTTAAATATTGTTTTCCTTTAATATCATATCTGGTAATTTTATACAAAAAATATGATTCAGCAAAGCCTTCCAGATATTTCTCCACTGTTCTTACATTAATGCTTCTACCATCATTAGTCATTACATTAGCTATATTATTAGTTGACAACAGACTTCCTATATTATCAATAGCGAAAGTTGAAACACTTTTTAACATTGACTCATCAGTAATTCTTTTTCTAGTCATTACATCTTTTATTAATATATCATTATAAATACTACTAATATAAAGACTTATATCGTCTTCATTAGCTAAAGTAACTGTATAAGGTAAAGAACCCCAAGATATATATCTTTGATATAATTCATCATTACTTAAATTTGGATAAGCATCTTTATATTCTTTGAATGATAATGGCAACATTTTTATTTCTATATACCTACCTGATAATAAAGTGGCAAGTTCACTAGACAATAAGTTAGCGTTAGAACCTGTTATATATAAATCAACATTTTTCTTTATATATAAACTATCAACTGCCTTTTGAAAACCATTTATTGTTTGTACTTCATCTATAAATATGTAATACTTTTTATCATCAGTCAGCATATCATTTATATAATTATATAATACTAAATAATCGGTTATAAAACTATACTTCAAGTCCTCTAGATTAATACTTATAATTTGATTTTCTTCAATTCCATTATCAAGCAATGTATCCTTATACATTTCTAGTAAAGTAGATTTTCCACATCTTCTAATACCAGTTACAACTTTAATTAATTGTTTATCTTTAAAACGATTTAATTTTTCTAAATACTCATTTCTTTTTATCATATTGTCCTCCAGTAATAATATTATAGCAAAACTATTTATTGTTTTCAATATTTTTTTGTATTATAATACAAAATTACTTGTTTTACGCTAGTTTTTTGTATTGAAATTGTTATTGTTTTAAAATAATTACTTATTTTAGTGTATAAAAGTTTCTTATTCATTAATCCTTAAGACAACCAATTGGTACTACTAAAATATCATTTTCTATAACATAAGCCATATCTATCTCTATTTACCAAGTTTTCAAATAAAAAACTAAAAATATTTATATCAAGTACCTATTCTTTTTTTGAACAGTCAACAACAACCACAAGTGAGAATCACAAAATATTATTTTAAATATGAAACAATAATGTACTCTAGATATTTTATTATATTTTTTTCCTTGGTTATTACAATAATTCGTGGCATTTTGTTACAAAGATTTGTGATAGCTTAACTTAATAAATTTTTTAAAAAGTTTATTGATGTATTCTTATAAATAACATATCTTGGAATTAAATATGGATTAGTATCTTTAGTAACCATCTTATTACCACCAATAAAAGCAAGTTTAAAGCCAGCTTTTTTGACCTGCTCTATAGCATAGTCATTATACTCATAAAAGGGATAACAGAAAGCTTCCGTATTATTAAGTGTTTCTCTACTAGCTTTTAAATCAGCTTGTATCTTATCTTCACTTAAACATCTTATTCCTCCACCTTGTCCCATTGGACAAACTCCGTTAGTATGCATATCATGGGTATGACTAGCAAGTTCTAAATAGTTAGAAGCAAAAGTTTCTTTAGGATACCAAGAAGATACTAGAAATAAAGTAGCATTTATTTTATATTTTTCTAAAAAAGGAATAAACTTCTCTGCCCTTGCACCATCATCGATTGTTAATAAAATAGATTTTTTAGGAAGTCTTATCTCGCCACTTATGAACTGTCCTAATTCTTTAGTGGTAAGAGTAAATACTTTATTAGCCGAAAGATAAGCAAATTGTTCATTTATTTGACTTTCTGGATGACATATCATTTCATCACAACTTTCACCTTCTAGATAAATAAAGTGATAGTTTAAAACAGGTACTTGCTCTGCTACTTTAGCAGTATCTTCTAACTCATCAACTGAAGTAATACTATTCTTTTTAATAAACACTAATCTATCAAACAGTACTACACCATATGAATCAGTTAAATTTTCCAATACCTGTAGTTTAACCTTGTCTTTTAGAGTGAATACTTCTACTCCAGCACTATCATAAAATTTACTATTTTCCCTAGTTGTGACTTCATTAGGAAAATAAATATAATTAGAATATCTATTATCATTTATATTAGTAGTTTTTACAAAGTCAGTATAATAAAGATAATAATCACTATTCTTTATTTTATAATAACCATCTAAATTATCATTGTCTTCCAAATTAAAGATTACAGATTTAAAAACTTTTCCACTCTTAATATATTTTTTATTTTCTAGTTTATATAAATTTGCTTCTTTACTAATAGCTACATTTTCATAATATGCTTCTTTTATCTTCTTTTTAGTTTCATTTTCTCTCAAAGCCGCTTCTTTATTCAACTTATTTTTATTTTCTACTTCCACTTTATTTTGATAAGCAGCACCAAGTAAAAGTGAACTCACTCCTAGTATTAATAAACTAATCACGATTATCTTTCTTTTCATACCATTTCACCTAACTTGATTATATAAATAATAAAATAGATTAGCAACTATTTTTAATAGACAATATTTTATAAACATATACTTTAACAAGGTGATAGAATGGAAAATTATGTTACTTTTTTAATGACTAATTTTGGTTATTTGGGAATGTTTCTTGGAATGGTTTTAGAAGCAGTTATTATAATTATTCCTAGTGAAGTAATACTAGCTACTGGAGGAATACTAGCTGGAAGGGGTATATTTTCTTTCTGGATGGCTTTTCTAGTAGGACTATTAGGAAGTGTCTTTTGTGCTATAATTATCTATTTAATTGGATACTTTGGAGGAAGAATATTTGTTAGGAAGTACGGAAAATTCTTCTTTATGAAAGAAGAAGATATTGAAAAATGTGATATTTGGTTTGAACGATATGGTCCTTTAGCAGCATTTCTTGGGAGAAACTTTCCAATCATTAGAACATTAATTTCTCTTCCAATGGGAATCAGTAAAGTAAATTTTCCAAAATTTGTTTTATATACAACTTTAGGATCTATTCCCTGGACTTTCGCTTTCGTCTATGTTGGTTATGCCCTTGGAAATAATTGGGTAGTACTAGATAGTTTTGTAAAGAAATTAAAACTTCCCATAATAATTTTACTTATTTTTTTAATATTAAATTATTTATACAAAAAAGTAAAGAAGTAATAATAATTTGAAGTTTAATATATATATCTTAACTTTTATTACTATAAGTCCAATTATATTTATGATGATATCTTTAATGTAAGTAAATTCTTAGTTATTTCTAACTGTTTATACTTTTCGTCTTGTTACAATCTATTACCCGATAAATGAAAAGCATAAGATTTGGATTAGATAATATACTTATAAAATCACTTACCAGTGGACAGTTTTTGAAAACAGAAAAAAACAGGTATAGATACCCAATACCCATTTTGTCTCTCAAAATTGAAATAAACAACCTTTTTTGTTATTCTTAATATATCATTAAAAAGAATAGAGGTTGTTTATGAATAAAGTATATAATACTCAAGAAGATATTACAAGAGGTTTTAAAGAACTTTTATTAGTCGTTGATCCAGAAATAAGAAAAACTCAGTTAAAAATTATACCACCAATAATACATGGTATGATTGTTTCTGAATCTCTTGTTCCCTTAGATATTGCTAAGAATCTTAAAGATGATTTTTCTCTAGTACAACTAGAATCTGTTGTTAAAAGAATTAGAAGATTATTTGTAAACAAGCATTTTCACCCTTATGAATTTTACGATAAAATAATTTCATATATAATTTTTAACTATAAATTGAAACATAATGATAAACGTGTTCACATCGTTTTTGACCATATGTTTTCTAAAGACAACTTTACTGTTTTTATGATTACTATGCGTGTTGGAAAGCAAGGTGTTCCTCTTTGGTTTAGATGTTTTGAAGGAAAAGATGACTCTGATGCTTTTGCTGAAGAACTTATTAAACAAGGAATTACTCACGTTTCTAATCTTTTTAATGATAGATTTGATTTAATTTTTCTTGCTGATAGATGGTTCAATTCTACTAGCATAATGGAACATATTGATTCTCTTGGACATACTTATGTTTTAAGATTAAGAAAGAATCTAAAAGTTCTACATCAAGGTAAGAAGGATGATGAGAAAGTTTGGAAATCTCTTGGTGATTTACAAAAATATAAATTTCATGCTACTCATTATAATGAAATAGAATTAACGGAAAACAGATACACCACCAATATTGTTATTAGTGATTCTATTGATACTGATACTCCTTGGATTCTCGCTACTAATGGCGATTATAAAAGAGCTATCAAAGATTATAGTTATCGTTTTGGTGGTATTGAAACCGTTTTCAAAAACCAAAAATCAAATGGTTTTTACATTGAAAATACTGTTAACTGTTCCTTAAAATATTTTCAATCTATGTATTGTTTCTCTTGCATTGGTGTTTTACTTCTTACCGTTATGGGGGCTAACTTTGCTAAAAATACTAGAACTTATAATAACGTTAAAATAGAAACTCATACTTGTGTTAATGGAAAAAAATCTAGAATCAAATCTTTATTTAATACTGGCTTAACACTATTTCATCGCGCTTTTATGTCATTAAAATATATCAAAATTGATTTTAGATTCATTTTATACGACGCCTGAGATTTTTAAAACTTTATCTTTCAAAAAAACTCCATAGCAATATGGAGTGCGTTGCTGTGCTATAAAACACATTTTTTATTATGTAGCTATGCTGACTGTTATAGTTGTTCAAAAAAATCAGGTGCAGGTCTTACTTTTATCATTACAAGAAGCAGTTACTAT
>JAQXHT010000067.1 GCA_029007415.1 bacterium
TTTTTCTTCTTCAACCAAAATACTAACATAATATTTATTAGCTAATTTACGAATAACAGCATTTTTTACATTACCAGGTATTTCTTTTAACTTATTATAACCTCTTATTTTTACCTCATTCAATTTTGGTAAAGTAATTAATCTTTTTTCTAGATTTATTTTAATGCTATATTCATTCGTATAAGTCTTAAAAAAATTGTTAGTTTTATAAGACTTATTTTTATCTTTAGTTTTAAATCTTGGTGTTGCGGAATTATGTTTTCCAAGCCTTTTAAAAGCATTATCTAAATCAAAAAGACAAGATGTTAAAGCAGAGCCATCTACTTCCTTAAGCCAAGGATATTCTAGTGAAAGTCTTGGAAGGTCTTTGATATAGCCATAACTTATTTTCTTTTGAAGTATTTTTTCAAGATAATAATTATAGACAAATCTAGTACATCCAAATGTCTTATTTATTAATATTTCTTGTTCTTTATTTGGATACAATCTAAAAACGTAACCTCTTAATACTCGCACTTTGAACACCTCTTTTCTTAAGTGATGCTCCCTATTATAACATAGAAAAGATGTTCGTCAATGCAAATTTCAAATTTTTCACTGGTATATTTTGACAAATAAATTGAAATGTTTCAAATAAAAATAGTAATAGCATTTACTTGCTTTTTGCCTAGCTTTCTTGTATTATATATAAGAAAGAAATTTCTAAAACATTTGCAATATACTACATTTTTTGGTAAAATGTAAATGTTTAAACAAGAAGCGAGGTGAGATTATGCCAAATATTAAAAGTGCTAAGAAGAGAGTTCGTAGTAACGAAAGAAAAAGTGATGTAAATACTCTTGTAACTTCAAGTATGCGTACAGCAGTTAAAAACTGTGAAAAAGCTATCGTTGCAGGTAAAAGTGAAGAAGCTAAGAAGTCTTTAAATATTGCTATTCAAAGAGTTGATAAAGCTTGCACTCACGGTTCAGTTCATAAAAACAAAGCTGCTCGTTTAAAATCAAGATTAACTAAAGCAGTTAATAAAATGGAAGAAAAAGAAGCATAATTATTATTGTTATGCCTCTTTTTTTAGTTCACTTAAGTATCTTGATAATGCATCTTCAACTGATGGTAATTTATTAAACCCAGTTGTTAATAACTTCTCTTTTGATAAAGAGGAGTTTTTTGGTCTTGGTGCTTGTTTTTTATTAATTATTTTTTGATATTCTTCAGTTGTAACATCTGTTACTTTAGTATCGGTATCTTTTAATATTAATCTTGCAAAATCAGCCCAGCTATAAATTCCTTCATTGGTTGCTTGATAAGTTCCATATTTAGAAGTTTCACTCATAGCAAATAATAATTTTGCCAAGTCATAAGTATAAGTCGGACTGCCAATTTGGTCACTGACAACTGTTAATTCTTTGTGAGTTTCAGCAAGTTTTAACATAGTTTTAACAAAATTATTACCATTAATGCCAAAAACCCAAGAAATTCTTACAATGAAATGTTTTTGGTAAGCTCGTACTAATTGTTCGCCTTCTAATTTAGTTTTTCCATAAATAGATTGTGGATTAGTTTTATCTTCTACTTCATAGACCCCGTTTTTTTCTCCATCAAAAACATAATCAGTACTAATATAAATAATTTTAGCATCTGTTTCTTTGGCTGCTAAGACCATATTTTCTGTACCAGTAACATTTACTTTATAGCATAAATCCATATCTAACTCTGCTTGGTCTACTTTAGTATAAGCAGCACAATGAATAATAACATCTGGTTTAAATTCTTTCGTTTTCGCAAGAACCGTTTCTCTATCAGTAATGTCAAATTCGCTACTTTTAGGTGCATAGATATCCTTAACACCATTCTCTTTTAGGACTTTTACAACATCATAGCCTAATTGACCAGTTATTCCTGTTACTAAATAACGCATTAAAAGTCTACCTCTGTTTCTGCTAATGGTTTTCTTACCTTATCTTTTTCTGATAAAACTGGTTCGGTTATTCCATATTTTTCAAATTGCCAGTCGACATTAATTTCTTTATCACTCCAAAGGAAACCTCCTTCAGTGGTTGGACTGTAAGGATAATCTACCAAGTATTGAAATAAAGTATTATCTTCAAGGGTTAAAAAACCGTGAGCAAATCCTTTAGGGATTAGTAACTGACGATGATTATTAGCCGTTAATTCAACACTTATCCATTCTTTGTAACTTGGTGAATCTTTTCGAAGATCAACAGCTACGTCTAAGACTGCTCCTTGCAAGCATTCAACTAGTTTAGCTTGCGCGGTATCACCCTTTTGATAATGTAAACCACGTAAAGTTCCTTTTTTACTAAACGACCTATTTCCTTGAACTACTTTTGGTAAAACACTTCTAGCTTTATCCATTTTTTCATCACTATAAAACTCCATAAAATAACCACGTTCGTCATTAAACACAGCTGGTTCTATGATATAACAATCTTTTAATTTAGTCTCTATTATTTTCATTTTCATCCTCCATATAAATACTCATTAAGTGTTCACCATAGGTGTTTTTTTTCATTAATAATGCTTGTTCTTTTAATTTTTCTTTTGCTAACCATCCGTTTTTATAACCTATTTCTTCTGGACAACAGATAGTTATATTTTGATGCTCTTGAATGGTTCCGACAAAGTTGGTTGCTGTTAATAAACTTTTAAAAGTTCCGGTATCAAACCAACCGTATCCTTCTTTTAGAGAGATTACTTCTAGCAAATCATCTTCAAGATATAAACGGTTAAGGTCGGTGATTTCTAGTTCTCCTCTTTTAGATGGTGTTAGTGTTTTTGCTCTTTTACTAACTCCTTTTGGGTAAAAGTATAGACCTGTGACGGCGTAGTTACTCTTTGGTTTGGTTGGTTTTTCTTCGATACTGATAGCCTTGCCTTCATTATCAAACTCTACTACTCCAAATCTTTCTGGGTCATGAACATGATAACCAAAAACGGTTGCTTTCCCTTCTTTGGCTTTTGCAACTGCTTTAGCTAGTTCAGCTTTTAACCCTGCTCCATAGAAGATATTGTCACCTAGTACCATAGCGCAATCATCATCCTTAATAAACTCTTCACCAAGTATAAAAGCTTCGGCTAGACCGTTTGGTGCTGGTTGAACTTTATAACTAAAGCTAACGCCAAATTTTTCACCATTTCCAAGTAGTTTTTCAAATCTTGGCAAGTCTTGTTCAGTAGAGATGATTAGTATCTCTTTGATTCCTGCTTGCATTAGAACTGATAATGGATAATAAATCATTGGTTTGTCATAGATAGGCATTAGTTGTTTACTGGTTACTTCGGTTAGTGGATATAGTCTTGTTCCACTTCCACCGGCTAGAATTATTCCTTTCATTTTTTAAATCCTCCTTTTAAAAATACTCTGATATAAATAGTCATTAATGTTAGGTTACTAGTAAATTTTAGTTTTCTAATTTCTTTCTCAGTAGCATAGTGATATTTTTTTTGAAAGTAACGTTGGCTGGTTTTGAGTATTTTAAATTTATTAATGGTTCCAACGTTATGGTCTATACTTACTGAATGGTCGTGAATTATCAAAGCTTCATTACAAATAACTAAAGTATAACTACTATTTCTTAATTTTTCGCCTAGGATATTTTCTTCATAATATAAGAAGACATTTTCATCAAAATAATTGACTCTTTTTAAAGCTTCACTTTTTATCATAAAGAAACAACCAGAGACTGCTTCTACATAAGAGTATTTGCCTTTATAATGGTCTTCATCATAAAACATATATTTTTTTTGAAATTTTTTACCGATTCCTGGTAAGTTGATTAGCACTTCTTCTTTGGCTGATGGTATTTTCCAACCTCTACTGATAGTATTTTCTTGGAAAACAACTGGGGAAGCGACGGCGACACGGCGCATTTTAAGAGCGGTTTGCAATATTTCGATTGTTTCTTCACTAGAAATAATTATGTCCGTATTAGAAAAAATTATGTCACACTTTGAAAAAAGTTCAATAGCTCTTTTGGCACCAATATTCATTCCAGCGGAAAAACCTTTATTTTCCTTCGCTTGAATGACTTCTATGCGGTCATTTTCTAGTTTTTTTAATTCTTGATAAGAATCATCAGTAGAGGCATTATCAACAATTAGTATTTTACTGATTGATTGATAGTCTTTGACATTTGCTACTAATTTTTCTGCTAAGGCTTTAGTATTATAGTTGATTATAACGAAAACTAAATCTCTCAAATTAATTCTCCTTTCTTATCTTGAGCCGTTAATATTAATACTACTAAGATACTAACAGCTGGTGCCATAATGATATGTCCTGTAAAGAAGCTTAGTAAAATAGTCAAAAGAAAGGAAATTTGATAGGTTATCTTTTTATCGGAGTCTTTTGCCTTTTTATATCTTTCAAGGGCTTCTCTTATGAAGTAAAGATAGATTATTAAATAAATGATACTACCGATAATACCGTGTCTTAAGAAGATATCGACGTAGTCTATTTCAACAGTTTTAAGGCTTAATTTATCGGTGCCATAACCTTCTATATAGCCGATTCCTCCGAGCTTTTCTAGAAGTGGTGCGCTATTATAGTAATTGACACTATTTTTCATAAATTTCAGTCTAGAACTGAAGATGAAGTGGTCGATTAATTCTTCACTTTTAAAAATATCGGTGATGTTATCTACTTCTAAGAAATCAAGATGAATTTTGATATTCTTATAAAATGTTGTTTTCGGTATTATTAGAAGAAGCGCAATAATAGTTATTAATGAGGCGAGACTTACACCTAAGACTTTTTTATAGTTCTTAATTTTCACCATTTTATATAGAAATACCAATAAGTAAATGGTTAAAATGATGATGAATGCTAAGAGTGGTGTTTTAGTTCCCATACTTAACAGGACATAGACGAGGATGGTGACACCGAGCATTGTTTTGATAAAGTTGCTATCTTTATATAAGTTAAGAAAGAAAAATGGCATTAAGACAGAAATTATTCCTCCTACTTCATTGGCACTACTGAAAAAACCTAAGCTACCTTTTTTGGTAACTTCATAAGTATCAAACCCGATTCCTAAGAGTGAAGGGATAAAGATTCCTAATAGATAAGTAACTATGATATAGGTAAAATATTTTTTAGGAATGATATCTAGTTTTTCTTCGAACATTGCCGAAAATGTTATTAATAGAAAGGGAAAGTAGAAAGTCTTGATAGTATTTTTTGCTTCATAAAGAATTGCTCCCATTCCTTTATCTAGTAGTACTATACCAAAGAAAAGTGCAATATAAACTATGAGAGAAAGACTAAACCCTTTATAGAGTTTCTTTTTCTTTCCTTTATAGATAAAGAATAAATACCATAAAGAGAAGATAAGGTACAAAACTCTTACGATAATTCCCATTGTTAAATCTATTTTTAAACTATGCAGAGCGAAAGCTGTCAACATATCAAGAAAAGGATTACTTAGTAAAAAGGCTTTTACAATTAATTCTATTTTTTCTTTCATAAGCATCACTTCTTTTTAATTAGTGGTTAGGTTTACTACCAAATGCTTTTATTTTTTCTTTATTTAAAGTGAATTGTTTAGCAAGATTTTTATTTTTATATGATTTATCTTTCGTTACATCTTGTAAAAACCAAGTTGGAGCGACAAAGTTATTCGCTGCTTCTTCACTTTTAAACTCTACTTCTACTGTTGCTAGTCCTTCTAATACACTATGATAGATATCTAGTTCTGCTATTAAATCACCTGTTAAAGGAATTAGATGTCTATCTTTTTCAATAAGATTAGTTGCTGGTGCTAGGTTTTCTGCTAGTCTTTTAAATTCTTTTTCTGGAATTTCTACTTCTATTTCAGTTCTTTTTAGAGTGGTTTCTCCATTCTTTTTAACGGTAAAATAGTAATTACTACTATTATTTGTTTCAACACTTCTTATTCTAACTTCCATAGTATCATCACTATAGATATAGCCTTGAGTTATTTTTTTAGTTGTGACATTTTCTAGGGTTGGTAGTGTATCTTTATCTACCAAAAATTTTCTTTCTATTTCTACATTTGCCATTTTGCATCCTCCTGTTAATTTTTTCTAATTTCTTCTAATAAATTTGTATTAAATTTTTTATTTCTAATCATTTCTATTTCATATTTATATGGTGGATAGATTTTATCGACGTATGGTGTTTCTAAGATTTTAGGAATGTTATCCAAACGATTATTATAAATAACTTTTAGTAAGGCTTCAAAGCCGATATGTCCTAGGCCGATATTTTCGTGTCTATCTTTATGTGCTGACCTTTCATTTTTACTGTCATTGATATGAAGACATTTTAATTTATCTAAACCGATTACTTCATCAAAGTTGTCTAAGACTTTATCAAAATCATTAAGATCATAACCAGCATCATTTATATGACAAGTATCTAAACAAACACCAATTTTTTCTTTCTGATTGACTTTTTCAATGATACTAGCTATTTCTTCGAAAGTTCTTCCTACTTCTGTTCCTTTGCCAGCCATTGTTTCTAATAAAATCACTACTTTTTCATCGGTTTCTAAGACTTTATTTAAAGAATTAGCAATATTTTCTATTCCTTTATCTGGTCCACAACCAACATGGCTTCCAGGATGAAGAACTAAATAAGTAAAGCCGAGTGTCTCTACTCTTTTTATTTCTTCTTGCAAAAAACTAGTAGCAAAGCTTCTTTTTTCTTCATCATCTGTAGCTAGATTGATAATATAAGGAGCATGAACAATAACATTTTCTTTTTGAATATTATTTTCTCTCATTAACTTATCTGCTTCTTGTACATTTGCTAAATCGATGGGAAGTCTTTTGGTGTTTTGTGGTGCTCCTGTATAAAACATAAAGGTATTTGCTCCATAACTCAAGGCTTCCTTGACACTTCCTACTAACCCACTATCCTTTTTATATCCTACATGACTACCTATTATTAACATAAGCCTACCTCCTACTTAAGGATAGCAAAAATAAAAAAAAAAGTCTACTTTTGTAGACTAATTTCGTTAATTATCACTTTTACTTTCCATTTCTTTATAAGTTGTATATCTTTCTTTTGCATTAGCTAAGTTTTCTTCTAGTAATTCATCGGCATTACTATTTAAGTTAGCAAGTGATTTATAGCGGTCCTCTCCTAATAAGAATTCTTTATAGTTACTAAAGTCCGCTTTAGAATCCATCTTAAATTCACCTGTTTCGGGATTATAATGGAAAATTGGGAAGTAACCTGTTTCGGTGGCATTCTTTTCTTCCATAATACTATTTTTCATTCCTCTTAATATTCCTTGGGCAATGCAAGGTGAATAAGCGATGATAAGACTTGGTCCATTATATTTTTCAGCTTCGTTTAATACTTTGATAGTTGTTTGAGGACTTGCTCCTAAAGAGATACAAGCGACATAAACATTTTTGTAAGTTAAAGCGATTTTTGCTAAGTCTTTTTTAGCGGTTTTTTTACCGTTTGAAGCGAATTTACAGACAGCACCGACACGACTTGACTTGCTAGCTTGACCTCCAGTATTAGAATACACTTCGGTATCTAAAACTAAAATATTAATGTTTTCGCCACTAGCTAGTAAGTGGTCAATACCGTTATAACCGATATCATAGGCCCAGCCATCTCCACCGACTGTCCAAAGAGAAATTGGGGTAATATATTTCTTTAATGACTTCAATGGTTTTATCTTTGTGTGTGGAATAACTTCTAAAAGTTTAGTAGCAGTATCCATATTGATATCTTCAAGATAAGCTTCGTAGATTTCTTTTTCTTCCTCATCTACTTTAGCAATATTTTCACGAATGATTTGTTTTAACTGATTTTTCTTGACTTCATCGGCAATTTTTATACCCATTCCGAACTCGGCATTGTCTTCAAATAATGAGTTTGCCCATGGAATGCTATATGGTGTTGATGGTGAACTAGCTCCATAGATTGAAGAGCAACCAGTAGCATTAGCAATTACTAATCTATCACCGAATAGTTGAGTGATTAATTTTAAGTATGGTGTTTCGCCACAACCAGCACAAGCACCACTAAATTCAAATTTTGGATCTTTGAATTGGGTTCCTTTAACAGTTGTTAATGGTAACGGAGTCTTCTCTGTTATATTGTTAAATAGATATTCATTAGCGCTTAATTCTTCTTTAATAAGTTTTTTCTTAGCTATCATTTCTAGAGCTTTTATCTTTTTCTTACCAGGACAGATATTGACACATAAGCCACAACCGGTACAGTCTTTATAACTTACGCCGACAGTGTAATAGTAACCATCGCCCAAACCAGTTTTTGTTAAGCGTTTTTGAATTTCTTCGGGAGCTTTTTCTTTCTCTTCTTCAGTTAGAAGGAATGGTCTAATAACTGCATGTGGACATACTAATGAACATAGATTACAGTTGATACAGTTATCCTTATTATATAGAGGGACTGTTTCACTGATATCTCTTTTCTCTAATTTAGATAAACCAGCTTCCATGGTACCATCTGGTCGATTAAGGAAAGCACTAACGGGTAGATCATTTCCTTTTCTTTTATCTATTATTTTGAAGAAGGTGTCAGCAATATCATCTACTTTGGCATAGCTTTCACCACTTATCTCATCCACAAAAAGGCATGAATTAGCTGCTTCTTCGAGTGCTTTAATGTTTTTCTCTGCTAAGTTATTTCCTTTGTTTTTAAATCTTTCGACTAGTTTTTCTTTCATCTTGTTGCTAGCATAGTTATAGTCGATAACGTGTCCATATTTGAACATTAAGTTTTCCATAATAGCACTTATCTTATTACCAAGTCCTAAATTACCACTGATTTTATTAGCATCTACTATATATAGTTTGATGTTATTGCTTTTTAAGTAGTTAACCATTTCTTTACTGAAAATGCTGTTTAGTTCATCTTTCGTTTTGGTGGTGTTTAGAATGAAGGTACCATTTTTTTCGATTGAAGATAATACATCAAATTTTTTAAGATAAGCATCTTCGGTACATACAACTACTTTAGCTTTATCGACATAGTAAGTTGATCTTATCTCGTTTTTACTAAATCTTAAATGACTTATAGTTACGCCGCCACTTTTTTTAGAGTCATATTGGAAGTAACCTTGGACATAGGCATCAGTGGCATCTCCGGTGATTTTCATGAAGTCTTTGCAAGCTGATACCATTCCATCACTACCATAACCGAAGACTTTAAAGGAAGTTTGGTTAGGAATGATTAAGTTGAAGTTTTTATCGTAAGGAATGCTTAAGTTAGTGACATCGTCTTCAATTCCGATAGTGAAGTTATGTCTTAAATTGCCCATATTATCATAGATAGCTTTTATCATACTTGGGATAGTGTTTTTACTTGATAAACCATATCTACCACCAACGACACTTATCTTTTTATTGACGTCTTTGATGATACTAGCAACATCTAAGTATAGTGGTTCGCCACTACTTCCTGGTTCTTTAGTACGGTCAAGAACGGCGATGTTTTCGACTGTTTTAGGAATACTTTTTAGGAAATATTTGCTAGAGAATGGACGATATAGGTGGACTTCGACGAAGCCAACCTTTTCCCCTTTTGCGACTAGGTAGTCAACGGTTTCTTTGACTGTTTCAGAGACACTTCCCATTGCTATGATTACTTTGGTGGCATTAGCTGCTCCATAGTAGTTGAATGGGGCATAATTTTTACCGGTTAGTTTGTTGATCTCTTGCATATAGTCATTAACAATATCGGGCAAAGCGTCGTAATATTTATTTCTAACTTCGGTTGCTTGGAAGTAGATATCGTCATTTTCACTAGTACCTCTTGTTACGGGGTGTGAAGGATGAAGTGACTTTTCCCGAAATTCTGCTAGTGCTTTTTTATCTACTAGTCTTTTTACTTTATCAGTATCAATTACTTCGACTTTCTGTAATTCGTGACTAGTGCGAAAACCATCAAAGAAGTTTAAGAATGGTACTCTTCCTTTGATTGCTGCTAAGTGACTAACAGCGGTAAGGTCCATTACTTGTTGAGGAGAACTTTCTGCTAAAAAAGCAAAGCCGGTACTTCTTACTGCGTAGATATCTTGATGGTCACCAAAAATAGATAAAGCATGAGTAGCTAGGCTTCTTGCTGCAACATGAATAACACAAGGAAGTAGTTCCCCTGCTATTTTATACATATTAGGTATCATTAGTAAAAGACCCTGACTAGCTGTAAAGGTGGTGGTTAAGCAGCCAGCTTGTAAAGAACCATGAACCATTCCCGCAGCTCCAGCTTCACTTTCCATCTCGACTACTTTAACTGGTTGGTTGAAATAGTTTTTCTTTCCTTCATTAGCCCATTTATCAACGACTTCAGCCATTGGGGAAGCAGGTGTTATTGGATAAATTCCTGCCACTTCTGTAAAGTTGTAAGCGACATAACTACAAGCTTCATTACCGTCCATAATTTTTTTCATAGTATCAACTCTTTTCTTTATTTATATTATATAATTTTTAAGATGGTTTTACTAGTAAATTTTCATAGCAATATTGCAGTTAGTGGATAGTAAATTAGTAGTTTACGGAAATAATACAATTTTTTTATAAATATACGTTATTATATTTTTAGGAGAAGATATATATATGAATGAAGAAAATATTATCAAATTATCAAAAAAGGGAGGATTCTATTATGTATACAAAAATGATTGCTATATTATTTATTACTTATTGGATTATAAAATACTTAACAATAAATTAGGCTTCCCAGTGAGTGCTATTTCGAAGGTTACAAATATTTTAGAAAATAAGCATATTAACTATTATATAAGTGAAAATAAAAAACAAGAATATGTAGATAATAATTACGCAAAGTATCTAAATTTAGGAAAAGTGAAATATACTAAAGAGGAAATGAAAAAAAATATTTTTGAGAAAATAAATTTACTTTCAATCAGGCAAACTGATGAATTACTAAACATTATTAAGGAGTACTTAGATGAACAACAAATTTAATTTAGAAATAAAAATGAAGGAATTTATTTTAGATAATGATACTATTATAATTAATTTTCCAAAAAGAGAATATATCCTTAAAGATAAAATAGAAACTACTTCATTAGAAATATTAGAATTAATATTTCTTGCTAATAATACTAATAATAATGAATATATAGATATTATTTTATCTAAAATATCAATGTTAGATTTTTACTTAGAGAAAAGTTATAAAAGAAAGTATATCAATAAAAAAGTGCTAGAAAGAAAAGTATATGAACTAACACTTATAACAAAGATGATATATGGGTGGAAAAATTATGTTCGAGATAGATAAAGATAAGATTCTTGCCATATATGATGACATAATTAAAAAAAAGACAAGAAATAAAGATCGAATTTATAAATTCGATCGATATAAAATGATGAATATTGATAAAGTTTATAAGGAATTAAAAAATTGTCATTATGATGGTGGATTTTATAATATTTTTTTAATAAAAGATCCTAAATATAGAATAATAATGAGTTTAAATATTAAAGATAAACTAATTAATCACTATATTACCACATATTACTTATATGCTATATTAGAAAAAAAATTAATAGATAGAAACGTTGCTACTAGGAAAAATAAAGGTAGAGATTATGCTATTAGGATTATAAAGCAAGATATAGAACACTTGAAGAAGAAAGGAAAATTTTATATTTTAAAAATAGATATAGCAAAATATTTTTACTGTATTGATCATGATAGATTAAAAGAGATGCTATATGAAGATTTAAATGATAAAGATATTTACAATTATCTTTCCAATATTATAGATAGTACTGATAAGGAATATATAAATAAACACATTAAAGTTATTAAAGATAAATATAAAAATATAAAGTCTATTCAAGAAATTCCTTATTACACAAAGGGAAAAGGTCTACCTATTGGAAATTATTCATCACAATTCTTAGCAATTTATTATTTATATAAAATAGATTATAAAATAGTTCATACTTATAAAATCAAACACTATATAAGATATATGGATGATTTTATATTAATGCATGAAAATAAAGAATATTTGAAAGAAATAAAAGATAAACTAGAAGATGAGTTGTTAGATATTTATAAATTAAATTTTAATAAAAAGAAAACAGTATTATCAGATAGTAAGACAGGTTTTTCTTTTTGTGGTTATAGATTTAGAATTATTAATAATAAAACTATAGTAAATGTGTCTAATTCTACAAAGAAAAGAGTAACTAAAAGAATTAAAGAAATTAAATATTTATTAGATAATAATAAAATTGAAGAAGCAAAAGCTTTCACTTCTATCAATACCTACTATTATGGTTTTAAATTTGGGTCAGTAAGTAAAATAAGAAGGATTGTTAATAGAAATTTTTATGAAAAATAGATATATATTTTTTAAAAGATTATATAGTGATTATTTATTATTATTTACTAAAAAAGAGAAACTAATAGCATTTAATATTGATAACACAATAATATCCATATTAGAAAATTCAAGTGATACTATCACAAAGATACTAACTGATAAAAATATAAGTTATATAGTAGTAGACAATTTAGATATTATTGAAAGAAAAAATTTCACTAATAACAATTATAATTTATATAAAAAGAAAGCTTATTTAATAAATATGTCTAATAAATTAATTAACAAATATTATAAAGACCATACAGATAATGTATAGTCTTTATTTGTTACAGTCATACACAATTATTAAAGTTTGACGTATCATACTCTATATGTATGTTAATTTTAGTCTAAGACAAGGTCAATCTATGTCGATTAATTCTTCTATCTAAAGCCGTAACCTTAAATACCTAAATTTATCGGCTGGCCAAGCGCCGTTATTGTTGTTGTTAGCATTATTGTTGTTAACATACCCACTGTTGTTGACATTGAACACGTTGTTACTATTAGACGAGTTAGGCGAAAGGGAAAGGAATAAACCTACCACAAAGTTCTAAAAGATTAACCTATGTAAATCTATATTAAGAAGTTACACCAATTTTAGTCGGTCCTAATGGGTAAATACATTTCCCCATTAGGACCAATATTTATTATTTTTTTGTTTTCTTCATACTGTCTTTTTCAAAGTAACAGCTCCGCCTTGATGGACGTCGCCCATCAGAAGGCGGGTCTTAGTACCTCCCTATTTTATTCCAAGATAAATGGATCATTACTACTTCCTGTTCCTGTGGTCACCTTAATTGTTGATTTTAGATGAACGACTGGCCAAGCGCCGCTATAGACGCTGTCAGCACCATTGTCGGCAACATACCCACCGCTGTAGACATAGAACACGTAGTTACTATTAGACGAGCGAGGCGAAAGGGTCCACATATAACTTGATTTGAATAACCAATCATTTTGATAACATGCTCTTACTCCATCCCAGTTATACATCTCTTTGGCCAAACACGTTGCCCTTGAAGTCGAACTATTTCCACTTGTGGCATAGCCATAATCACTTGGATATATTAATCCTACTTTTCCTGTCCATTTTGTACTTCTTCCACTATATACCGTTGTTCCTCTTTCATATTTATAAAAGTGTGATGCTAATCCATTTGTTGAACTTGTATAACTTGCAGTTCCTCCTAGGTACCACTTCGCATCTCCTATCATTTCTTTGGCTGAATCTGTTAAACCAGTAGATGTAAAATCACATGACGTTGTAGCATTATTTAAACCCGAATAGCAAGTCCCACTTTTTCTATTCCAGTATAGACTTCCACCATAAGTTTCGCTATCATGTCCTTCATTTAATAAATAATTAAGTCTAGCGTCAGGCCAGTTATTTTTACCGTAAGCAGTTTCTGCACCCGTTGAGGTATTCTTATTATCCCATGAGTAATTACCTATTGATTCATTTCTTATAATCTTTAATCTTTTCTCTAGTTTTCCTTTTCCATCATCAACATCAAATACTCCAATTATTCGCCATAATTCATCATTAAATTTAACATAGTTATTAGGATTTGCTCCGATATATCGATAATCGGTGGTTGCTCCTAATTGAGTTGTTGCTTCATGAGTAAATGTCCACATTTGATTCTTTTGATCATCAGTTGCACTATTATAATCTAAACTTTCTGGATTAGCTTTTGCTATCAATGTTTCTGCTCCTGATGGTTCACTTAATAATTCAAAAGCTACTGTTCCACTTGGTAAAGTCAAATTCGAGTTGACAAGTCCCATTGAACTTCCAATTTTAACTGCTTTTCCATTCGCACCTTTTACCTTTATCTTATAAGTTAATGTCTTTCCTTTTTCTACTGAAACTCCTTCGATTGTTGGTATTGTTGGACTATCAGATGTGTAACCTATTCCAATTGAACTATCTGATAAGGTGTAATAATAAATTGAATTTTTGACTGTTCTATCGCTTGAGTTTGTTACAGTAATTGTTACTGTTTCACTATCTGTTGATGGTGTGTAGCTGATAGTACCTGTTCCTTCGATTGCAACTGAGTTAGCTCCTATCGCAATGGAACCCCTTAAGTTTCCAGTTACTACACTATATTGTTGAACTCCTTGAACGGTAAACCAGGCATACGAAAAATACCCAGTCATCATTAATGCACATACTCCTAGAAGTATGAACAAATAGCTAGTTGATATCTTAGTATCAGATAACTTATTAATAACTTCTTTCATAAAAATTCTTCTTCCTTCCACTATTCTTTCTATAATCATAATATCACAAGAAAAGAGAAAATTAAATACAATTTTCTCTTATTTTACAACGATATTTACTAATTTTTTCGGAATAGTTATAACCTTAACAATTTCTTTATTTTCTGTATATTGTTTAACATTATCAATAGCGAAAGCCTTACTTTCCATCTCTTCTTTAGAAATAGAACTATCAACTTCCATCTTTCCTCTTACTTTACCATTTACTTGTACTACTACTGTTACGACATCATCTTTTAGTTTAGATTCGTCATAGACTGGCCATGGCTCGAAAGCGATTGTTTCGTTATGACCCATTTTCTCCCAAATTTCTTCTGTCATATGTGGAGCGACTGGGTTTAATAATTTGATAAATCCTTCCGCATATTCTACTGGTAAAGTATCCTCTTTATAAACGGTATTTATAAATATCATCATCTGACTGATAGCGGTATTGAAGTTTAGACTTTCAAAGTCTTCTGTTACTTTTTTAACTGTTTGGTGATAAATTTTTTCTAAGTTCTTATTATTAATAGTAGTTATTTTATCACTTTCGTATAGACGATATACTCTATCTAAGAACTTTTGAGCTCCTTCTACACCGTTATTATTCCAAGGTTTGGAAGCTTCTAATGGTCCCATAAACATCTCATATAGACGTAAGGTATCAGCGCCATAGTTTTTAACAATATCTAATGGATCAATTGCGTATTCTGGATATCTTTTACCCATTTTGATACCATTTGTTCCTAAAATCATTCCTTGATGAACTAGTTTTTCAAACGGTTCTTTAACTGGTGATATACCTTTATCATATAGATAATTGTTCCAGATACGTGAATATAGCAAGTGTCCGACAGCATGTTCTGGTCCACCGATATATAAATCAACTGGCATCCAGTGTTTTAATAATTCTTTATTAGCTAACTCGTTATCGTTATTTGGGTCGATATATCTTAAATAATACCAACTAGACCCAGCAGAACCGGGCATTGTAGAAGTCTCTCTTACGCCGGTCATTCCATTATGACTATATTTTTTCCATTCTATAGCATTTTCAAGTGGGGCTTTTCCACCTTTTCCTTTATAGTCTTCTAACTCTGGTAATATTAATGGTAATTCATCATCGGCTAAAACGTGAATTTCATCATTTTCTAGATAAACGATAGGTACTGGTTCTCCCCAATATCTTTGTCTTGCAAAAATCCATTCACGAAGACGATAGTTTATCTTTTTGGTACCACAGTTGTTTTCTTCTAGATAACTTATTACTTTATTGATAGCTTCTTCTTTATTTAAACCGTCTAAGAAAGATGAATTGATATGTATACCATCATTTGTCATAGCAGCTGGTTTTAAGACATAATCAAAAGTTTTCTTATGAAGTTCATCAGTTATTTCTTTTTCTACTACTTCTTTGCTTACCCATTCAACATCAAATACTTCGTCATCTTCTAGGTTTTGGTTTTCACGTGTGTCGCTGTTTAGTTCAAATAGTATTGGTGTTGCTTCGATTTCAAAGTATGTATCCTTATTATAAGCATAGTAATGATGATTAATCTTGAAGCCTTCTTCTTTAAAGGTTAGGTCTGTGTAGCCAGTTTCTTCTTTGATTTCTCTGATAGCGCAGTCGATAGCTGTTTCGCCGTCTTTAATAGTGCCGCCGATAAATAATCTGCCACCGTTAGAATGCCAATTGATAGTTAAATATTTATCTGTTTTCTTATCATAGACAACAGCTACAATAGAGTTTTTCTTCTTTTCATTATCGTGTTTAGTACCAGTTACTTCTTCTAGAACTTGAATAATTGGAATATTAAATTTTTTGGCGAATTCGTAGTCTCTTTCATCATGAGCAGGGACAGCCATAATAGCTCCTGTTCCGTAACTTGCTAGGACATAGTCAGAAATGTAAATTGGTATTTCTTTGTTATTTACTGGGTTGATAGCATATCTACCGATGAATACTCCTGTTTTTTCTTTATTAAGTTCTGTTCTTTCTAAGTCACTTTTAGTAGCACAAATTCTCTTGTACTCTTTTACTTCTTCTTGTTTGTCTTTAGTCGTGATTAAATCTACTAATTCGTGTTCTGGTGACATTACACAGTAGGTTGCTCCGAATAAAGTATCTGCTCTAGTTGTAAATACGGTGAAGTCTTTATCGGTATCTTTGATTTTGAATTTTACATGGGCTCCAACTGATTTACCAATCCAGTTTCGTTGCATTTCTTTAGTTGATTCTGGCCAATCGATTTCTTCTAGTCCTGCTAATAGTTTTTCAGCGAAGGCGCTTTGGTCTATTACCCATTGTTTCATATTACGTCTTACTACTGGGAAACCACCACGTTCACTCTTCCCATCGATTACTTCGTCATTTGATAAAACAGTACCTAGTTCTTCACACCAGTTAACGGGCATATCTACTCTTTTGGCATAACCATCAAGGTATAATTGTTTGAAAATCCATTGAGTCCATTTATAAAAGTCTGGGTCACTTGTCTTAATCATTTTTGACCAGTCATAATCAAACCCTAGTGTATATAATTGTTTGGTGAAAGTATCAATATTTTTCTCGGTAAAGCCATTAGGATTGTTACCGGTCTTAACGGCATACTGTTCTGCTGGTAGTCCAAAAGAGTCATAACCCATTGGATGAAGGACATTATATCCTTGCATTCTTTTCATACGAGAGATTATGTCTGTTGCGGTGTAACCTTCAACGTGTCCGGCATGAAGACCTACACCTGATGGATAAGGGAACATATCTAAAACATAGTATTTGGGCTTTGAAAAGTCCCATACATCGGTTTTAAAAGTGTCATTATCCTTCCAATATTTATTCCATTTTGCTTCTATTTTGCTAAAATTATACATATTATACCTCTTTTCTAGCTGAGTTCTAAAATAACAAACTTAGTATAGCATTTTCTATTTCATTTGTAAATTTCTTGAAAAGAAAAAAGTGACTTAGTCACTATTTAGTTTCGATTATCAATTTGATAGCGGTTTTTTCTTCTCCATCAATCGAAATATCTGTAAATGCTGGTATGCAGACGATATTTTTACCTGATGGAGCTAAAAAACCTCTCGCTATAGCAACTGCTTTGATTGCCTGGTTAAGTGCTCCGGCACCTACTGCCTGAATTTCTACACTTCCGTTGGATCTAAAAACATTTGCTAATGCTCCTGCCACGGAATTTGGATTCGACTTTGACGAAACTTTAAGCGTTTCCATAATAATCACCCTTTCATTATCTATCTTATCTTATGAAGATAGTTTAACCGATAGAACAAATTTTAAAAGGATTATTCTATAGAAACGTATAGAGCTTTCTGCTTCATAGAAACTTTTGTTTCTCCACAGACTTAAATTCCGACATGTGCTGCCGTACATTCTTTACAACTTTTAGATATTATTTCTTGCTTTTTTCAAAAGTTGTACATCTAGAGTATCGCAAAAAACAAACGTTCGTCAATACTTTTTTTAAAATTTTTTAAATTATTTTTTTATAGCAAAAAAAAGAAAGCTTTTTAGAATAAACTTTCAATTTCTTCAGCTGATTTTGGAGCAGCAGGTTCTACTACTGGTGTAGAAGAAACTTGAACTGACTCATTGTTTACAACTGGATTATTAACAACTTGTGTTCCAAAAATATTATTAGTTGGCGCTACTGCAGGTTGAGGTTGTTCAACTACTGGTGTTGGAACAACGGGTTCACTAGCTACACTAGGTGTTGCTACTGTTGGAATATTAATAGTAGGTGCAACTGGTTTTTGATCTAGTTTTTCTTGATTTAACTCAACAATTGGAACTGATTGTGTATTTTCTAACGGATTAGCTCCACCATAGATTGGTCTATGTGCTGCTTCATGTGGAATTGGTGGTACTATTTGACTTACTCCACCATAGATTGGTCTTTCTTTATTTTCAACTACAGGTGCTTTATAAGAACTAGTTGGTACTTCTACAGCTTGAGTATCAAACATAGAAGGTGTATTAACTACTGGTTCAGTTGGTACTTCATTAACAGTAGGTACTGCTACTGTTGGTTTTACTATTTCAACTGGTTCACTTTCAGACACTTTCATTTCAATTGGTTCATTAATAGGAGTAGTTTGTGGTTCAACAACTGGAGTTGGCACTACTTCTTCTGGTATTTTTGCACTAAATACAGCTGGTTCTGCTGGTACTTGATTAATAATTGGAGCACCTGTTTCTACGGCTGGTTGGCTAACAATACTAACTGGTTCAACACTTTGTGGTGTTTCAGTAACTATTGGTTGAGGTGTTGTAAGTGACTCAACTGCTGGAGTTACTGGTTGAACTGGCTCTGTAGTAGCAACGGTTGGTTGTTGTACTACTTGCGTTTGAGTAGCGGCTACTGCTTGTGTTGCACTTTCATTTTGTGCTGCTACTACTTCTTTTTTCGGCTTTGATTTTTTATTTCCTGTAACAATAAAAATAACCAATGCAATAATTAAAAATAAAACTCCACCAGTAATAAGCATTCCTGGTATTGTCATAAACCAATCTAAACTAAATGTCGCTAATATCATAACATCCATCTCCCTTATTCTATATATTAAATGATAGCAAATTTTTTTTGAGATTGCAACCGATTTCGGTTTTTATTTTTTATCTTCTGGTTACAGTTCAGACTAGAGAGTAAATAAAAATTACTTATCTAGTCTTTTTATTATTGATTTTACTATATTTAAAATGAAAATAATAGACTTTAATTGTTTGAAAATCTTATATATAATTTTTGTTATAAGATATGGGTGAGATTATATGACACAAAAAGGATATATAAATGATTTTTATAAGCAGTTTGAAGAACTAAATATAAAACTCGATAAAGCAAATGAAACCATTTCAAATTTGTTATTAAATAATTCTATATTATCCACCGAGATTAAAGACTTAAATATAAAGCTAGATGAGGCTAATAAAAAGAATCAAGAATTATTATTAGAAATAGAAAGACTTAAAAACAATAATAATAAAGATAGTTCAAACTCTTCAAAACCATCAAGTACCAACGGCTTTAAAAAAGTAATCACCAACAATAGAAATAAATCCACTAAAAAACAAGGTGGGCAACCAAATCATAAGGGAAAAACTCTAACAAATGAAAAAATTGAAGAAATGATAGAAAATAATGAAATAGATGAAATAATTACTATAGAGGAAAATAAAACAGAAGAAAATAAGAATCTAGTTCCAATTATAAAATATGAATATGATATTAAAATAAAGAGAATAGTAACGAAACATATTATTTATCCAGATACAAATAAAAATATTACAAAATATCCAGTAATTTATGGAAATGATATTAAAATATTAAACTGCATACTAGGTCAAAAATATATGTCATTAGATGGTATTCAAAATTTTATTTATGATGTTACTAATAATAATCATTTAACATCAAAAGGTTCTTTTTATTCATGGAATAAAGAAATATATAATTTGTTATTAGATACAGAATATAAACATATCCAAAACGAATTAATGAATGCATTAGTATTACATGTAGATGAAAGCCCAATTAAAATAAATAGTGAACAATATTATTTACATAATATTTCAGATGGTAAACATACACTTCAATATGTTACCAAGCATAGAAGTCAAGATGATATAGATGAATTTGGATTTTTAAAAGAATACAAAGGCATTATAGTTCATGATCATTATAAAATGTACTATAATTATGGAGCAGATAACGCGGAATGTAATGTTCATGTTTTAAGATATTTAAATGCTGTATCAGAGTTTACTAATCATACTTGGTCTAAAAAGTTACATGATTTACTTCTAGATATGAAAAAGAAAAAAGAAGAATATATAAAAGAAGGTAA
Organism: bacterium; assembly: GCA_029007415.1. GTDB lineage: Bacteria > Bacillota_I > Bacilli_A > RF39 > UBA660 > Onthousia. The sequence continues at coordinate 20,517 of JAQXHT010000067.1, forward strand.
AGAATATTTAGAAGATGAAGAATATGAAAGTTTTAAATCTAAATATTTAGAAATATTATTGAAAGCTAAAGATGAAAGAAAAAAAGATTTATCTACTAATGCCTATAAAAAAGAAGAAATTAATTTAATTAATAGGTTAGTTAAATACTGTAGAAATCATCTTTTATTTCTTAGAAAATTCTTTGTTCCTTTTTCAAATAATCGTGCAGAATCTGATTTAAGAGGCATTAAAATAAAGCAAAAGACAGGTAAATTTAGAAGTATAGAAGGTGCTAATATCTATGCTGTTATAAAAAGTTGTATATCAACTTATAAGAAAAATGGGATTAATTTAAATTTAGCACTTAATTCAATATTTACTGATAATCCTATACTAGTATAAAAAACAGATAGAATTTTTATATTCTACCTGCTTTTTCTAGTCATCTAGTCTGAACTGTAAC
>JAQXHT010000068.1 GCA_029007415.1 bacterium
AAGCGTGAATATAATGTTTGAAGGTTTAAAAATATATATGCAGAGCTTAACTTAAAATAAAATTCAGTGAAAAATAATAGGGTGGCGACCATCCGATACTGGTCTGTGGAGAACTAATTTAGTTCTGTGAAGCAGAAATGCCTTACCGTGAGGTAAGGCTACTGAAAACAAGTTTTCAGTTTTGTTCCGCTTATTAGTTTTCAACTAGCTTAAAATGCGCTATAATATTGTTAGTTTGGTAGGTGGTATAAATATGGATATTGAGTTTTCTTCTAAAGAAGAACTGTATAGAAGAGTAAAACCAGCATTACGGACTAAGAAAAATGAGTTAATAAAACTTGGAACAAAAAATATCAGAGAAGTTGATATCTGGAACTTTCTAATTAAAACCAAATGGAAAAATGGAAGTAACTTATGTCTTTTTGATATTGTAAATGATATTATGCAAGTTGATAAAGAAGAAATAAACCAATATCTAATAAAAGCACATCAACCAAAGGAAAATAATATTAATTTAGAAATAATATGAGGTATTAGAAAATGAAGAAAAAGAAAAAACAAATGATTGGCAAACTATTATGGATCTTTATTATTACAGCATTAATTTCCACCTTCTTTAATCCTCTATTTCAAGATTTAAAGTTCGGTCTTGATTTACAAGGTGGCTTTGAAATACTTTATCAAGTTAGTCCGATTGATGGAAGTAAAATGACTAAAGAAAAACTAAATGCAACCTACAAAAGTATGGTAAAACGAATCGATTCTCTAGGAGTAAGTGAACCAGAAATCGTTTTAGAAGGCAATGACAAGATTAGAGTAAAACTTGCTGGAGTTACTAATCAAGAAGAAGCTAGGTCAAAATTATCAACTGTTGCTAATTTGACTTTTAGAGATTCAAATGACAACTTACTAATGACAAGTGATGTTTTAAAAGCCGGTGGAGCCAAGGTTAGCCAAGACCAAAGTGGAAAACCAGCCGTAGCACTTAGCATTAGAGATAAAGATACTTTCTATAAAGTAACAAATAAAGTAAAAGACATGAGTAATAACACTATCGTTATTTGGTTAGACTTTGATGAGTCAAAAGATAGTTACTCTAGTGAATCATCATCTTGTGGAACAAGTGATAGTAACTGTTTATCAGCTGCTAGAGTATCACAAGCTTTTGCTAGCGATGTAATTATTCAAGGTGACTTTACGGAAGAAGAAGTACAAAACTTAGTAGATTTAATAAACTCTGGAAGTTTACCTACTAAATTAACTGAATTATCAAGTAAAACAGTAGGAGCTTCTTTTGGAGATGCAACACTTGAAAAGACTTTAATCGCAGGAATTGTTGGAGTAGCTTTAATTATTATATTACTATTAGCACTATATCATTTCTGTGGAATCTTATCAGCTGTTTCTATTATTCTATATACCTTCTTCGTCTTTGCAACTTTCTGGTTAGTAGGAGGAGTCTTAACTTTACCTGGAATAGCTGCCTTGATACTAGGTATTGGTATGGCAATAGATGCTAATGTTCTATTATACGAAAGAGTAAAAGAAGAACTTAAAAAAGGTCGTAGCTTACCAACTGCTTTCAAAATGGGAAGCAAATCAAGCTTTAAAACAATTGTGGACTCAAACCTTACTACTTTATTAGTAGCAATTATCATGTTCATCTTCGGTGAAAGTAGTGTTAAAGGTTTTGCGACAATGTTAATTATCAATATAGCCGTTACAATGGTAACTATGGTTGCTATTACAAGAACCTTAATGAAGACCTTTATTAATAATGGTTACTTTGATGACAAACTAGGTCTATTCTTAAATGCTAAAGAGAAAAAAGAAACAAAAGAGAAAAAAGCTCCATTATTAAATTACTCTAAATATTTTGCTATTTTCTCAAGTATTGTCTTCTTAGTTGGTGTAGTATTCATTACTACTAAAGGACTTGCTCTTGGAATTGATTATCAAGCAGGAAGTGACATTAGTTTAGTAACAGAAAAGAAACTATCTAAGAAAGAACTAACTAAAGATATTAAAGAATTATCTTTAAATAAAGTAGAAATAGAAATTCGTGATAAAGAAGCAGATATAAGAATAAAAGATGTTTTAAAGAAAGATAAAGTCCAAGAAGTAAAAAAACACTTTGAAGATAAATACGAAGCTAATGTTGATATTGGTGTAGTAAGTAACGTGGTTAAACAAGAACTTATCAAAAATGCTATTTTTGCAATATGTGTTTCTCTAGTAGGAATTATCATCTATATCAGTTTAAGATTCCATATCAGTTTTGGTATCTGCTCTGTATTATGTCTATTACATGATGTATTATTAATGATTGCTTTTATGGCTATTTCAAGAGTAGAAGTTGATTCAATGTTTATCGCTGCTATTCTTGCTATTATCGGTTATTCAATTAATAATACAATAGTTATATTTGACCGTATAAGAGAAAATCTTAATGGTAAAAATATTAGTAAGTTAACTAATAAAGAAATAGAAGATGTTGCTAATATTAGTATGCGTCAGACATCACTAAGATCAATTTATACATCACTTACCACAATCATTCCAGTAGTAGCACTTATTGTTCTTGGTAGTAGAGAAGTGTTATCATTCAATCTTGCTATGACGATAGGACTTATTGCTGGAACATACTCATCTTTATTTATTGCACCATTACTATGGACAAAATTCGCTAAGATGGGTTATTCTAAAAAGAAAAAAGTTTATAGTGAAAAAACCGAAAAAACAATTACAGGAATAAATGATTAATAAATAGTAAATTAAAGGGAGGTAATTATATGACACATAAAAAAGATATGGTTAAGTTAGATGACTTATTAGAAAAACTTGATTATATGAAGGAAGATAAAGATAAGATAGTTAAAGCTTATCAGTATGCTTTAGAAAAACACGACGGTCAGTTCCGTAAGAGTGGAGAGCCATATATTATCCACCCTTTAAATGTTACTATTATTTTAACAAGCGTTTATGCTGATAGTGATAGCATAATTGCGGCTCTTTTACATGATGTAGTAGAAGATACTGATGCTACTTTAGATGAAGTAGAGGAAATGTTTGGACCAGTGGTAAGAAAACTAGTTGATGGGGTTACCAAACTAGGACGAATTCATTTTTCAACTGATAATGAATATCTAACTAACTATTATAAGAAAATAATCGTTGGAATGAGTGAAGACGTTCGTGTAATCATCATCAAATTAGCCGATAGACTTCATAATATGCGAACCCTTTGGGCAATACCGGAAGAAAAACAAAAGAAAAAAGCTAAAGAAACACTAGAAATATTTGCTCCTTTAGCTCATCACTTAGGTATTCATAAGATAAAATCAGAGCTTGAAGATTTATCACTTCGTTACTTAAAACCAGTTGTTTTCTACGATATTGCCGAAAAGTTAAATAAAACCAAGGTAGAGCGTGATAGAACTGTTGGTCTTATGATGAGTGAAGTAACTAATCTTCTTAATGAACATCATATTCCACACCAGATAAAAGGTCGTGCTAAGAGTATTTATAGTATTTATAACAAACTAGATAAAGGAAAGAAATTCAGTGATATTTATGACTTGCTAGCATTACGTATCTTAGTTGATACGGAACAAGATTGTTACTTATCACTTGGAATCATTCATTCCAAATTCCGTCCTTTACCTAAAAGATTTAAAGACTATATCGCTATGCCAAAACCTAATATGTATCAATCATTACATACTACCGTCTTTGGAATAGATGGTTACTTATTTGAAATTCAGATTAGAACTTATCAAATGGATGAAGTAGCTGAAAACGGTATCGCTTCTCACTGGGCTTATAAAGAGCATAAAGATGCTTCAAAACTAATGCAAAATACCACTGAACAGAAACTACAATTCTTTAAAACAATTATCGAATTATCCCAAGATAAAATGACTAGTGAAGATTTTGTTAATAGTGTTAAAGACGAAGTCCTAAATAATAATATTTATGTCTTTACTCCTAAGGGAGATGTAATGGAACTACCTAAAGGTGCAACCCCACTTGACTTTGCTTACAAAGTTCATTCTAAAGTAGGGGAAACTACTGTTGGTGCTATTGTCAATGGACAGATAGTACCTCTTGATTATCAATTACAAAATAACGATATCGTAAAAATCAACACTAATAAAAATGGACACCCTTCCAAAGAATGGTTGAATATCGTTAAAAGTACCCAAGCTCGAAACAAGATTAGGTCTTACTTTACAAAAAGTGAAAAGGAACTATTTATTGAAAGAGGAAAGTATTCACTTGAAAAAGAATTAAGGAAGAAAAAATATAGTATTCAAGAATTTATGAAGGAAGAAAATATAAATACTGTTCTTGAAACTTTAAAAATCGGTAATTTAGATGAGTTATATCTTGAAATTGGTAATGGTAAATATAGTCCCACTACAGTAATTAGAATAATATATAAAGAAGAAGAACCAACCGAAGCAGTAGAAGTAAAAACGAAAAAGATAGAAAAAGAAACATCATCAGATATTATCGTTGCTGGTATTGATAATATTAAAGTAAGTCTTGCTTCTTGCTGTGACCCCGTTTATGGTGATTCTATCGTTGGGTATATCACTAAAGGAAATGGTATTAGTATTCATAGAGCAACTTGTCCTAATTTATTACGAATGGATGATAGATTAGTATCCGTTAGTTGGAGTAGTAATCCAGCTAGTAAATATTCAGTTGATCTTGTAATTTATAGTAATACAAGTGATAACAATCTAGCAGATATAATTGCTACTACTAGTAAAATAGATGCTAATATCAATGGCGTTAAAATAATCGATAGAGGAAATAACACTGTTTATGAAATGCAATGTTTCGTAAGAAATTTAGAACATCTAGAAAAAGTGTTATTAGAACTTAATAAGAAACCATATATTAACAATATAGAAAGGTTAATGCAGTAGATGAGAGTATTAGTGCAAAGATGTAAAAATGGCTTTTGTAGTGTTAGAGGAGAGAAGATTGCTAGTATTGATAAAGGACTAGTTCTCTTAGTAGGTTTTACTGATGGCGATAGTAAAGATACTATTGACTGGATGGTTAATAAAATCTGTAATTTGAGAATTTTTCCTGATAGTGAAGGAGTTATGAACCTCTCTATCTTAGATGTCGAAGAAAAGATATTATCAATCTCACAATTTACTTTATATGCCGATACAAAAAAAGGTAATAGACCTAGTTATATAAAAGCAATGAATGGCGCCAAAGCTAAACTTTTATATGATTATTTCAATAAGAAACTAAGAGAAAAAGTTTCATTAGCAACTGGGGTTTTCGGTGAAGATATGGAAATAGGACTAGTTAATATGGGACCAACAACCATTTTGCTAGAAAGGTGAAATTATGTATAAGAATAGAATTAATTATAAATTACTTAACTTTTTAATTTTAATGGGACTGCTATACATATGTGTTACTAATATTGGAACTTGGTTTCAAATATTTAGTAAAATAGTGAGTGTCTGTTTACCTTTCATCATTGCTTTCGCTATTGCTTATGCTTTACATCCACTTGAAAAGAAATTAGAAGAAAAAGGAGTCAGAAAAAGTCTTGCCATTACTTTCTTAGTTGTTATGACTTTACTAATCGTCGTTGCTCTAATAGCAGTAACTCTTCCCTTAATTTATCAACAATTGATTTCTTTTACTTCAAGCTTTGGTTCAGTGATCGACGAAGTTTCAAGAAAATTCAACTTAGACTTATCAAATTTTGAATCGACCGCACAAGACTCACTCAATCAATTGATTGGTAGCTTAGGCAGCATCTTACAAAAAGGAACAATTGATGTTGTTGGAAAAACTGTCTCTATCTTAGGACAATCAGTCATTGTTTTAGTTGTTACTATCTATTTCTTATCTTATATGGATAGAATTAGACATACAGTTAAGAAATTTTTAAAGAGTTTAGAAAATAGAAGCTATGACTATGTAAAAGCTCTTGATATCGAGATAAGTAATTATCTAAAAGGTCTAGGATTATTTATGGTTATTCAATTCTTTGAATATTCAATAGTATTCTTTATTGCAGGTCACCCTAACTGGTTATTATTTGGAATACTTGCCTCCTTAACAACAGTAATACCATATTTTGGAGGGTTAATTACTAATATCTTAGCTTTAATAACCGCTTCTGCAATTAGTAGTAAAGTATTCTTTGCAACTTTAATAATTTGTTTAATCTTCCCACAATTAGATGGGTATCTTATCTCACCAAAAGTGTATGGTAAAACAAATAACGTTAATCCGCTAGTAACTATAATGGTAGTGTCAGTAGGTGGTACTCTTGGGGGAATGTTAGGAATAGTAGTAGCACTTCCAATTTATATATTAATCTCTAGTAGTTATCGTTTCTTTAAAAAAGATATAGAACGTGGAGTTAGAAAGGTCAAGGAACAGATTAAATGATAAATTTTAAGAAAATAGAACTAGTAGAAAAAGAAGAAGCAACCTTTTTGACACATTGCGGAACAATGCATGCTGATGAAGTTTTCGCCACCGCTTTCTTATCTTTTTTATTTGACGTAAGACTAGCTCGTGTAAAAGAAATTACTGATGACGATAGAAAACGTGATGTTATTATCTATGATATTGGTTATGGTAAATTTGATCATCACCAAGAAGATGGTCGTGTAAGAGAAAACGGTATTAAATATGCTGCTTTCGGTTTATTGTTTGATTACTATGGTAAAGAATTTTTAGAAGGACTTGGCGTAGCAGATGTTGATGCCGTCAAGAAAGCCATAGAACAAGACTTTATCATCGGACTAGATGCTATCGATAATGGTGTCTTCCCCTCAATCGATGCTCCCTATAAAGTAAAAACCACTTCTGACTTAATCAAATTATTTAACCCTTCTTATAAAAGTGGTCAAAAAGAAAATGAACAATTTTTAAAAGCCGTCAACTTAGCGCAAATGATATTATCTTTAGAAATCGAAAGAATCATCGGTAAAGAAAAAGCAAAAGCGAAAGTTATAGAAGAAATTAATAAACAAACCGGTCCTATTCTTATTCTTGATGAATATATGCCTTATGAAGAAGTGCTGTTACAACAAGAAAATGCTAAAGACATTTTATTTGTAATGTTTTCGTCAAATAGAGGAGGGTATGCCGTTAATACCGTTCCACAAGATTTGACCCATAAGGAAGATAGACTACTTTTCCCAAAGACTTGGGCTGGAAAAACTGGAATAGAGCTTGTTAAAGAAACAGGAGTAGAAGGAAGTAACTTCTGTCACGTAAATCGTTTTTTAGTAACGGCTAAAGACAAAGATTCAGCCTATAAATTAGCAAATTTAGCAATTGAAATAGATAAAAATGGAAAAGAGTAATTTTTTCTATTTTTCTTTTAGTTAGAAAGAGGTATTTATGCGCAGTATAGTTTATAATTCATCTTTAAAAACTGAACTTGGCACTATTTTTATAACAGCAAATGAGAAAGAACTTCTAGGAATTCATTTCGTTAGTTTAGCACCAGGTGAACATGAGAATAAATTAACAAAGGCAGTAAAAACTGAACTTATGGAATACTTTGCTAAAACAAGAACAGCCTTTTCCACCTATCCCTTAAAACTTTCTACTATTGAAAGACAAATTTTCAATATAGTTAGAGAAATACCATATGGAGAGACGATGAGTTATTATCAAGTTGCTAAGGAACTTGGTAATGTCAATGCTGTAAAGTCTGTCGCCAAAGTTTTACAAGATAATCCTTATTTAATATTACTTCCCTGCCATCGAGTACTAGGAAAAAATAAAACTCTTTATAATTATCAGGCAGGAATTAAAGTAAAAGAGGAGTTACTAAAATTGGAACAAATGTAATTGTAGAAATGAAAAAATTATGCTAAACTTAAATCATAGGGAAGGGGTATATTTATGAACATAATGATTTCATTTGCAAATCTAGAAAAAATTTTCTTCTTAATAATTTTACCATTAATAATTACTATTATTTTATTTACTATTTTTACGATATTTTTTAAAAAGCAAAACTTAAAAGATAGACCAGAATATACGATATACGTTATTAATTATTGGTCTAATATAATTGGAATTTTATTTGCTGCTATTGTAACTGGTCTTGCCATTGGTTTTTGTGCCGCTTTTGTAGCAACATTAAGAAAATATGGTGTGGTAAGTCAAAATCAATTCTTATATTATTTCTTAATTGTTTTCCCAATTGTACCAGTTAGCATACTAATTCTTTATGTTTCTAAACTTTTAAAAACTTTAAAATATCGTGAAGAACATACCCTTGATTATAAAGAAGGTGTATATTATGGCGAGTAATAATAGTGGCTTAAAAACATTTCTTGTCTATGTAGCAATGATTCTCTTAGCGTTTATTATCATCTTACCACCAGTATTTAGAATTGTTTTAAAAGATGATGGTAGTAGTGATAAAACAGTTCAAAATAATAAACCAGTAACAGAAAAACAAACAATTTTACATTGTACTAGAAGTGAAAGTTTAGGAGAGGTATCTTATGATATTCAAACCTTTAGTACTTATAAAGAAAACGTTTTAGATAGGGTAATAATTCGTTACACTAGATCTGGAGAATTAACAGAATTAAATAGTACTAATGCAATAGAACAAGAAATAATTAACTTACGTCAAGATGATGAAATAAGTGAAACATCAAATGCCAATGGAAGTAAATTTGAAATCAATAAAGATGCATTATCACTAGCAGATAATGACCCAACAATCGCATTATATGCTAAAACATTAGATGAAGAAAAGAACTTTTTAACTAGTAATAATTATACTTGTGAAGTTAATACTACACCTTAAGGAGCAAAAATGGAACAAATAAAAGCAATTTATATACATATACCTTTCTGTAATACTATTTGTTCATATTGTGATTTTTGTAAAATGTTTTATAATAAAAACTTAGTTGATTCTTATTTAAGGGAATTAGCAACTGAAATAAAAGAAAGTTATAAAAAGGGAGAAATAGCAACGATATACATAGGTGGGGGGACACCTACTTGCCTATCAGTAGAGCAACTTTCTTTTTTATTTTCTCTTTTAAAAGATATCAGACTAACTACTAATTACGAATTTACAATAGAAGCAAATGTTGAAAGTTTAACAGAAGAAAAAATTAAATTATTAAAAAATAATAGAATAAACAGAATAAGTATTGGGGTAGAAACATTTAATGAAAACTATCAAAAAACGATTAATAGAAAAACATCTTATGAAGCTTTGAAAGATAAAGTTAAACTCTTAAGAGAAAATGGAATAAGTAATATAAATCTAGATTTAATGTATGGTTTTCAGAATGAAACAACTGCTATTTTAGAAAAAGATATTGATAATTTACTGGCTCTTACTGTACCACATATTTCAATTTATTCACTAATATTAGAAGAACATACTAGACTGCAACTAAATAATTATCAAAGATTAGATGAAGATAAAGACCAAGAACTATATAAATTCATCGAAGAAAAGTTAGAAAAGGCTGGTTACAAACACTATGAGATTTCTAACTATGCTAAAGAAGGCTATGAATCTAGACATAATTTAGTCTATTGGAATAATGAAGAGTATTACGGTTTTGGTCTATCAGCTGCTAGCTATTATAATAATATAAGAAAAACTAACACCAGAAGTATTACTAATTATTTAAAAGGAACAAGAGAAATAGAAAGTGAAAAATTAACATTAAAAGATAAAATGGACTATGAACTAATATTAGGTTTACGACTAGAAGAAGGTCTGTCATTAGAAAAGTTCGCAAATAAATACAACTCACAATTAAATGAAATATACAACTATCAATACTTAATTGATAAAGGAGTCTTAAAAATAACGAAAGGAAAGTTATCTGTAAATAAAGAATACAGATATGTTTTGAATGAAATACTTAGTGAAATATTGTAAGCAATCACCAACTGCTTACATAATTATTATAAACAACAACTATAGAAAATCTGCTTAGTTACTATAAAATTCTTTTCTTTTTCTTTTTAAAATGATATACTTTAACAGAAATGAAAGGAAGAAATACTTATGTTAGTAGTAAATGACTTTAAAGACTATGAAATAATCGATGCTAGTAATGGTGAAAAGTATGAAAGATGGAAAAACTATTACTTTTTAAGACCAGACCCACAAATAATTTGGGACAATGGTAACTTAAGAGAAAAATATAAAGGCAAAATAGATGCAATCTATAATAGAAGTAAAACTGGTGGCGGCTATTGGGAAAATTTAAGACCAACTAAAGAACACTTCTCGGTAACTTATCGTGACTTAGTATTTGAAATAAAACAAATGGGCTTTAAACACACTGGTCTATTTCCAGAACAAGCTTCTAACTGGAGCTATATGATGGAAAAAATAAGAAATGCCAATCGAGAAATAAAAGTCCTTAATCTATTTGCTTATACTGGAGGAGCAACTGTTGCTTGCTTAAAAGCCGGAGCAAGTGTTAACCATGTCGACTCTTCACGCGGAATGGTTGATTGGTGCAAAGAAAATGTTAAGAAAAATGGTTTAGAGAATAGTGATATTCATTATTATGTTGATGATGTTGTAAAATTTGTTAAAAGAGAAATAAGACGTGGCCATAAATATGATGCTATTATTATGGATCCACCAAGTTATGGTAGAGGAGCTAATAAAGAGGTATGGAACATTGAAAAAGACTTATTTCCACTAGTAGCTTTGTGTAAAGAATTGTTAAGTGATAAACCATTATTCTTCCTAATCAATTCTTATACAGCTGGCCTTTCCCCTAAAGTTTTAGAAAATATCTTTAAAATCACCTTTAAAGATTATAAGGGAATCATCGATTGTGGTGAGATAGGTCTACCTATAACTAAAAACGATTTAGTCTTACCTTGTGGTATCTACGGTAGATGGAGCGAAGAGTAGTGAAAATATTATATGAAGATAATCACTTACTAGTAGCAGTTAAAGAGCCATATATTTTAAGTCAAAGTGATGGTAGTAAAACACCTGATATACTCACTATCTTAAAACAATATCTCAAAGAAAAATATCATAAGCCAGGTAATGTTTACTTAGGACTTGTTCACCGCCTTGATAAAGAAGTAGGTGGTGTAATGGTCTTTGCTAAAACTAGTAAAGCAGCAAGTCGCCTTTCTGAACAGATAAGATTACACAAAACAGAGAAGTATTATCTAGCAGTAGTAAACGGCAAGGTCGAAAGTACTACTTATAAAGATAAAATATTAAGAGAAGAATATCAAAGCAAAATAGATAAAACCGGCAAAGAAGCAGTTCTTTCCTTTGAAACTTTGAAAGTTATTAATAACACATCACTAGTTAAAATAAACTTATTAACAGGAAGACATCACCAAATAAGAGTACAGTTTTCATCAAGAGGACACTCTTTACTAGGTGATAGTCGTTACGGTAAGAAGGGGAAATATCCACTTGCTCTATATGCTTATCATTTAGCATTTTATCATCCAGTGACAAAAGAAAAGTTGATATTTGAAAACTTACCAACCGAAGGCTATTTTCAAAACCTAGATATATCAAGCCTTTTAACAGAAGATGTTACAGTTCAGACTAGATGACTGAAAAAACAGTTAGAATATAAAATTCTATCTGTTTTTCTTTATTAGGAAAGTGCGTTTAAATTGTATACCAAAAAGATCAAAGTTAAAATCTTTAATTTTTTATACTAATATTGGA
>JAQXHT010000069.1 GCA_029007415.1 bacterium
ATCAAAATTTATGATGTATACCTAGTAAATTACAAAGACATTTGTTATACTGGAGCTAACGAAGACGAAATGCTATTATCAATGTTAACAGCACAAACTGATGAAGAATTAAAGAAGATAACTGGTAATAGTAAGAAAGGACTGGTCATAATGGATGAGATTGAAAAATTGAAACTTAATGATGAATTTAATGCTTGGTATAACGCTGAGAAGGTAGAAGAGAAATGCCGAAACTCTGCTTATTCAGAAGGCGTTGATAATGGTGTTACTATTGGCGAAAAAAATAAACAGTTAGAAATAGCTAAGCTAATGTTAAGTAACAATGAGAGATTAGATAAAATTTCTAAATATACTGGACTTTCTATTAGTGAATTAGAAGAAATTTCAAGTAAATAATAATATTATGTACGGCATCAGCTGTCGGAATTTAGGTCTGTGGAGCCTTGACTGGCTATGAAACAGAAAATTCTCTAAACGTGAGTTTAGAATTGTTGCTACTTTCTTATAGAACTGTTAACAAAAAATAGTTGACAACTTTCGCTTCTTTGTATTACAATATTAATGCAAAGAGAAAGGAAGTGTAATTATGGCAGTAAAAATTCGTTTAATGAGAATGGGAGCAAAGAAGCGTCCTACTTATCGTATCGTAGTAACTGATTCAAGAGCAAGACGTGACGGAGAATATCTTGAATTAGTTGGAACTTATAATCCAATCGAAAAAGAAAACACTACAAAAATCAACGAAGAAGTAGCACTTAAATGGTTAGAACGCGGTGCTATCCCTTCTGATACAGTACGTAGCTTACTAAAGAATGCAGGCGTTATGAAGAAGTATGCAGATAGCAAAAGTGCTAAGAAAGAAGCAAAATAATGGATTTGACCAAGCTTGTTACAACCATTGTTAGTGGGATTGTTACTAACAAAGACGACATTAAAATAGAAGAATTTACTTCGGAAGATGAAATTACAATAGAAGTACTAGTTAAAGAAGAAGATATGGGTAGATTAATTGGTAAAAACGGAAAAACAATTAATGCCATTCGAACCCTTCTACAAGCCGCTAGTTACCAAAATGGTAATAAACGAGTTAAAATTAATGTCGATAAATTTTAAGCCAATAATTGTATAAAAACTTAAAAAATAGGGAAGCTATTGATAGAATGAAGGACATTCATTTGACATTGATAGCTTTTTTTGATACAATAAAAGTCGTCACGTAAAAAGATGAGGTGTTTTAAATGTTTTACGCGGAAGAACAAGCAATACTAGCCTGTGAAGAAGACCCGTCCCTGATATTTGAATTAATGAAGGAAGGTCACTTCTATTTAGTAGATAGTTTGTTAAGCAAGAAAAAAGTAAGTGTAGCAGAAACTGATGAAGCAGGTAATACTGTCTTAATGAAGTTACTTAAACTACATCAATATGATTTAGTTTTAAAGTATATCAATTATGACAAAGAGATAGTTAATCATCAGAACAATGAAGGAAATACACTACTACATATTTTAGCAACTAGAAATTATATGAAAGTTGCACCAATTATTAAGAAATTAAAAAGAAATGAGAAATTATCGTATAATTTAAAAAACAATCAAGGAAAGACAATTCTTGATTTAGCAATCGAAAAAGATAATTTATCAACTGCTTTTAAAATCTTAGAAGATAAGAGATTTAATAATATAGACGTGATGAGCTTCTTATCTTTCTATAAGACATTTATTAAAAGCGGTGAATACGGTAAATATACTAAATTATCTAATCTAGAAGTTATCGTTTCAAACCTAGAAAAGAAAAATGAACTTCTACCAATGATGGATAAGTTAGTAACAATGATTAAAGAAAACTTTGACCGAATTAAAAATGAACTTATGAAAAATAAACTTACTTCTATGGATCACATCATTAAAGAAGTGTTAGTAGAAGTAGAAGCATAAAAAATACGCTTAGTTGTTGTTTTGACTAGCGTATTTTTCTTTTGTCGAAAAGTATTCAACCTTTCCATTACCCTTACTATTTAATAAATTATTTTCTTCTAGTAGTCTTTTTACTTGTCGAGCAACACCATCACTACCATCAATAATATCTGCATTCTTAAAGAAATATTTGATATCATCTATTATCAAAGGATAATGGGTACAACCTAAAACAATTACATCAGGATTAAACTTAACCTGTTTTCTAATATCTTTTAATATTCTAGTTATTTCTTCTTTATTATTCATTTCAATAGCATGAGCTAAACCTTTTCCTTTAATCAAAGTAACTTCTTGATAGTCTTTCTTATTTTGCTTAATTAATTCCATTGTTCTTTTGGAATCAATCGTAGCTTCCGTTGCTAGAACAAGAATATCCTTGTAGTTATTATCACACGCTACCTTAATAGCTGGTTCCGTCCCAATAAAAATAGTATTTTTAAATTCTGCCCTTAAATTTTTAATACATTTAGTAGTAGCTGTATTACATGCTAAAACAATTATCTTACAATCGTTAGAAAGAAGAAACTTCACCCCAGTTCTAACAATTTTTTGTAATTCATCGTCATTTTTTTCACCATAAGGGTTATTTTTATCGTCTTTATAGTAGATATAGTCTTCCTTTGGTAATAATTCTTTTATCTTACTAAGAATAGTAGTACCACCAATACCAGAATCTAATATTCCAATTTTTTTATTCATATATTGTCACCTCAACTTCCTAATTATATCATAGATTAAGGACTTACTTCTTCCTCTTTTCCTTGCAAAAAGAAGGAAATTTCTATATACTATACAAGAGGTGAGAAGAGTATGCATTTACCAAACTATAAAGAAGCAAAAACAACAGATAAAAGAGAATATGAAGAAAAAAACTATAAACTAAAAGAAGAATATAAAGATAAATTTTTAGGAAAAAAGTGTTTCTTAAAAACCTATGGCTGTCAGATGAATGAACACGATAGCGAAATAATAACTGGTCTTTTAACAGAAATGGGTTTTACTTTTACAGATGACTATTTAGAAGCAGATTTAATCCTTTTAAATACTTGTTCCATTAGAGAAAATGCTCATAATAAAGCCTTTGGAATGCTAGGACGAGCTAAACACTTAAAAGAAGAAAAGAAAGATTTAATGATTGGTCTATGTGGTTGTATGGCGCAAGAAGAAGGCGTAATCACAAACTTACTAGAAAAATATTCTTATCTAAACTTTGTTATAGGTACTCATAACATTTTTGAACTACCAGATGCTTTAGTAAAATCAGTTGAAGAAGGAAAAATTCAGATAGAGGTTTATTCAAGAGAAAGGGAACTAGTAGAAAACCTTCCTACCAAAAGAAAAAACAAGTTCAAAGCTTATGTTACTATCATCTATGGTTGCGATAAATTCTGTACTTATTGTATCGTTCCTTATACTAGAGGAAGACAAAGAAGTCGTAAGAAGGAAGAAATACTAGAAGAGATAAAGAAACTAAAAGAAGAAAACTATCAAGAAGTAACTCTACTAGGCCAAAACGTTAATGCTTATGGAAAAGACTTATATGAAGACTATTCAATGGCTGAACTATTAGCTGATGTTGCTTCCCTAGGTATTCCAAGAGTAAGATTTATGACTAGTCATCCTTGGGACTTCACTGATGCAATGATAGATGTTATTGCTAAATACGACAACATAATGCCAAGTATTCATCTACCAGTCCAATCAGGAAGTGATAGAATCTTAAAACTAATGGGAAGACGTTACAATATTGAAAGTTACTTAACTTTATTCCATAAGATGAAAGAAAGAATCAAGAATTGTGCTATATCAACAGACATAATAGTAGGATTTCCAACCGAAACCGAAGAAGACTTTGAAAAGACTTTGGAGCTAGTAAAAGAATGTAAATACGATAATGCTTTCACTTTCATTTATTCTCCAAGAGAAAATACTCCTGCTGCTAAGATGAAAGATGATATACCACTTAGTGAGAAAGAGTCACGTCTATATCGCTTGAATGAAGTAGTAAATACTTACTTTTTAGAAAATAATAAAAAATTATTAAATAAAGAAGTAGAAGTGTTAGTAGAAGGCAAATCGCTAAAGAAAGATGAAGAATACTTCGGTTATACCGATACTAATAAACTAGTTAATATCAAAAACGGAAATGATGATATTATTGGTAAAATCGTTAAAGTTAAAATAACAGATGCCAAGACTTGGAGCTTAGATGGCGAATATGTATCAAGATAAAGAGATAATTCTAAAAACACAAGAATTAACTAATAAAATAAAAGAAGACAAACTCTATAAAGATTATATGAAGTTAAGACAAGAATTAAAAAAAGATGAAAATATAACCAAAACAATTGACGAAATAAAACGTCTGCAAAGAAAATATGTAAAAGCAAATTATCAAGATAAAGAAGCCTTAGAAAAGATAAATAGTTTAACAAGTGAGTTAGAGGAAATACCTCTTTATGCTATCTATCAACAAAAAGAAGAAGAACTAAATAATAATTTAGTGTTCATTAAAGAAGGACTAAGAGATACATTTTCTAATATTGTTACTTATGAACAGGATTGAAAAAAATTCTGTTTTTTTAATGTTCATTTAATAAAACTCCTTTAAACTTTAAAACATGAAGGAGGAAAACATGTATATATTAAAAAATGCGATAACATCAATTACTAGAAACAAAGGAAGAAATATTTTAATAGGAATTATCATAATGATAATATCTGCTAGTGTAGCAGTAACCCTTGCGATTAATAATACCGCTAGTAGCTTGATAAAATCTTATAAAGAAAAATATCAAGTAGAAGCAACCATCTCTATTAATAGAGAAAATATGATGAAGGACTTTAATCCGGAAGATAAAGAAAATTCAAAGAGTAATATGAAAGAGATGTTCTCTCTTGCTAATAACATCTCCGTAAGTGATATTGAGAAATATGCAGATAGTAAATATGTAAAAAGTTATTACTATACTCAAACAGTAAGAGTTAATGCTAATATCGAAAAAGCCGAAATGACTTCTAATAATGATATGTTGGATAAAAGAAAAGATGATAATGATGATAATAAAGAAGGAGAAACTACAACCGACTTTAATTTGAAAGGTTATTCATCATATGATGCAATGAGTGAATTTGTAAGTGGTAATTATAAAATTACAGATGGAGAAGTCTTTGAAGACTTTGATAGTAACAAATGTTTAATTAACATTGAACTAGCAACCTTAAACAATCTAAAAATCGGCGATACTATCACTGTAATAGATACAGCAAGTAATACTTATGACTTAGTAATAAGTGGTATTTATGAAGAAAAAGAAGATACTGATAGTGGAATGAAAATGTTTGCAAATTCTGCTAATACTATCATAACAAGTACAAACTTCATTACAAAGATGAGTGAAACAAACCAAGACTTAGCAATAACAACAAATCCTACTTTTATCTTAACTTCTAGTTCTGTAGTAGATAAATTTAGTAGTGAATTAACAAGTAAAGGCTTAAATGAAAACTTAACAGTACAAACAAACTTAGACCAAGTAGAAAATGCTACTAGCACTATTTCTAATGTCAAAACTTTTGCTGTTACATTTTTAATTATTACCTTAATAATCGGAGCAGTTGTTCTTTTAATAATAAATATGATTAATATAAGAGAAAGAAAATACGAAATCGGTGTTTTAAGAACAATTGGAATGAAGAAATCTAAAGTTTGCTTACAATTTGTCTTAGAATTACTAATAGTTGCTTTTGCATCTCTTTTGCTAGGAGCTTTCACCGGTGCCATGATTAGTGTACCAGTATCTAACTCGCTACTAAAAAACGAAATAACTGATAGTCAAGAAAGTAATAACAACATTCAGGAAAACTTTGGACATGGTAGTAGTAATAAACAAAACGATAGAAAATTTAACGGTGTTGCAAATGTTGAAGCTTTCGATAGCATCAATGCTACTGTTGATATGAAAGTATTACTAGAATTACTAGGAATAGGTCTTTCTCTAACTTTAATTAGTTCATTAAGTGCTATTTTAAGTATTGAAAAATTCTCACCATTAACAATATTGAAAGAGAGGTCCTAAAATGGGAAAAGTTATATTAAAACTTGATAATGTTTCTTATAGATACGATGATGCAGAAGCTGATGATTATGTTCTAAAAGATATAAATTATTCCTTTGAAACAGGAAAAGTCTATGCTATTAAAGGAAAAAGTGGAAGTGGAAAGACAACTCTTTTATCACTTCTTAGTGGATTAGAAAGTAATTATGAAGGTTCAATTGAATTCGATGGAAAAGAATTAAAAAATATCGATTTAGATAATTATCGAAGTAGAGACATCGGTATCGTTTTTCAAAGTTATAACTTGCTTCCACATCTAACAGCAATAGAAAATATTATTCTTTCAATGAATGTTAGTAACTTAAATATTGCTAATAAAGAAGAACAAGCTATTAGTTTAATGGAAAAAGTCGGACTTACTAAAAATCAGAAAGATAGAAGAGTTCTTAAATTATCAGGTGGAGAACAACAACGTGTTGCGATAGCAAGAAGTCTTTCTTACAATCCTCTAATGATACTCGCTGATGAACCAACAGGAAATCTAGATAAAGAAACAGAAAATGAAATTCTTAAGATATTTAAAAACTTAGCTAAAGAAGATAAATGTATCATTATAGTAACACATTCAGAAAACGTTTGTGACCAAGCAGATATAGTTTATGAATTAGTCAAAAACAAAAAGAAAAGATCTTAGCCGGTCTTTTCCTTTTTAATCTGTATTATTTTCTATAACTTCATCTTTATCGGTGATATAGTCTTCAACAACTTCCTCATCAATTTGTTTATTGATGGTCTCGTCACTATCAGTGATTTCATCCCAATCATCACTATAATTATCTTCAACATTAATTCTTACTTTCGTATCACCAACTAACTCAATACCAAGAGTTTTTTCAATAGTTGTTAAAATATTATTACCATTTATCTCTGCTTTAACACAACTTGGACCAGATAAACTTCTAATAATAATTTCTTCATTATTATTACTTTGATTATTTCCTTGAATAGTTACAACTTCATTATAACTATGTCGTTGTTTTAAAACTTCTGTTTTTGTATCATTATCGTAAGAATACCAAACATTAATATCGTAGCTACCAGTGATATTTACGATATTATTAATTTTTTCACCACTAAAAGTATGATTAATTACCCAACAACCTAAAACAGTAGTGGGGGTATTTTCAGCTTGTAATGATAAGTTGTCGGTAAATTGTTTTTTACCTTTTCCAATAACTGCCTTGGTGACAATTTCCCTAAATGATGCCAAACTTATCCCTCCTCAATTTAATGTATGCAAAAGATAAATAATTTTTCCTATTAAAAGCAAAATAAAAAGACTTTTTAAAAAGTCTAGATAGCACGATATTTATCTTGGTCTTTGTAAGGATTTTTCTTATCAATATGGTCGATAAATAGTATACCATTTAAATGGTCAATTTCATGTTGAAAAGCAATAGCAAGTTCCTCTCTTGCTCTTATTCTTATTTTATTACCTTCCGTATCATAACCTTCAACAGTTACTCTGGCATATCTTGGAACAATGCCTTCAACATCTCTATTAATTGATAGACAGCCTTCACCCATATCAACATAAATTTTTTCTTCCGAATTACTTACTATTTTAGGATTACAAATAACATAAGTATCAAACTCTTCTTCACCAATCTCGTGAACAATAGTTAAATATCTTTTAGCAACCCCTAACTGAATAGCAGCCATCCCCATACCTGGTCTTAAATCATACTTTTTTGCTAACTTTTCGATTTGACTATCGTGTAAGTATTTAATCATTTTATTAATTAAATCTTTATCTTCTTTAGCTAGGGGAAAAGTTACTTCTTCACTAACTAATCTTAATCTTTTATCTTTTTCATCTAATATTTCACTTGTTTTTAACATAGTACCACATCCACTTCTTGCATTATTTTACCACATATACCAAGAAAAAGAAAGGTTTTTCTCCTTTCTATCTTGTGTATCTAGCACCAATTACAATAACTAATAGAATAAATAATACTAAGATAATTGCATAGTTGCCGCCTGATTGAGTGTAGTATCCACCATATCCATAAGTAGGATAGTATGGCATACCGCCACCGCAACCACAGCTTCCGCCACCGTAGTAATACATACAGATTCCTCCTTTTTCTAATATAGAATATGATAAATAATGTCAAGGTGTTAATGAATTTGACTAGATAGACTTTGCTAAAGAATTTATTCTGTGGTATATTTATAATAGTTGGGAGGGTAGACATATCATGACCAAAACGAGAAAAGTTATCAAATACCTTGATAAACCGCTTTTCTTTGCAACAATGCTTTTGTTTCTCTTTGGTCTTATAATGGTTTTCTCATCAAGTAATGTAACAGCTTATATGAGTGGTAAGAGTGCCTATGGTTATTTTATTAAGCAAGCTATCTTCTTAGGAGTAAGTGCTATCGTTAGTTTTATTATTGTAAAATTTAATACTAAAGTTTATGGGATAGCTTCTACGCCTTTACTAATTTTTATAATAGCAGCTCTTGTGGCGTTGCTTTTTTATGGTAAAGTAACTAACCAAGCACGGAGTTGGTTTGCTATCGGCCCAATCACCATTCAGCCGAGTGAATTTGCTAAAGTAGCAATAATTCCTTTTATGGCCAGATTTTATGAAGTTAATGAAAAAAGGTTATCAAGTGTACTGGTTAGTATGCTACCGTTAATGATTGGAGCAGCCATTGCTTTCTTAATTATCTTGCAACCAGATCTTGGAACAGCGATTATCTTTTCATTATTAGTAATATTTATTTTCTTTTTAGTACCAATGCCGAAAGGAGTTAAAACTAAAATAGTTTTATTTGGTCTAATTGCTGTTATCATCGTTGCTTTTGGACTTACTTTAATGGGAAAAACTTTAATTCACGATAGACAGAAGGAAAGATTAACATTTACTAATCCTTGTTCACGACTACTTGATGAAGGTAACCAAGTTTGTAATGGCTATATTGCTATTAATAATGGTGGATTAACTGGTGTTGGTTTAGGTAATAGTACGCAAAAATATTTATATCTACCAGAACCTTATACGGACTTTATTTTTGCGATTATTGTTGAAGAGTTGGGAGTAGTAACTGGTGTTTTACTAATTCTTGTCTATGCTTTTGTTCTTTACCGTATCTATCAAATAGGTAAGAAAAGCTATACCAATCGTGGAGCATTAATTTGTTATGGAGTATTTTTCTATATCTTCCTCCATATCTGTGTTAATTTGATGGGTATCTTAGGGTTAATGCCAATGACGGGGGTAACGTTACCATTTATCAGTTATGGTGGTAGTTTTACCTTATGTTTAATGGTTGCTGTAACCTTTGCACAACGTGTTGGAATAGAGACAAAAATAAGAGAAACTGAAAAAAATAAAAAAAAGTGAAATTTATGAAAAAAATCGGAGATTTTGCAAATTCAGGTATACTTTAGGGGTGAAAATGGCAAATTCAGCGCTGAAAATGCAAAATTCAGGGTAGTAATAGGGGGCAAAATGACATTTTGCCTTTTTGCTTTTTAGAAATTAGTTTGTTATAGTGGTGGCGAAAGGAGGAAAGATTATGACTTTTTCTTACCGACATAGAAAATTAATTGTTCTTTCAGCTATCTTTTTGCTAGCCCTGATAAGTTCTATTTTTATCTTTAGTAAGCACTTTATGAAAAGCAAAAGTGTAAAAGAGAAGAAAGTAGTTTTAGTTTCTAAGAAGCAAGAAGTAAAATCTTCTAGTGAAGATAATGCTACTTACTATTTAGTAGATATCAAAGGAGAAGTTAATAACCCTGGTACTTATAGTATGAAAGCAGGAAGTAGAGTTATAGATGTTATACATCTAGCAGGAGATTTAAAAAATGATGCTGATACTTCTGTTTTAAATCTATCAAAGAAAATTAAAGATGAAATGGTTATTATCGTTTATTCTAAGGATGAAGTAGCAAACTTTACTAAAGTAAAAGAAAAAGAACAACAAGAACAAGCTGCTTGTGCTTCTAATAATGGTGTTTCTAATGATGCTTGTATTAGTAGTGAAGTAGTTAATGTACCGAATGTAAAAGTTTCTTTAAACAATGCCACTTTAGAGGAATTTTTAACACTTCCTGGTATTGGTGAAGCAAAAGCAAAAGAAATAATTAATTATCGTGAAGAAAAAGGCGAGTTTACTGATATTAATCAGTTAAAAGAAGTGAAAGGTATCGGAGACGCTTTATTTGAAGCGATTAAAGAAAGTATTACACTCTAAGTTATTTCTAATTATTCTTTTAAGTCTAACACTTATACATATAACCATACACACTATCACTCCTAGAAATTCTCTTTATAAGGAAGGAGATATTACGTTAAAAGGTAAAGTTGTAGCAAAGAGAATTTCTAATAAAAATTTTATTTTAACTGTTCGAAATAAAGATTATTTTTTAATCTATAAATATATTAAAAACTCTAATGATTTAAAAGAATATGATAGTATCGACTTAGGGGATAGTATTAATATTGCTGGTAGTTTAGAAGGAATAGATGAATTACATAACTTTTATAGTTTTTCTTATAAGAAATATTTAAACAATAAAGATATCTACTATAAGGTAGTAGCTAAGAAGATTAAAATTACTAAGAAAAACACTAATGTTATTTATCTTTTAAGAAACTTTCTTTATAACTACTTTGCAACTTTTAATGATAAAATCACTCCATATTTAAAAGTATTTATCTTAGGTAATAAAGATGACTTATCTTATAATTTAAAAAAGAATATTCAAGCAATTGGTTTAACACATTTATTTTCTCTATCTGGAACTCACTTATTTTTGGTTGTTACCTCCATTTCCTTTTTAAATAAATCAAAAAAAAGATATGTCAACGTTGTACTGATATTAATTTATTTTTTAATAGTTGAAAATAGTGTTTCACTTGCAAGAAGTCTGTTATTCTTATATCTAAGACAAATAAATAATACTTTTCACTTTAATCTTCCTCCTTTCAAATTAATAATAATAGCACTTACGGTGCTTTTAAATATAAATCCATCTTATCTTTTGGACACTGGTTTGCTTTATTCTTTTACTATTTCTACTGGACTTGTTCTCTATTATGAAAGAAAAAAAGAAAGAAAAGGTCTTCTCAAACTCTTAGAAACTTCACTCTTAGCATTTTTATTTTCTCTACCAATTTCTCTTTATAATTTTTCAAGTATCAATATCTTTAGTATTTTCTATAATTTAATTTATGTTCCACTAGTAAGTTTTGTTCTTTTTCCAATGGCTTTTCTAGTGATGTTGTTTCCTTTCATAGCTAATATTTATTATGTAATTATAGAGTTGTTTGAAGAAAGTGTTAGCTTCTTTTCTAATATCTCTTTTAATCTTATTTTTAGAAGAGTAAGTCTTATTATTTATATCGTCTATCTATTATTGATATTTATAGCAATTTATCAAAAGAAAGTTCTTTATATTTTACTGATAATGTTGATACCACATTACTTTTATAATAATATTTTTTCTTTTGATAAAGTTTATATGTTAGATGTTGGTCAAGGTGATAGTTTCCTTTTTATATCTAATAATGAAACCTTACTATTAGATACTGGTGGAAGTGCTAGTTTTAGTTTAGATAGTTATTCAACTGGTGATGATATTTGTGATTTTTTAAGAAAAATGGGTATTAAAAAATTAGATACAGTTTTAATTAGTCACGGTGATGGTGACCATTTAGGAGAATATTTTAAGATTGCTAAATACTATAAAATAGATAACTTATATCTTAATAGTAATAGTTTTAACAGTCTTGAGAAAAGAGCAGTATCTTTAGCAGAATCTAAGAAGACTGTAGTAAGAAAGCTAGTAAAAGATGATTATTTTCAAATCGGTAATTTTACCTTTCAAGTGTTAAATAATAATTACCAAGAAGAAAATGATTCTAGTACCGTTTTATTTATAAATATAGATAAATATAATCTTCTCTTTATGGGAGATGCTTCTAAGAAAAGTGAACAAAATATTCTTAGTAATTATGATTTACCTATCATTGATATTTTAAAAGTTGGACATCACGGTTCTAATACTAGTAGTAGCAAAGAGTTTATTACTAGTATTAAACCAAAGATTTCTTTATTATCAGTAGGTAAAAAGAACAGATATGGTCATCCGAAAAGAGAAGTGTTAGATATTTTAAATAACTCTAAGATATATCGTACTGATAAGAATGGTGCGATAGAAATTGAGTTAAGTAAAGATAAATATAAAGTAACCACTTGTTTTCCTAAAATATGTTTTGCAAAAAAGTAAAATGTTACTTATAATAAAGTTACTGACCGACCGACTGATTTCTTAAATGGGGTGATACGATGAAAAGTATAAAAGTAATGATTAGTAAAAATAATATCGAAAAGTTAGAAAAATCTTATATGGATGCTTGTCATAATGAAGATTTTTTAAACTATGTTAGTTCTATTGATTTAAGTGATGATGAACTTATGAAATATACTTCTAAATTAGAAGAATGTGTAATAGAAACGAATAACTGTAAGAAATGTCCTAGTAAAAAGGAGTGTAAAAATAGTGTTAATGGTTACTGCTTTAAATCTTTCTTAGAAAATAACAAACTAAACTTTACTTATGTACCTTGTAAGTATTCTTTATTAGAAGAAGAACTTTATAGTTATCAGAAAAAAATCACTTGTTATGACTTACCAGAAGATATTAAGAAAGCAACATTTACCAATATTTATAAAGATGATAAACATCGTCTGCCAATAGTTAAATACTTTAAAGAATTTATTGATAATTATTTAAAAAAAGAACCAATTAAAGGAGTATACCTTCACGGCTCTTTTGGAAGTGGTAAAACTTATTTAATCGCTTCTTTATTTAACGAAATGGCTAAAAAAGATGTTTCTAGTATAATGGTTTATTACCCAGAACTATTAAGAAGTTTAAAATCAAGCTTTGGTGGGGACTATGAAGAAAAATTTAGTAAACTAAAGACGGTTCCTTTACTACTTTTAGATGATATTGGTGCTGAAAATACGACTAATTGGAGTAGAGATGAAGTCTTAGCACCACTATTACAATATCGAATGGAAAATCATCTATCTACCTTTTTCACTTCTAATCTAACCAAACAAGAATTAGAACTTACCCTTAGTAACACTTCTAATGGTATAGATAAAATAAAAGCAAGAAGAATTATTGAACGAATTAATCAGTTAACAGTTGATTTAGAATTAATTAGTAAAAATCGTCGTAATTAACTGTAAAAAGCAATAACATCTCCTTGTTTGAAATAGTCATTAACACTACTAGGTAAGATTAAGATATTTCTAACATCACGTTTTCTAAAAACAAATTTTTCCGTTTTGATATTTAGATAGCAACGAATAATCTTGTTGTTTTCATCTAACTGATAGATATTTACTCGCTGACAAAAGAAATAGGTATTAATACCTTTTTTCTTTTTGAAAAAGTATCCTTCTGTTATAGTATCGAGTTTAAAACGAATACTTTTAAACTTTTCTTTGAAACTTGTCAAAGTATTAATTTTTATCTTTTTGTTTTTAACCTTAATATAATCCATAGAAGCACTTCCTTTCCTAAATAATAGCAAAAATCATTTTTAATAGCAATTGTTTTTCTCTAATAGTTGTGTTAAAATTTTCTTATAGTATGGTGATAATATGGAGTTATGGAAAAGTAGAAAAGCCTTTACTTTAATTGAACTATTAGCAGTGATTGTAATACTAGGTATTATTGCAACAGTAGGAATATTTTCTTATAGTAAATATTTAAAAAATGCTAAAGTAAGATATTATAATGGTCAAGAGAGAATGCTAGTTTTAAGTGCTAGGGACTATTTTACAGATTACCGGAGTAAGCTTCCTAAAGAGGTGGGAAGTGAAACATCAGTTAGTCTAGAAGAGTTATATTCTAAAAAATATATAAGTGAACTTAAAGATTATAGTGGTAAACTTTGTGAGAATAAAGAAGAAAATAAAGTTTATGCTTATAAAAAAACAATTAATAACTATCAATATTATGTAAATGTTGATTGTAATGGATATAAATTTAGCGGAAAATTTAGTAAGAAAAACTAATAAGGAGCCAGTTAAATGAAAAAGTTAAGAAGAGGTTTTACACTAGTAGAATTACTAGCAGTGATTGCAATATTAGGAGTTTTATCATCAGGGGTTATTTTATCTTATAGTAAATATTTAAAAAATGCGAAAGAAAGATTTTATGCATCTCAAGAAGATACAGTAACTTTAAGTGGAAAAGAGTACTTTACCGATTTTCGAAGTGCTTTGCCAGAGGATATTGGTGATAAAACAACTGTTGATTTAGATACCTTATATTCAAAAAAGTACTTAAGTAGATTAAAAGACTATAATGGTAAGGAATGTCAAACTTCAACAGATAGTAATGCTAATAAGGTCTATGCTTATAAAGTTGCTAATAACACTTATGTTTATTATAGTTTGATAGATTGTAATGGTTATAAGACAGAAGCTGATACTAAGAACCCAGTAATTACCTTTAATCCTAATAAAGTAATTACAAATGGAAATATAAATGTTGTAATGACCGTAAAAGATAATAAAAAAGTTGAGTATTATTCTTATGAAGTTATTAAAGATGGCACAGTTATTTCAAAAAAAGATCCGACTCAATATACTGATTCTGTTACTATTACTTTAAAAGATGAAGGAACTTATGTAATTAAAGGTCATGCCATTGACTCAAGTGGAAATACAACGGATAAAACATCTGGTAAGTATGTAATTGATAAAACACCACCTGATTGTAGTCTGATAAAGATTGAAAGCAGTAATGGTAGTGTAGCCAATAAATGGCAAGCAAAAGTTGTAAAGTTAAAAATAACACCACAAACTGATGTTGATAAGTGGAGTTTTAAAAACTGCTTTAAAAGTACTAATGGTTCTGCTGTTTGTAAAGATGATGGTGTAAACATTATTGGTGCAAAGACGAAAACGTTAAAAGGAGCTAATAACACACTATTTACCGGAACTAGTTATACCGATAATGGCCATGTTTATGGAAAAATAAATGCTTATGATGCTGCTGGTAACTCTTGTTCTGTTAATACTTCTGAATACTTAATTGACTTAGATGCTCCAGTAATAAAAAATGCAACTTTGACTAGTAAAACTAGTGGTTATAACTCATCAAATGCTACTCTTACTTTTGGAATAACTGATAGAGTTGATGGGCAAGGTAATGTTATTTATTACCGTACAATGATAGATAGTGGAAGCTATTCTAGCTGGAAAACTTATCCGCTTGGAACTAGTAAAATAAGTGTTGATATTAACTTCTCGGGTGGCCTTGATGGAAAAAATCACACTGTAACTATTCAAGCTAAAGATGAATTAAATAACCAGTCATCAGCTAAAAAACTAAGTTATACAGTTTATAAAGAGTGCGATACTACTACTAGTACAATTGTAGCTGATACTTGTAGTGTTCCATTAGGAGTTGGAACGGCAAATACAACTAGAACATTTAAAGATAAATTTACAGGTCTTGTTTGTAAAACAACAACTGGTCAAGAAAAATGCTGTAATGGTCCAAAAATAACAGAAACTAGTTGGAGTAGTTGTTCTAAATCTTGTGGAGGAGGAACTCAATCTAAGACTGTTACTACGGAGTCATGTGATGGTAATACTACCAAAAATACACAAACACAGAGTTGTAATACTTCTTGTTGCAAGACTCCTGGTTCGGTAGAATATGACTCTTGGGGTAGTTGTTCAAGAAGTTGTAATGGTGGCTATCAGTCGCGAGCAATTAGAACTTATAACTGTGATGGAAGTTATTCTGTCCGATATGAAAGTCAAAGTTGTAATAATTATTGTTGTAGAACACCTGGTTCAGTAGAATATGATTCTTGGAGTAGTTGTTCAGCTTCCTGTGGTGGCGGTACGCAGTCAAGAGCTGTTCGAACTTATAATTGTGATGGAAGTTATTATACTAGTTATGAAACTCAAAGTTGTAATAATCAGAGTTGTTGTAGTGGACCAACTGTTACTACTGGTAGTTGGACAAGTTGTAGTCAAACATGTGGTGGTGGTCATCGAAACCGTGTTATTACTACTACGCAATGTGATGGTACAGTCTCTTATGAATTAGAAAGTGAAGATTGTAATACCCAAGCTTGCCCAGCAACGAAAAAAGCAACTTGTACTATTTCTCTATCTGGTGGTACCAAAGGAAATAATGGTTGGTATAAAGGTGGAACAGTAAAAGCAACCTTGAATATCAGTGGTGAGGTAACAAGCTATGGTATAGATGGTAATTCTGGAAGCAAAACTACTACTAGAAATTACGATGGAAAACATACTATAACCGGTTATGTAACAAATGCTAAAGGAACAAATAAATGTACAGCTACTATTAAATATGATAGTAC
>JAQXHT010000070.1 GCA_029007415.1 bacterium
TGGAACTTATGGTGTACCGATTGAAGGGGAAGAACTTGTTCCACTTGAAAAGTATGCTCTTGGTGTTGCTTATGCTGAAATTGGTGAATCATCACCAGAACAGGCTTTTAAAACTCAAGTAATTGCTGCTAGAAGTTTTGCACTTGCTGTTCCAGATGCTTCTGGTAATACAGGTGGAAGAAAACTTTATGAAGAAAATGGCCAATGGATTTTACAAATATCTAACTGTGTTACTGATCAGGTTTATTGTGATCCAGATAGAGGTTGTAGTGTTAATGGTTCTAGTAGTAATCAAAATCTTGTAATGCATAGTGGTACAGATACTGCTTCTACTAAACACTTTGATCCATTACCTGCTGATGCTCCCCAAAGACAATGGGCTGCTGAAGTAGCTGGTAAAGTTGCTTTAGATAGTTCTGGTAATCTTTATCAAACTAACTTTTTAAATACTGACCAGAATGCTTGGATTTCTATGGCTAAACAGGGAATGGATTATACTGAAATTATTATGAAACATTATCCTAATGTATCTTCTATCAGTGAAAGTAATTGTGTTGATTCTTCTAGTAGTGCTGCTTCTGGTAACTATGTTGCTTGGAAACAGACAGACTCTCAGTGGAGTAGTATAGTACTAGGTGGTGGAACTAACCAAGATCGTTCTATTGGTAAGATTGGTTGTCTTGCTACAAGTATTTCTATGTTAATTGCTAAGAGTGGAGCGGTTGATAGTATTACTGATAGTGATTTGAAAGCTAACTTTAATCCAGGTACTTTCGTAGAAGCGATGAATAAAGTTGGTGGCTTTGATTCAGGCGGAAACTTACAATGGTATAAAGTTTCATCGGTTGCACCTTCATTTAGTTATTCTGGTACAACTAATTTATCTGGTCTTACTAAGGATGAAAAACTAAAAACTATTAAAGAAAAAACAAGTCAAACTAATACTTATTGCGTTCTAGAAGTTAAAGGTGGTCAAGGACAACACTGGGTTGCAGTTGATAGTGTTAGTGATAGTGGTGTTAAAATGATGGACCCTGGTAGTAAAGCTACTGATTTATGGAAACAATATGATTGGAATAGGACATCTAGAATTGATTGCTTTAAGAAAAGTTAGGAGGGAAATGTAATATATGAAAGAAAAAAAAATTAGATATTATGTTATATTTTCTCTTCTAATTGTTTATTTAATATTGATGTTTATCTTTTTCTTATATCCTAGTTATAAAGATAAACATAATAAAACATCAATTATTGTAAATAAATCAGCTAGGTGGTACTATGAAGATGGTAAATGGAAAGATATGACAAAAACTAACCAGTATAACTGGCAAGAGTTTGATATTTATCAAGATGGGAGTTTTTTAGGTAAGCATTATCTTTTATATAATGATAGATGGTATATTTTTGATAAAGATAGAAATCCAATTAAACAAGAAGGGGTTGATATCTTTGCAATTAAAACTAATCAAAAATATAGTTATGGTGATTTTATTTTAGAAGATGTATCTGATGAAGATGAGAAATATATAAGAAAAGTACTAGAAGATAATGATATTAATGCTTTATCATTTACTAGTGAAAATGTTATTAATTTTGATTTAGATAGTGATGGTAACTTAGAAAAGTTAATTATCATATCTAATGCTTTTACGACAGAGTATGCTAAAGATTTATTTAATTTTATCTTTGTAGTAAAAGATGATAAAATAAGTATAATAAAGAAGGAAATAAATACTTACGATAAGTTATATAGTATGTGTAAAGATTATGTTGCTTACCTTGTTGATTTAACAGGAAAGGGTAATTATTCTATAATAACTGGTTGTGGTTACTATAGTAATAGAAAAGATTGTGTTGAAATGTATCAATTAAAACGAGGCAAATATATTAAAGTTAAATCATGTGATAAAACAAATGAATAATGATTGAATAATTTGACTTTTTAGTATATAATATGTTTCAAAAAGAAAGAAGGGCTTTAGATGAAATTAAAATTTCGTGCGGATAAAGATGATTTAATTATATTTGGTGTCTTTGCTGTTTTCTTATTATATATAATAGCGATTGGGATTGTTAATTTACATACTTTTGCAACAGAGGGAGTGTTTAGTGGTTTTAACCCATTTCCTGCTTTTGCCCCAGAGTTTTTGTGGATGACACTTTTAATTTATCTTGTTGCTTTAGTTGGAATGCTTTTAAGTGTTAAATCATATTTCTTTGAGATGGAAAAAGGATTTGGAATTACTACGGAAAAGAAAGATAAAGGATATTCAAGATGGGCGAAAGATAAAGAGCTTCAACAGGAGTTAAAAGAAGTTTCCTTAAAAGCTGATACAGCTACAGCTGGTGGGGTTCCCCTTATCTTAAAAGATGATGTTGCTTGGGTAGATAATAGTGAATATCATACCTTGGTAATTGGTGCTACTGGTTCTGGTAAAACACAAACAGTTATCAAACCAACAGTTAAGTTACTTGCTAAGAATGGTGAATCAATGATTATCACTGACCCTAAGGGTGAAATTTACGAAAGTACTGCTTCTATGTTACGAGAAAAAGGTTATGATGTGCAAGTATTGAACTTTCGTAATCCACAATCTGGTAGTGGTTGGAATCCTTTGACATTACCATATCATATGTATAAGTCAGGTAATCAAGATAAGGCAATAGAGTTACTTGATGATTTAGCTTTAAATATATTATATGATTCATCTAATGCAAATGCTGATCCTTTCTGGGAAAAGACAAGTGCTGATTATTTTTCGGGAGTAGTTTTGGGTTTATTTGAAGATGCTAAAGAAGATGAAATTAACCTTAATAGTGTTAGTTTAATGACTACTGTTGGTGAAGAGAAGTTTGGTGCTAGTACTTATATTAAAGAATACTTTGATGCTAAAGATCCAGCTAGTGCGGCAGCAATTAATGCTTCTAGTACCATATCTGCTCCAACAGAAACAAAAGGAAGTATTTTATCAGTATTTAGACAAAAGATAAAACTATTTGCTTCTCGTGAAAACTTATCAGAGATGTTAAGTCATAGTGATATAGATTTAGCAGGAATTGGTAAGAGAAAAACTGCTTTGTTTATTGTTATTCAAGATGAAAAAACCACTTACCACCCATTAGTTACTATTCTTTTGAAACAATGTTATGAAACACTTATTGATGTTGCTCAAGCTAATGGTGGAGCTTTACCAGTTAGAACTAATTTCTTATTAGATGAGTTTGCTAATATGCCTAAACTAAAAGATATGACAACAATGATTACAGCAGCACGTTCAAGACATATGCGTTTTACTATGATTATTCAAAACTATGCACAGTTAAATCAAGTATATGGTAAAGAAGAAGCTGAAACTATTCGTGGTAACTGTGGTAATATTATTTACTTAATATCAGCAGAAATTGCTGCCCTTGAAGAAATTTCTAAGATGTGTGGTGAAGTTAAGAGTAAAAAAGATGATAAGACTGCATCAACTCCACTTGTTACAGTATCAGATTTACAAAGAATGAAACAATTTGAAACGATTATTCTTCGTATGCGTAAACAACCATTTAAAACTAAAATGACTCCTGATTTTAAGATTGATTGGGGAAAAACTTATCCAAAAGCTGTATTTGTAGAAAGAGAAAAAATACCTGTTCACACTTTTGATATTAAAACATTTGTCAAAGAACAAAAGAAGAAAAAATTACTTGAGATGATGAATTCAGCAGATATAGGTGCTCCAAGTGATGGAGGAAATGTTCCATCATTTGTACCACCAAACCTATTTGCTAATGCAAATAAACCAGCACCAAATCCATTTAATATGGATACCCCTCAGAAGATGCCAATTAATCAAGCTTTAGAGCCTAGTAAGAAAGAACCACCTATGCCAAGTTTTGATGTAGATGAATTGGTTAAAAAGATAGATGCTAAAATAGCTGAACTTGAAAAAGAAGAAGCTTTAGCAAAAGAAAAAGAAAAGATGGAGAGCAAGAAAGTAGAAGAAGCAAGAACAGTAGAAGCACCGAGAGCAGAAATTAAACCAAAAGTAAATCTTAATTTAGATGATAATAATGATACTGATGATGATTTCTTTGATGACTTTTTTGATT
Organism: bacterium; assembly: GCA_029007415.1. Lineage (GTDB taxonomy): Bacteria > Bacillota_I > Bacilli_A > RF39 > UBA660 > Onthousia. The sequence goes on from JAQXHT010000070.1 coordinate 4,099, forward strand.
AGTAGGTGAAATATGTTTAATAGATTTAATAATTTAGGAAAAAAAATACGAACTGAAGAAGAGGAAAAGGATACTCCTAAAAATGTAAGTGCTACCCCAACATCTGATAAAGAAAAAGCCCGTAAAAAATTATTAAAGATAGTAGGAATTATTTCTATCGTTTTAATTGCTATTTTCTTAATCGTTTTAGTAGGTACTATGTTGGTGGGAACAAATTATTCTTTCGACCGGATGGAACTTGAACTAAAAAATGCAGCTATCAAATATTATCAAGTACAAGATGTTTTACTTCCTGCTAATGAAGGAGAAAAAAGTGAAGTGGATGCTGCTACTTTATCAAGTGATGAATATAAATTAATGAAACCACTTAGTAAAATGCGAAAAAACACACAGTGTTCTGGTACAGTGGTTGTTCAAAAAATAAACAATGAGTATATTTATACGCCATATCTTGATTGTGGTGACACTTATAAAACTAAAGAATTATTTAATGCTGTCAAAGATGAAAATAAAACAGTTACTAGTGGTAACGGTTTATATGAGATGAATGGTGAATTAGTCTTTAGAGGTGACAATGTTAATAACTATGTTAAATTATCTAAAGGACTATTTAGAATTGTTAAAATTACTAGTGAAAATAAAATCTTATTAATACCTGAGTTTGAAGATTATTATTATGACGTATGGGATGACAGATATAATACTGATCTTGGCTATAGTGCAGGAATAAATGATTATAGATTAAGTCGTATGAAAGATTTTCTACTTGATATCTATAATGGTACAATAAATGATCCGTTATTACTTTCTGATACTGATAAACAAAAACTTACAACTTATTCATTATGTATTGGTAAGAGAAGTAAGGGAGAAACAAATAATACTGGAGAAGTTGAATGTGCTGATAAATTGGATAATCAAATGATTGGTTTATTAACTGTTAATGATTATATTAATGCTTCAACTGATGCTAATTGTACTTCAACAACTTCAAGATCTTGCCAAAATTATAATTATTTAAAACTTAAAGATAATACTTTTTGGTTAATGACTGCTTCTAATGAAAATACAGCTACTGTATATTATGTTAATAACGAAGGTTATATTGCAGAATCTAATGCCTCAAGTCTTAGTAGAATTAGACCTACTATTATGTTAAATAACAATGTAATGATAAAGAGTGGTAAAGGAACTGAAAGTGATCCATTCATTTTAAAATAACATTTATTGAAAGTCATATTAAACTATGGCTTTTTTCTGTGATTTGGTATAATTAAATGACTTTTGGTCATTTTTTTTGTATATCTAGCAAAAAAGGAGCCATACTATCAATAGGTGAATAAAATGAAAGAGAAAAAATATCAAGGAATAGTTGAGAGACATAAACCTAGTGAAGAAAAAGGGAAGTTTGCTTTGATTGCTTTTTTAGTTGGTGGTTTAGTAGGAATGCTTGGGGAAGGACTGATTTGTTTTTATGTAAAAGTATTATCAATTTCTAGAAGTGATGCTTCAACTTATATGATAGTAACCTTAATATTTATAGCATCATTATTAACTGCTCTTGGAGTATTTGATAACTTAGTTAAGAAAGCTAAATGTGGACTTATTATCCCTATAACAGGATTTGCTCATTCAATGACTAGTGCTGCGATTGATTATAAGAAAGAAGGCCCTATCTATGGAATAGGTAGTAATATCTTTAAATTAGCAGGATCAGTTATTCTGTATGGAATTGTTTCTTCTTGGGTATTTGGAATGATTCGTTATGGAATCGAGGTGTTAAAATGATTCTAAGATTTAAAAACGTTTATGTGAAAGAAGCTGCTACGGTAGCAGGACCATATGAATCGAAAGGACCTCTTAGTAATTATTTTGATAAGAAGTATCGGAAAGATTTATATTGTGGTGAAAAGTCTTTTGAACAAGCTGAAGTAAAATTACTAGAGGATAGTTTGAAACTAGTTCTTAAAAAAACTAACTTAAAAGAAGATAATATTGACTTAGTAATAGCAGGGGACCTGTTAAATCAAATAACTTCTTCCTGTTATTCATCATTAAAAATGAATAGTCCGTTTCTCGGTATATATAGTGCTTGCGCTACTAGTGTTGAAGGAATATTACTAGCATCTTCTCTAATAGAAGGTGGTTTTGCGAAAAATGTTATAGCGGCGACTTCTTCACATAATATGTCTAGTGAAAAACAATTCCGTAATCCGACGGAGTATGGAGCGCCGAAGCCGAAGACAGCTACTTTTACAGCGACAGGTGGAGCTAGTATTCTCCTTTCTGATGAACCTAGTAAAGTAAAGGTTAGTGAAGGCGTAATTGGTACAATGGTTGATTATAATCAAAAAGACCCATTAAATATGGGAGCAGCAATGGCTGGAGCAGCGGCTCATACTTTAGCAGAATACTTCAAAGAGAGTAAATATAAACCAGCAGATTTTGACTTGATTTTGACAGGTGACTTAGGTAGATATGGTAAAGAAATATTAAAAGATTTTATGAAAGAAGAATATAAGATTACATTAGGTTCTAATTATAATGATTGCGGAACAATACTGTATGACTTAGATAGGCAAAAAGAGGTTATGGCAGGTGGTAGTGGACCAGTTTGTAGTGCATTAGTTGCTTATTCTAAAGTTTTAAATTCTTTAAATAAAGGTGAATATAAAAGAGTATTATTAGTAGCAACAGGAGCTTTATTCTCACCGACTTTTGTCTATCAAAAGAAACCAATTTTATCAATAGCACATTTAGTATGTTTGGAGGCGATTTAAATGTATTTTCTATATTCATTCTTATTCTGTGGAACTATTTGCTTAATAGCAGAAATTATTCTCGATAATACTAAACTTACTCCTGGCCATATAACCAGTATATTTGTAGTAGTAGGAGCAGCCTTAGATGCTTTTGGAATCTATGATTACTTCATTGCTACTTGTGGAGGAGGAACACTAGTACCAATCACATCCTTTGGACATTCTCTTATTCATGGAGCTTTAGCAAAGGCAGAAACATTTGGTTTCTTAGGACTATTAATGGGAATGTTCGACCTTACGGCATCAGGAATAACTTCAGCAATAATATTTTCTTTTATTTTCACTTTATTCTTTCAAGCAAAAGATTAAAAAATTGGTAAGTAAATATCTTGTATCTTTATAATAAAGAATGCGTGCAATTTATATTGACTAAAGTATCTAATAAATTATTTTATTTATAGGTGCTTTTATATATTGATATAAACTTGGAATATCATTATATTTATTTTTTAATTATTAGAGTTGGAAATAGATAAAAAACTTCATTTAATGTAAATAATATAGATGAGGAGGTACTTATGCTAACTTATCTATTTTTATCATTATTTATCACTAATGTCTATGCTGAAACAGTAGAAACTCCATATCTAGTAGCAGATACTTCTACTGCTAAAGAAAGAGAAATAATAAAAGAAGAAGATTTATACTATTTAAGAAAAGAAGGGGAAACTAGTAATAATTATTATAGCAGTAAACCAAAAGACTATGATACTAAAACAGATATGTTTATCTATGATAAGTATAGTAAATATACAACTAAAGAAATTAATAGTCCTGATTACTTAAAAGAAGAGATAACTTACTATCATTATTTAGAACTGGAAAAAATTAATTATCTAAAAGTACTAACTAGTAGTAATATAACTATTTTAGATATAAAACTTAATAATAATAAAATTAACTCTAATAACAATACTTATTACTTTAATAAAAGTAAGATAGAAGATAGTATTTTAGAAATAAAATTAATGGTATTAGAAAACTCTAGTAATAACTATTTATTAATAGAAAATGATGATGTTTATCTAAAAGGAAAAATAAAGTTAAAAGAAAAAGGAGTAGTAACTAAGAAGATAAGATTAATTAACTATTTAACTAAATTAAAAATGAATAAGAAAGTAAAAGTTACTACTAATTATAATGATTTACCTTATTATAAGTTAATAAAAAAAGAGAAATTATATAGATATAGAAGAAAACTATATAAATATAAAAAAAATGATACATTATTAACTAGTAATAGAGTCTTAGCTGGATATAAAGTAGATAGAGTAGAAAAGATAAATAAAATATATCGAAAAGAGGTATTTACTTTCTATGATGATATTAAACTGGATTATTTAGATTGGGATAAGATTTTAGTAAGTTCAACCATACCTTTGAAAGAATTAAAACTATATAAGAGTAAAGAGTGTGGAAAAATGAAATTAAAGCTAGTATATAAAACTTTTAGTTATTTAAAAGATATAGACTTTACATGTTCTTAAGAAAAAGAAATTCTACTTTTGTCGAATGGATTGTCTTTTTAATAATATATAAGTATTCTTTAGGGGAAAGGAGGAGGTATGGACGAGTTACTCTTAAAGTATGATAAATTAATCTATATGATGGCTAATAAATATAAGAGCTATGCTAGTATAGATGATCTTTATCAAGCAGGATGTATTGGACTAAAAGAAGCATTAACTCATTATGATGAAAGTAAAGGAAGTGATTTAACTAGTTATATTTGTCTTTATATTAAAGGGGAGATGCTAAAAGAAGTCAGTAATAGTAGAGAAATAAGAGTAGGATATGATGTTTATAACTTTTCAAAGAAAGTAAAGGAGGCAAGAGATTATTTAACTCAAGAGTTTGGAAGAGAAGCAACTACTTATGAAGTAGCTTATTATATGAATGAGAATATAGAAAAGATAGAGATGGTTGATAGAGTAAGTATGCCAGTTTATCATTTAGATGATAGGAATGAAGATAATTTATCTTTATATGATAAAGTTAGTTATGTAGAAAAAGCCTTTGATACTGATATCTTAGATTTAAAAAGTGCTTGTGATAAACTTAACTCTTATGAGAAAAGTTTAATCAATAATAGATACTATCTTGATAAGACACAACAAGAAGTAGCAGAAAGTCTTGGTATTAGTCAAGTAAAAGTAAGTAGAGAGGAGAAGAAGATTTTAGAAAAATTAAGGGTTAGTTTAACGACTAATTAATTTACATCTATAGGTAGAAATGATATAATTCCATTAGGAAATGAGAGATGTGTATGGATAAAGATTATCAAATGATAGATCATTCTATTAAGATAAATAAAGAAGAATTACCTAAACTTTTGCAAAATATAATTAAAGATTTAGAAAAATATGATAAGGAAGGTAATATGGAAATGTATGATGGACTTTATGAAGGATTAGAATCATTTTCTAAATCATTTCTATTATCAGGTGAAATAACAAATAGTCAATTTGAAACAATATTAAAAAAATACAGGGGGTAGTTATG
>JAQXHT010000071.1 GCA_029007415.1 bacterium
TGTGTTTATCTATTCTGATTGTGGTTTAAATCAAAATCCAACTAGTGAACAATTAGTAGATATTGCTGCTAGTAGTGCTGAAAGTTTCGAACTATTAGTAGATGAAGAACCAAAAGTAGCTTTCTTATCACATTCAACTTATGGTTCTTCAAAATGTCCTGATAGTGAAAAAGTAGTTAAAGCAGTAGAAATTGCTAAAGACCGTTTAAAAGGTATTACTTTTGATGGAGAATTACAATTCGATGCAGCAGTTGTTAAAGAAATAGGTGAGAGAAAAGCACCAGGTTCAAAATTAGCTGGAGAAGCCAATGTTTTAGTATTTCCAGATTTAGATGCTGGTAATATCGCTTATAAAATAACAGAAAGATTAGGACTTGCTAAAGCTTATGGACCAGTTACACAAGGACTTGCTAAACCAGTTAATGATTTATCAAGAGGATGTTCTAGTAGTGATATAGTAGGAGTAGTAGCAATTACTGCTTTACAAGCTTCAGCTATTCAAAAATAATACTATATATCTTAAAAGAAGTTAATGTATATGAAAAATAAAGTAATATTATGTGGTAGTATGAAAGTAAAAGATAAAATTATTGAAGTAAAAGAAAACACTAGAAAATAAAGAATTTTTAGTTATATTGCCTGAAGAATGTTTTAAAGGCGAAAAAAAGAATATAGCCTCTTATACACACTTCAATAGAATTGCCACTATTGATGCTTATATATTAATAGTTAATGTAGAAAAAAATAATATTAAAAACTATATAGGCCCTAACTCATTATGTGAAATTGCTTTTGGTTTTTATTATAAAAGAAAAGTATATTTATTAAATGATATTTATGAACCTTTTAAAGATGAATTAGAAGGATGGGGAGTTATTCCATTAAACGGTGACTTAAATAAATTAGGAGAAATCTAATTTATATGCTTAGTGAAGAAACTTACTAAGCTTTTATATATAAAAAACTGTTAGGAAAACTAATCATTTATTTTCTTAACAGTTATTAATAAGTTTAATTATAATCTTCTAATAAGAAATTAATCATTTGCTTTATTTCTTCACTAGTTAGATTAATATCTTCTCCTATAAGACCAAGATAAGGATGAATATTATCTTTTCTATGGAAGTCAGAACCAACTGTAGTTTGTAAATTATGCTTTTTAGCAAAGTTATTCCATAAAGCTATATCGTTATGTTCGATATTATTTTTATCTATATAAATATAATTTGTTTCTATACCGTCTGGCTTCATATCTATAACTAAATCATCTATATCTTTTTCCGTTAGATTATCTTCATAAGTATAAGCAACAGGGTGAGCTAAAACTACTTTCCCACCAGCATGATGAATAAGTTCACTAGCTTCTTTTGGAGATATAGTCTCTTTTCTTACATAACAAGGACAATCTTCATTCATAATAGTTTCAATAAATTCGCCCATATCAGGGATATGACCAAAAACTTCTTTTAATTTAGATTCATTCTCTTTATTTTCTATTACATCATAAGCAATATGAGCTTTAGATACAGCATCAATTTTATCTAATCTCTCTACATCAATTTTATAACCTGCTTCTTCTAATTTAGTAGCTACTTTTCTTAAATATATATGTCTAGCATTCCTTATAGTATAAAGCTTTTCTTGAAACTCTTTATTATTTAAGTCAAAGTTATAACCTAGAACATGAACACCATATTTTTTAGCTTTAGTAGAAATCTCTACTCCTACTATTAAATTAATATTCTTTTCTTTAGCATAGTTAAATATTTCTTCTTGATAAGCCTCCGTTGTATCATGATCACATATTGCAATAGTATTGATACCATTTTTATAAGCTTCATCGATAATTTCTTTTGGAGTTAACACTCCATCTGAACAGTTAGTGTGAATATGTAAATCTATCATTTTATATCTTCTCCTTTATTTATCTTATAGCACATTTAGTATAGCATGGTCAATTTATATTTAGACAAAAACGTTAACATGTCTAAAACTTTTTCATTCTTCTATTAATATATAGATATTACTCCAAAATTTATTTCTTGTATTATATTTACTACTCTTTAAAAATTCTGTTCATTGTAAATAAGAGTAAACAAAATTATAATTTAATTGTTAATAATAAGGAGGGATATTTATGTATTACGGAGCAGGAACTTATTAAGCTTTTGCTCGTCCAGAAAAACCAGAAGGGGTAGATAAAAAATCTGCTTATATAATAGGAACTGGTTTAGCTGGTCTTTCGGCTGCTTTCTATTTAGTAAGAGATGGAAGAATGAAAGAAGATAAAATACGAATCAGATAGATGAATATAATAAAATAACTTTTGAAAGAATTAAACATACTAATGAGTTTGGAAATGAGTATTGGTGTGCTAGAGAACTGCAGGTAGCTCTTGAATATAAAGAATGGAGAAAATTTTCAGGAGTAATAGAGAAAGCTAAAGATGCATGTAGCAACAGTGAAATTAAAGTATCTGATCATTTTGTTAAAACCGACAAAAT
>JAQXHT010000072.1 GCA_029007415.1 bacterium
AAGTTGAAAAGTTAGGTAATACTCCTTTTAATTCTAAAAACATTGAAGTAGAAATGGATGATGATGTATTTATTCCCATGACGGAGATTAATGTTATTAGAAGAACATTAACTGAAAGATTAATTGGTAAGTTAAGAATGAATTTTAAAGATTCAATTACTAACAGAGTTAAGTTAGATTATATAAATGTAGATAATGTTGATATCAATACTTATAAGGAAATACCAGCTTGTCAGTTTGAACTGAAGGAAAAATCTGGCATTATTCACGAGATTATTGATGGTAGAGAAAAAGATTTTATAGCAGCTAGTAGTTGCAATATTACTAATTCTTATACAGCTTATTTTTTAGCTTATTATGGTTACAAAGGAGTTACTTTATCAACAGAATTAACAGATAATGAACTCAATATTTTAGCTAGTAAAATAAAAGAAAAGGCAAATATAACTTTATTTGTGGAAAATAATATTAATAATGAAGTAATGACTATTAAAGGTAACATTTTAGCAATAGATAGTACTAATAAATATTATTTAGAAGATCCTAAAGGAAGAAAATTTAAAGTTAAATATGATGGTAGATTAACACATATTTATTCACCTTATAAAATAGATAGAAATGAAAGAAATATTAATAATGTAGAATTTGTTGGTAATAATAATTAGTGTTCAGATAATGAACACTTTTTAAGTGTTGTTAAAAGTCAAATATTATGATATTATTAAAATGTCAAGAATACTGATAAAAATAAAAGGTAGGTGTTTAGTATGTATCAATTCTCTAAAGTTAACAAACAATTAACATGGGGGGGGGTACTTTACTAAATTAAATAATAAACTAACTTTCTTTTATAGTGGAATAAAGGTAGATTAATTATTACTATAGTGATATTGATCTATCTTTTTTGTGTAATACCAAAATGAAAGGAATTAACTATTTATGAAGAAGGAAAAGATAAAAAATATACTAACTATCGTAGTAACTCTTGTATTATTAATTACAGTAATAGGTATCAGTTATGCAGCATTTAACTATTCAAGTGTTGGCCAAAAGTTAAATACTATTACAACAGGAGCTATTTCTATGAATTATATTGAAAGTAGTAATGTTATTTCAATAAATAATGCTTTACCAACTACAGATAATACAGGAAAGAAAAGATTAAATACTGGAGAATACTTTGATTTCACAGTTAAATCATCAATCAAAGGTAATACAGATATCAACTATGAGATAGCAGCAAAAGAAGAAAGCGGTAATACCTTTTCTGGTAAGAATATAAAGTTCTATCTAACAAAAGTTAATTCTGATGGAACAGAAATAGAAGCAATGCCACCCAAGACCTATTCCGAAGATACAACCAGTAATATCTATACAGGAAGACCATCTGACATGATGAGTTTATTTGTAGGTAATCTTAATCAGCAAGGAAATACAGAAATAAAATATCGATTAAGATTATGGGTCGATGAAAGTTATAATCCACAAAGTGATAACGGTGGACTAGTTTATAAAGTAAAAGTAAATGTTTATGGTCAAACATCAGATACCGTAGCAGAGGTAGAAGATACTTATTGCAAAGATAATGGTTTCAATACTTTATCAGATTGTATGTTAGTAATGAATAATCACGAGACTTCTGTAGAGACTGCTAAACAAAATATAACTAACAAAGGAACACCAGACTTTTCTAAGACAGCCACGACTGACGAAGGTTTATTTATGGCAGAAGATGATGAAGGAGCAAGTTATTATTATAGAGGAGCAGTCAAGAATAATTATGTATCATTTGCAGGCTTCATTTGGAGAATTATCCGTCGAAATGGAGATGGAAGTGTCCGTATGATTTACTCAGGAACAACAACATCAGATACAGGAACTGCTACAACTATAGGTAATTCAGCATTTAATGAAAAATATTGGGATCCAACGTATGTTGGATACAAATATAATGAAAAATTCTCGTTACATGAAAATAATACACAAACAGGTTATGATTGGTTTACAAATACAACGAAATATAATTTTGGAACAGGTTATACCTTTAATGAATCAACAAAGAAATTTGTGTTAACAGGAACAATCAAACAATTAACATGGAAAGACAATCATGATGAAATTGTATCGAATAATTTATATAGTTGCTTGAATACTGAATGTAATGTGATTTATAAAGTAATGAGTTACATAAATGATAAAACAATGATAGTAAAACCAATTTCATATAGTAGTGATACTTATGCAGATGCTGTAACAAATAATACAAATTCAACCATGAAGAATACACTAGATGTATGGTATAAAAATAATTTAATAGATTATGCATCATACTTAGCAGATGAAACCTTTTGTAATGATAGAAGTATTGCAAGTGGTTCAGGTTATTTATTATCTCCCAATACTATATATGGAGCATATGAGCGTTTATATAATAATAAAATTCCAAGTATTAAATGTATTAATAGTAGTGATTCATTTTCATTAACTAATATTAATGCAAAATTGGATTATCCTATAGGTATTATTACAGCCGATGAAGAAATGATGGCTGGTTCGATATATGACACTGTAAATAATACATACTATTTATATAATGGTATTGATAATTGGACAATGTCACCGTCAATAGTTAATTCTTATGATTCTAGACCGCTTGTTTGGTATAATCGTGCAGGTACTTTAACACCTTGGAGAAGTGTTCCAGGGTTAAATGGAGTAAGACCTTTAATAAATCTTCGTTCAGATGTTCAAATAACAAAGGGCGATGGAACGGCGTTGAATCCATTCACTATTGGATAATGCGAGTAAGAAAAGAGGTGCTTCAATATGAAATCTAAGATTAATAAACAAAATATATTTTTAATTATATTACTTATAATCTTGATATTTATTATTCTGGGAATATCATATGCGTTTTTACAAACTAGTTTCTTTGCAAGTAAAGATAGTGTTTTGAAAGTTGGAAGTTTGGCACTTGTATTAGATGAATCAGAAGGTAATGTGATAACTGTATCAGCTGATGGACCATTATCAGACAGTGAAGGTGTTAATTTAGATAATTATTATTCTTTTAAAATAACTAATAATGGAAAAGTAGCATCATCATATACAATCTATTTAGATAATCAACCACTTGATGATGGAGATATCAGAATTGACCAGAAATATGTTCACTATAGTTTGGAAAGAGATGATTCTAATAATGTTGCTAAGTCATTAACTGGAAATCAAAAACTAGAAAGTGGAATAATTAATAGTAAACAAACTATCAACTATAAATTAAGATTATGGTTTTCAAGTGATATGACAGCAGAAGAAGAAAATAAAGTATTTAAAGTAAAACTTAGAATAGAAGCTAGTCAAAATATCAACACACTTGCATCATCTCTTAAACTTTCTAATGAAGAAAAACAAACAATTACTAAGATAGTATTTCAAAATAAAATAAATAATATAGAAAATACTACCAAGAGTTATGATTTATCAGCTAGTGATAATAATAGTGTTATAGGAAAGATAGCATCTAATGGTGATAGTACTAATACTTTATATATACAAAGTAATGGAGAAATATTTGCTAATAGTAATTCTAGTTCATTATTTTCTTATTTTACTGAACTAAAAAGTATAGAAAATCTTAATTTTCTAAATACTTCGCAAGTCACAAATATGAGTTTTATGTTTAATAATTGTAGAAATTTAACTAGTCTTGATCTTAGTAATTTTGATACTTCAAATGTTATAAATATGAATGCTATGTTTAGTATGTGGTTTGCTCCTATTGATACTGATAGTACTGGTAGTCTAATTTCATTGGATTTAACTAGTTTTGATACCTCAAATGTTACAGATATGCGCAGTATGTTTGCATTTAATACAAGTTTAACCACTATTAATGTAGATAACTTCGATACTAAAAGAGTGAATAGTATGTATCATATGTTTTTATATTGTACGTCTCTTAAAAATATTGAATTAGGTAGTTTTAATACTTCCAATGTAACAAATATGAATGGAATGTTTTATAATTGTAAATCTTTAATAACGCTTAATCTTAATAGTTTTAATACCTCAAATGTTACAGATATGCGCAGTATGTTTGCATTTAATACAAGTTTAACCACTATTAATGTAGATAACTTTGATACATCAAATGTTGTTAATATGAATGGGATGTTTAGTAATTGTAAAAGTTTAGTGTCATTGAACTTGAGTAGCTTTAACACTTCCAATGTAACAAATATGAATTCTATGTTTAATATGTGGAATGGTGATGATGATTTAAATAGTTCTGGAAGCTTAGAAAAATTAGATTTAAGCAATTTTGATACTTCGAAAGTTGTTAATATGAGTAGTATGTTTGCGTTTAGTACTAATCTAGTTGAATTAAATATAAGTAGTTTTGATACTTCTAGTGTAACTGATATGTATCATATATTCAATAGATGTGATTCATTAACAAAATTAAATTTAAAATCAGCTACATTTGATAAAGTCACTAATTATGAAGAAATGTTTTATAATATTCCATCAAATGCAAATATTATTACTAAGGATACAACTACTAAATCTTGGCTATAAGACAGACTTAAAGGAAAAGGAACAGTTACTATTGGATAGATATTTCAATAAATATATTGAGTTACAAAAATAGTTGTGATAAACTTAAATCATCGAAGTAAAGAAAGTAGGTGAGTAATTATGAATATGTGTTTTAGAAATGATTGCTCACTTTTTAAATTCAAAAAAGTTAACTATAAATTAATCTGGGGGGGGGTACTTATTAAGTAATAAACCTGTTTTCTTTCATAGTGTAAAAATAATGGAATAGGAAAAACTTATTCTGTTTTTTTGTGTTTCTTAATAGGAAAAGAGGTTATAAAAGATGAAATCTAAAAGACAAAATATATTTTTAATTATAGTACTTATAATATTAATATCTATTACACTAGGAATATCTTATGCTTTTTTGCAAACTAGTTTCTTTGCAAGTAAAGAAAGTATCTTAAAAGTAGGAAGTTTATCACTTGTATTAG
>JAQXHT010000073.1 GCA_029007415.1 bacterium
TTGGAATAGAATCTATGTGATGATACAAATCTATTTTTTCATTTTTGATTGCTACTGTACTATTAGCAAAGCCACCAATTATAATATCATGACGATAATTGTTAACGGCTTTTATCAATGACTTAGCTTCTTTTAAGTAAGCTAAATAATCGTGATTTCCAGCAACTGCAAAAGTTAAGATATTTTTATCATGAGGATATTTTTTTATAAAATGCGAAATTTGTGCATCTACTGTACTATATTGTTTTTTACTTTTAGAAAAGCAGCAATCAATCATATCTCCAGCACATAAAATTATGTGAATATCATTTTTTGTACAATATTCAAATGCTCTATCTACCAAATCAGGTCTTTCTAATTCGTTTCCAAAGTGTAAATCTGAAATTAGTAACATTTTAATATCATATTCTTCTTGTAATGAGTAAATAATATTTTCTGATATTTTTCTCTCATCGTATTCTTCTGGTATTTTATATACTATTTGTCCATTACTAAAATATTTCTTATTTAAATTGAAGCCCTTATTACTTAAAGCTAATATTTTATTATAGAGTTGTTTATTTGAAATATTTAATCTACCAGCAATTGTATTGCAAGTTTCTCTCTTATATAGTAATTTTATTAATTTTTGATAGTCTTTCATTTACATCTTCCTTCTTAGTAGTTATTATAAATTTTACAAAGAAAAAAGACAAGAATAATCTTATCTTCCATTCCACCATGCTCTAAGACCTGCTGGAAAACCAATATATTGTCTTGGATTGATTGTACTTCTTTCATAAGCAGCATAACTAGCACAACCACCACCAACGTTCCAATCACAACTAGTAACTTCTAAGTGTAAGTGAGCTCCAGTTGAACAACCAGTATTACCCATTCTACCAATCATAGTATTAGTAGTAACTTGCATACCAACACTTATATTTCCATAACTACCTAAATGAGCATAAGTTGAGTAAATATATCTACCGTTAACTAAATGTCTAATTTTAACTATCTTAGCATTACCATTACAACCATAGCGACACCAATTACCAGTTGTACAAGAATCGGTATATATTTTGAAAATTACTCCATCAGCAATTGGATAAACCGGAATTGATCTATCATTTGAATTAGATAAATCGATACCTAAATGTCCTCCATAACCTCCCCAGTTTTGAGTTACATATCCACTAGTCATCGGTCTAAAGAAACCGTTTACAGAAGGAGGAATAGGAATGCTTCCACCACCATTACCAGTATTACTTCCACCTTGTGCTCTATCATGACGATATTGACAAGCATAAATGTCTTCATTAGAGCCACAACCTAACTTCTTGTAATAAGCTAAGTTTGCTTTGGCAGCTTTTAATTGCTCTTGAACTGATGGCATAGATTCTCTTATTGATTGCGTATCAGCATTTATTCTTTCTTTTTCACTTTCTAGTTTTGCTTTAATTGATTTAAATTCTTCTTTTTTAGCAGCTAGTTCTTTAGTTTTAGCTCGATTGGTTTTAATTAATTCATCTAATTCATTCATTACTTTTTGGTTATATTCGGTTAACTGCTCTACAACACTTAAACGATAAACCATTTCTGTAATACTTTCTGCTCCAAAAACATATTCTAAATAAGCATTATTTCCATTACTCACTTGTAAATATTGAAATAATTGTTTACTCTCTTCAGTTTTCTTTTCTATTTCATCATTTGATTTATCAATTTCTTCTTCCAATGACTTCATAGAAGTTTCTAAGTCACTTATTTGTTTTTCATAAGAAGCAATATTTTTCTTTATTTCTGCTACTTCTTGGTCATTTTTGGCAATTTTAGCTTCTTTTTCTTCCAAACTTTTAGTAAAGTTATTTACTTCATTTTCAAAATCTTTTATCGTTTTAGCATTAACACTATAAGGTATTAAACTAGTCACCACTAATAGTAGGAAAAAGCCTATCTTTTTCTTATTATTCATATTACACCTTTAAATACTTTCGAACGGCAGATGATGAACCTATCATACCTACTAAAATACCAATTATTAAGATTATTCCTGATACTATGTAAATAAATGGTTCAGGTTCTACTAGTTTAATTATTTCTGTATAGACATAACCGTTTAAATGATTATACAAAGCAACATAACCAAAACATACAGCAAGAATTGGAAGAATAGAACCAATACATCCTAAAATCATTCCTTCTACAATAAATGGTGTTTTAATAGCAATATTACTAGCGCCTACTAATCGCATAATAGATATTTCTCTTTTTCTTGAGAAGATTGTTAATTTGATAGTATTAACGATTAGGAAGACTGTTACTAGAATTAAAGCTATTACTACTCCATAAGCTCCTTTTTCAATAACACTAAACATACTAATCATTTTATCAACCCAAGCTTCACCATAATTAACAACACTTACTTGGTCCAGTTTTTTTATTTTTAGAGCAGTATCTTTTATTTTTTCTACATCTTTAACTTTTACTTGAAAGGTGTCTTTTAAAGGATTATCATCATCTTTCCAAGTAGACATTACTTCATTAAATACTTCATTTTCTTTACGCATTTCTTCTTTAACGGCATTTTTACTTTGATAAGTCAAACTTTCAACATTATTCATTTTTTCTAGTTTTTGTTGAACATCTTTAACTTGGTCCTCAGTTGTATTATTATTTAGAAATACTACTATCGTTAAATCTTTTTCCATTTCTTTAGTAAAGTTTTCTACGTTAAATGTCAAGATAATAGCAACTGCTACAATCAGCAAAGTTATTATTATACAGGATATCGATGCTAACGATAGAGAAAAGTTACGAAAAACTGATTTAAAAGCATCCCTGATACTTCTACCTAACATTCTGAAAAATCTCATTCTTCATACTCTCCTTTCTCTACGTGTTTCAATAAATGTCCATCTTTTAGAACAATTACTTCTTTTTTCATTTTATTAACAATATCTTTATCGTGTGTTGCCATAATAATGGTTGTTCCACAAGATTTGTTAATTTGTTCTAAGACTTGCATTATTTCCATACTCATCTCAGGATCCAAGTTACCTGTTGGTTCATCACATAGTAAAAGTTTAGGTTCGTTTACAATTGCTCTTGCTATTGCAACACGTTGTTGTTCTCCACCCGATAATTGATCTGGATAATTATGTATCTTATGCTTTAAACCAACTAATTCTATCGCTTTTAGTGTTTTTTTTCTGATTTCATCACGTCTTGCTCCTAATACTTCTATAGCAAAAGCGACATTTTCATAAACTGTAGATTTTGGTAATAAACGATAATCTTGAAATACTATTCCTAATTTTCTTCTTAGTTTATATACTTTTTTATTTCTAAGCTTTAAAACATTTAGTCCACCAACTATTATTTCTCCTTTTGTTGGTTTCTCTTCACGATATAACATCTTTATAAATGTACTTTTACCGCTTCCACTACCTCCGATTACAAAGACAAATGAGCCTTTTTTTATGGAAAGAGATAAGTCATAAATTGCTGTTACACCATTTTTATATTGTTTGGTTACATTTTTAATTCTTATTAGTTCCATCTTATCCCACCTTATATTCACTTAATATTTTAGCATAGTTCGACTTTTTTTGATAGTGATAAATATTGTCAAAAGAAAAAAAGTGTTAAAAATAGAAACTTTTACACTTTAATTAGTTATTATTATTAATGATTTATCTTTTCTTAATATTTTATCCATTACTATTTTACTAGTAAGTAAAAGAAAGATAGCATATAGAACTTTAGTATAAGTAAAGTACACTCCTCCTAGTATTACTATTATCATATTGATAAATAGTGTTGTATTGCTTAAAGGTATTTTAAAGTATTTATAGAATATTTGACTTATTATATTAATTCCGCCATTGCTAAACCCTACTTTATACATAAAGCCATTACTTATTCCTAAAGAAATACCAACTATTAAACATGTTAGTAATAAATCATCTGTTTTTATTGTAATTATTTTATTAACGAATGATGTAAGTGAAACAAAGAATGGATAGATAAATGTTGCTAAAAGACTTGCTACTGTTTGTTCCTTTGATAAAAGGATAGTACTTAAAAAAAGACAAATACTACTTCCAATAAAAATAATTATAGATGGCGAAATATTTAAAAGATGATTAATAATGATTGCTATTCCATTCATTCCACCAGTTACTAACTTAATTGGATATAAGAATAAATTAAAAATAATACTAGAAAAAAAGAGACAGATTATTAATACTCCATAGCGATATAGAATATTTTTCATCTATTCTCCTCCAAATACTTGATAAGCATCAGTTACTACAAAGAAAGCATCTGGATCTATTAGATGTATTCCTTCTTTGAATTTATAGTATTCTTTAGTTGGTATAACACTCATTAAAACATTTTGGTCTTTATCTTTATAACCACCTGTTGCTTCAAATTTAGTAACTCCGTGTTTCATTTCCTTTAAAATATATTCTTTTACCTCTTTGTCTTTCTTAGTTATAATATAGAAAGCTTTAGCATCACTTATACCTAGTAATACTCTATCCATAGCCCAAGTAACTAGGTATAAAACTATTAAAGCATACATTAATTTATTAAATCCAAAGGCAAAGAATCCAAGTAGAACAATCAAACCATCAGTAAATATCATTGCTTGTCCCATTCCTATCTTTAATTTTTTAGAAATAATCATATTTAAAATATCTGTTCCACCGGTTGAAAATCCTGCTTTAAAGATAAGTCCTGCTCCAACACCTTGAAGTAATCCTCCAAAAATGGCTACTAAAAGCATTTCACTTTCACTAAAACTAACATATTTAGTTAAAAAGCTTGTTAGATTAACAAAAGTCGGAAATAATATTGAACCTAAAATACTTAGTCTTGTTTTTTCTCTGCCTAAAAATACATAAGACAGAATTAATAAAAATATATTAGTAATTAATATTACATAAGATTGATTAAATTTAAAGAAATGATTTAAAACTATTGATAAACCACTTACTCCACCAGCTACTATGTTATTAGGGGAATAAAATAAATTAAATGCTAATGCTACTAATAAACAACCAAAGATGAACTGAACATATCTTTTTATTTTATCATGTTGGTAAATATTACTAACGATAGTCTTAGGATTCATTTTTTGCTCCTTTCAAATAAGCTTCCATAAATGGAGTTAAATCTCCATCTAAAACTTTAGTGACATTACTTGTTTCGTATGATGTTCTGTGATCCTTTACCATTGAATATGGGTGCATTACATAACTTCTTATCTGTGAACCAAATTCTATATTCATTTGTTCACCTTTTTCTTTTGCTAATTCTTGTTCTTTTTTCTGTTGTTCTAATACATAAAGTTTAGACTTTAGAACTTGTAATGCTGTTTCTTTATTCTGAATTTGACTTCTTTCATTTTGACAGGTTACTACTATTCCTGTAGGAAGGTGTGTTACTCTTACAGCACTATCGGTTGTGTTTACTCCTTGGCCTCCTGCTCCAGTTGAACGATACACATCTATTCTTATATCTTTTTCTTCGATGTTTATATCTATATTTTTATCTATTTCTGGAGTTACATCAACACTAGCAAAGGAAGTATGTCGTCTATTAGAAGAATCAAATGGAGACAATCTAACTAAACGATGAACACCTTTTTCTTCTTTTAAATATCCATAAGCATAACTACCATCTACTTTGAATGATACACTTTTAATACCAGCTTCTTCTCCTGCCTGGTAGTTATATAATGTTACTTTATAACCTTTTCTTTCACAATATCTTAAGTACATTCTATATAACATTTCTGCCCAGTCACAAGCTTCTGTTCCACCTGCTCCTGAATGAATATCAATGGTACAAGAATTTTCATCATATTCGTTATCAAATAGTAAATATATTTCAAATTGATTAACTTTTTCTTCTAATTCTTTATAATCAGTTTCTAAAGTCCTTTCTAATTCTTCATCTTGTTCACTTGATAACAATTCTATCAAATCTAATGCATTTTTAGTATCTCCTTTATATGAAATTATATTCTCTAAAATTGCATTTATGTTGCTAAGATGAGAAAAGACACTTTCTCTTAATTCTTTATTATCCCAGAATCCTTCTTCTAGTTGTTTTTTTTCTAGTTCTTCTTTTTCTTTTACTTTTTTGTCACAGTCAAAGTAACCTCCAAAATTCTTCTAGTTTTTTATCTATTTTTTCATAATTTTTTTTAAGTTCAGTTAATTCCATAAATTAATCTCTCCTTTTATTCACATTTTAGCAAATTATTATTTTTTAAGCAATTAAATGTATATTTTAATAAATATCACATATTCTATTAGTGGGAAGGGTTCACGAAGTAGTGAAGATTCCCATTATATATAGATGATACGTTTAAGTATCAAAAAAACAATGTAATCAAAAGATTAGATTGTTTTTTCTTTTATCTTAGTTTTAGTTGCAGATACTAGTGATAATTCACTATCTAATGAAGAAATAATATCTTCTTTTTTTATTTTTGATAAATTGTTTTGTAACTTATCACACTCTTCACGACTAATAGTTTCTGTGTACATTTTTAATGATGGTAGTAAGATGATTGGTTCTCTACACATACCTACTGTTCTTTTGATGTAGTCAAGTTGATAATCTTCTTTTACCTCATCTATTATTCTTAATGTTGGTATTAATAAACCTGTGCTTTTATAGTAAATATTTTTAGATAAGTCTTGAACAAATAAAGCTTGTCTTTTACTCTTTGAATTATTAATAGAATCAGCTGCTTTCAATACTTGGTTTCTATCAATAGTTTCTTGATCATATAATAATTCACTAATTCCACGAGCTTGATATTCTTCTTTACTTTCAAGTACTTTCTTGGCAAGTTCAAAACTAATATCTTCTTTATTTGCTAAAGAATTTAGTAATATATTTCTTTCAGCTTCTCTTTGAAAGCTTTCTTTAGAATTTCTTAATAATATTATGGCATCTAATACAATGTTTTTTTCATGAAGTGAATAATTACATATAACGTCGCGCATACAAGTAAGTAAGACTTCATCTTCTACTCCTGACAAAACATTTGCATAATACATTATATCTTCTTTAGAAAGAAATGAATAACATAATAGTTTATTAAGTCCTGTTGAATATTTATTTTCAACTAATTCTTTCAATTGTGCTTTGGATAATTTTTCTTCTTGAACAGATGAAAGTGACATTATTTCTAATATTCTATCAATAATAGCTTTATCATTTGTTTCTTTAAGTAATTCTACTACTGTATCACTTTTTCCTTCTAAGTTAATTTCATATCCCATTAATTTCAATTTTTCTTTTACTTCTTCAAACACTTTAAACCTCCTAAAACAGCGTTTAAATTAGTATAGCACAATATTAGTGTTTTTTTACATTCCTTTTAATTTTGAAAGCGAATTTGTTCCCTAGTAATTAAAGGATAATGAATTAAAGTACTACTATTTAAATCTTCTTTATGCATATCTACTGCAGTAATTTGATGATTATTATAAGTTGTATAGTAATATATTCCTTTATCCGTATTACAGCAAGACGTATATATTGTGATTTCAAATTTATTATTTCCCAAATCACAACAACCTCTTTGTTGGTCAACTGAATTTAAAATGTGAAAAAATTGACTGACGCTTGCTATTTCATTTTCTTCTGATAAAGAATTCATTTTAACAAATGCTACTCTAACAAAACGAGACATACTTGATAAATCTCCTGGTAGTCCTAATGCTCCTAGGCCTCTACTATAGGTATCAAAGTTTAGTTTATTGTTAAAGGTATTTTCTTTATTTTTTGGAGACAAACCACTATAATTATTTAAATTAAATAACTGTTTATCAAAGGTAGGATTATTTGTTAAGACACCTACTGGATTGTCATATATCTTAAGTCCCTCTTTTACTGATTCTAAAGTAATGCAATCTTCTTTATCAGATATAATCCAGTGCAATTGAGCAAGTGGTAATTCTTCACTAAAAGGCTCATTAGTAATATTTATTTTTTCTAATAGTTTTTTTACTTCTTTTACTGAAGAACAACTTCCTAATAAATAAGGAATTAATTCAAATTGAGCAATATTTTCTTTATTTAATTGTCTTTCATTATAGTAGGCATTACCTACAAAATTTAATCCTGCTATAGCTAAACCCTTTTCATTAACTGCATCATAATATAAAGGATAATTATCTGAAATAAATGCCATTCCTATTATTGCGTAATGACTAGTCAAATTATTAACATTTCTAAATTTAAATTCATAATTCCTAGGAGTTATAGTAACCTCTTCTTTATAGGAGTATTCATAATCTAACGTTCTACCAAAATAAAAATCTTTTGTTTTATAAGTTGCAGCTGTGCACATATTTTTCCTCTTTTCTTAATAATTTCCACAAATAATAGCATTATTTATTACTAAATTTCGAATAAATCAATAAGTCTTGTATTACGTCATCTTTAGATATAAATCTATTACTTAATGTAGCCTCAAGTTTCATTCCAATATTTTGCGCTACTTTTATACTTGCTATATTTTTGCTTGGAATTATTGCTTCTATAACATTATAATTCAAATCATATAGTAAATAATCACTTATCTTTTTAAGTGCTTCAGTCATAAAACCATTATTAAAATATTTGCTAGATATACTATATCCCAGTTCTATACACTTATATTTATAAGAATGTGTACCACTAATTACTCCTATAACTTGATGATTTTCTTTATATTCTATTACCCATTGAAAATCATTATTTTTACATGATTTTTTTAGATTTTCTATAAATTTTTCAGTTTGTTTCTTTGAGGTATGAGTTTTAAATGTTAAGTACTTAGTGGTAATTAAATCACTACTCCAGTTATTAAATAAATCATCTAAATCACTATCTTCTACTGGTCTCAAAATTAATCTATCTGTTTCTAACATTTTAGTACCTTTCTAATATATTTTGTTATCTTAGTCAAGATTTCTTTCTAATTAATATCTTTGACGATTGCATATTAGATAATATTTCTTTTTCTTTTAAACTAAAAAGATAATCATAATCACTAATTTTTTCTAAACCTATAGTTTCAGCTTTTTTTGAAACTATATCTGAAAAGTCCAATTTTGATAGATAAGAAATAACTATCGAACTAGTACATAATATATCTCTCAGTAAGTATATTCTATTACAATTAATCGAAACATTTGTATTTAAATCATAACCATCTTTAAATTGATAAATTCCATCTTTATAGTCAATATATTTACGAAATTTTGTACTTTCTTCATTATCTTTAAATATAAATTTTTCATCAGGACAATTTTTTGAGATTTTAGCAAGTGTATAGGTAAATAAAAGTGAGTCAACTCTATCAAATCCAGCCAAAAATAATGATGACACCAACGTTTCTGTATTTATCTTTTCCATACTTCATTCCTCCATAAGAATAAGTTATAATTTTATTAATTGATAAGTTTTTTCAATTATTTTACCACTTAATGAATCTACAATTGGAACACTATAATTATATTTTTCTAATAAATTTTTTACTTCCCAATATTTTTCATTAAAGTTATTATCATACATACCTATACCTACTAATTGATGATCAAGATTAATAGATTCATTCAATCTTATTTCTCCAGCATCACCATATTGTAAACTATATTTTCTTGAATCAAGTATATTTGCTAGAAATATAAAAAATATGTTGAAACGTATATAATGATAAAAAGCAGTACTATAAGTTTCGTTATCATAAACGTATGCAAATTGTTTATTTCTAGGATGAATCGCTAAGCATATTTCATTAGTATCTTGTTCATATATATCTGGTAAATTATTATAATACGAATAATTGTCTGATAATAAATCTTTTCTTGATTTTATTTTTCTAGTTTTTAATATTTGTTCAAATATTACCAAATCACTAACTTTTTCTTTGTAAAATTCAAGACTTATTCCGTGAAAAATTTTATCTTCTATATTTATCTTATTAACCATAACTAATATACATCAAATCGCTTTGTTATGTATTTTCTTATTCTATTTATATTTTGTTCTTGATAAGCTGCTATCTTATTAATTGATAAAATATCTTTTATTTCTTGTAACTCAATAGAACTAATATTATTTAATTTTTTTAATCTACTGTCAGAAATACTTTCCTTAGATTTAGCATTATCATAATCAGCTTTGTTATAACAAAATAATTCAATTTTAGGAAATCTTAATTTCAACTTATCTGCTATTAATAAACCTTCTGGATCAAAATCACCATTATAATATATTTTAGTATCTGTTTCTTCTAGTTTTTTTAATAATGTATATAAAGAAATATTTGGTATTCCAGATGTAATTATTATAGGAACATTCAAGTCCATTAATGATGTTAATAAAGAAGGATTTTCAAATACATAAACTACTTTACTATCTGTAGATACTTTATCAATATTGTTGATATTTAATAAGTTCAAATTTACTACTTCGTTTTTATTATTTAATTCATTTAATACGTCATTACCGATTAACTTGTAAGTTATTACAAAATTAGATACTGGATCAGTGTAAATATTTATTTCTGATAATATATTTATTTTTACTTCTGTTTTCTCTTCATATTCTATATTTTTTAGCTTGGCTATTACCTTAAGAAAAAGTGTACTAGTATTCTTATTAAAATCTAAGTAATGAGGATTACCTGTTAACGATGAATATACAGCTAAAGAAGTTGGAACTTGTGGAATATTATCAAGTAATAATAGTATATTTTCCAATTCTTCTTTCAAGCTATATTTATTTCTATGATATTTTTGTTTAATCAATTTATTTATATTTTCATCATTTTCTATTAAATATTTTAAACTTTTGATATACTTCTTATCTTTATTTTTTTCATATAAATTTTCATAAAATATATCTTCTTCTTGTTTATTTGTTTGTTTTTGTTCTTCTTTTGTTTTTATATTCTCATTAAAATAAATATCCAGTAACTCTTGCCAAATAAAACCATTATATTTTCCTTCATTTATTTTCTTAGTTATTTCTTTAAACGAAGTTTTTAAAGTTTCTTCTTTATCAATTCTTTTGCCTAATAAATTACTTATATCTTTACTTTCTTCTTCAGTTAATTTATTAATCACAACACTACCACTTGGTCTAGAAAGAGATATATACTTCTCTTTTAAAGCTTTCATTAATCTTGATAAACCTTTTTTAGATTTTAAATATATAGCTAAGTCACTACTAATATTATTCATATACATCACTTTTCTCTAATATCTCTTTAGAATGTCCATTCCATCGATAATGACGTACTCCAACAGCCTTATGAATCTCATCTTTAATAAGTTCACAAATTGATAATTCTTTTACTGTATCGTAGTCACCCCATAATGATTGAGATGTTAATATATAGTCAAGATTAAGTTGTGATAATATATCAAACATTTCTCTAATATTACTATTATCTACTCCTGCAAATGCTTCATCTAAAGCAATTAATCTTAGTGATTCTTTCTTAGCATTCAATAATTTTGCATAAACAGCAGCAAATAATGGAACATACATACTCTTTGCTCTTTCTCCACCACTTAATATTGAAAATACTTTATTAGTTAATTCTTTCTTCTCACCAGATTTTCTCTTATAGTACAATTTAAATTCAAACCAATTTCTATAATCTAAGACTTTGAAGATTACATTTGAGTAACTATCATTTATTTTTTCGTTAAACTCTAATTCTTTTTTTATTTGACTTCTAAAATGTGTTATTAATTTCTCACTATCTTTTTCATTTAATTGACCTGCATCTATCTTAAATAATCTAACTAACTCTTTTGTATCTAATTCATCCTCTGTAAAAGCTGTTTTACTTTTCCATTCTAGTTCAAAAGAAAGATTACTATCTATTTGAGTTTCCTTCATTATTGTATTTATTCTCTTAACCCATTCTTTAGATGACTCTATTTTATCTCTTATTTTATTACCTACTGTTTTTAATAAAATATCTTCAAATAAATGCCTTTCTTGTGTACTTATATAGTTTTCACTTTCCTTGATGGCTTCCTTCAAACAATCAGATAATTCATAAATATTTAGCTTTTTACCTTGATAAGTAGTTTCTAAATCTTGTCTAGACATAATAGCTAGTATTTCTTCTATATCAGTCTTTTCTAAACCTTTTTCTTGATAATCTTTTACTAATTCTTCCTTATTTACAAATATTTCCTTACTAGTTAATCTATAATCAAGAAGGGCTTGTTTATAGTTATTAAATGCCATAAAGTAATTCTCAAAAGCCTTTTTAATATCACTATTTTCTCTATTTTTTAAATCTAATAGTATTCTTTCCACATTTAATTCTTCATCTTGGTATACATATTTTAAATTATATTCTTTTTCTAAAATATCTTCTCTTAGTTCTAGTTTTAAGTTTTCCTTTGACAACTCATTTATATCCTTATTTAAAGACTCAGTTAAGTTTTCTAACCTATTTTCTAATTTACCTTTTTCTTCTCTCAATTCATTATTTCTTTTAGGTATTTCTTTAGATTTTTCAGTTAATATTTTTAATTCTTCTATTTGTTTTTTATAATCTGGATTTTCTAGTATCTCATCAATTGCTTTCTTTTTACTTAATAATTCAGCTAATAGTTTGCTTTTTTCTGATAATTCTCCATTTTGATATTCTATTTCTTCTCTTGCACCTTCTAATGATACTTCTTTACTTAATTTCTGTTCATTATAAGATTCTTTCGTTTCTATATTATTTTTTAGGGCAATTATATTCTTAGTTAATTCATCTGTTAAAACCAAAGCATTTTTGTAACTTGCTAAATTTAGAGGAATACTAATATTTTCTTTTATTTTATTAATTTCTTCAATTTTAATTTTTATTTCATTATTAATTTTATTTGCTGATTCAGTTATTTTTTTACTTCTGTCAAAGATTAAATCTATTGAAGTTGTTATTTTAGTTATAGTTGTACTTATATCTTCTAAATTTTTACTGCTTGGAAACATAGTAGCTACTTGTTGAATATCATTAAGTTTATCTGTTATTGATAATAAAATATTTTGATAATTATTTACTAGTTTTTCTTTTTCTTCTATTTCTTTTTGTTTTTGTTCTATCTGTCTTTTTTGTTCTTCTTGTCTTTTAGTTATTCCAATATATTTACTATGGTATTTATTAGAGGGATAACCTATTAAGAAGTCAAATTCATAATTATTGGCATTTATATAGAAACTATCATTTTTATCTATACTTATACTTGCTAAAATATCAGTTATTTCTTGTTTAGAGATAATATCATTATCTATAATATCAAAATAATTCAAGATATTATTTTTCTTAGCTGTACCTTTTTTTAAAAAGACTGATTTTATATATTTAATTTCTTTTAAATATTTAGATGGTACTAATTTAGCATTTAAGATATTCATAGATATTAGTAATTCTTCTAACTTGTTTTTTTCAGTTTCATTAATATTATTTTTAAACTCTATTACTTTATATAATGTTGTAAATGGAATATTTTTATCTTTTAATAAGATTTCTGCCTCTTTAGTTAGTTCTTCTTCTTCATACTCTAATTCATCTTTTGCTTCTAATAAGCTTAACTCATCTTTTAAAGTATTCAATTCTTTCTTTTCAGTAATTAATTTATTCTCAACATTATTTTTCTCAGTAATAGTATTTTTCTCATAATAGCTTACTTCTTTTTGATATTCTTCTTTCGCTACTAGATAATTTTCTACACTATAGTTGTTTATTAAGTTAAATATTTTTCTTTTCCTATCCGAACTAATTTTCACTACTTTGCTTTGTTTATCTAATTGATTTAATTTATCTTTAAAATTATCAATTTCTTCATTAAGTTTCTTTATATTATTTCTCTTTTCATCTTCTTGTTCTTGCAATTCTTTTTTGATATTTTCATTTTCTTCTTCTAAATCACTTAATGATGTTTCAAGTTTTTCTTTTTCTTCTAATTTTGTTTTTATCTGATTTAATTTATTCTTATATTTTAATAATCTACCTTCTAAATATTCAAAATTTATTTCTTTGTCACTTATACCTATATTTATATCAGAAATTTTTAATTCTTCAGTTAATATTGCTACATCTTCCTTAAAGGTCTTGATGTCTTTTTCTTTTTGATATATTTTGTCAACTATCTTATCTATATCACTTTGATATTGACGCTCTCTTTCGATATTTCTTTCTAATTTTTGCTTAATATTATCTATTGTCTGTTCTGTTTTATTTATGTCTTGTTTTAATTCATTTAGTTTTTCCGTATAATCTTTTAAATCTTTATTATCTATGCTGGATAACTTTGTTGTTATTTCTATTAATTCTTGTTCTAAAGAATTAATAGTATCATCTATTTCTTTTAATCTTACATTTATTTTAGTTATATTTGTTTCTTGTTCTTTAACATTTTTTGCTAAATTTTCAATAGTTTTTTGGTTTTCTTTTACATCTTTAGCTTTATTATATAGATTAATTTCATTGTAATTTTGATATGATTTTGAAATATTTGTTAAATCTTTTAAATTGTTATTTAATGTATCTATTTTCTCTTTTGTTTTATTAGTATCTTCTATTGCTTCTGATAACGGTCTTATATCATCATCTGTTAATGGTTGAAGCACACTACTTAATATAGACATTAATTTTGTGGGATTATATTCTTTTGATAATTTCGAACTTCTTAGTTGTAATAATACATTTATAAATTCATCATATGAATCCAAATCTTTAAAACCAAATAATAAGTCATTTACTAGGCTTTTATACTCTTTAGTTGTCTCTACAAAAGAATTATCTACTCCAATATTGGCTTTTAATTCTTTTTTAGTCATTAGTACTTTACCACTATAACTCTTATATAACTCAAAGTCTTTTCCAATTCTTTTTCCATCCTTTAAGGCAAATCCCCAAAAATCAGTTGGTCTTCCTTTTCTTGCATGAAGTCCCATTCCTATTGTTATATATTTATCCTTTTCTTCATTATAAGTTTCCATATATAAATAACCAATGGCATCATCTTTTTGTTCTCCATCAGAAGGTCCTAGTAGATAATCTTCTATTCTCTTTTCTTTTGTTCCAAATGGGTCTAATCTAGTTGGTGTTTTATTTCCATCTAATATTAAAGGAATAAAAGACTGCATAGTTACAGACTTTCCACTACCATTACTACCTCTTAATAAGAGCTTTCCATCAAAAAAATTGAATTCTTCATCATCAAAATACCAAAAGTTTAATAATCCTATTTTTGTTACTTTATAGTTCATTGTTACCTCCAAATAAACTCGTTTGTGTTAATGTGTCTGGTTCTATATTTTTTGTTTTTCCTATTAATCTTGCTACAGTCGGATAAATTATTATTTCATCGTTTTTCTTCTCCACTATATTATATTTTTCCATATACTCTAATATCATAGTGTAAAACTTCTTATCTGTTTCTCTTAGTAGGGTCTTTCCAACATATGGTGCTTTTGTCCTTTTTATTTCTTTAATTATATTTTCAAAATAGTCTTCTTTTACACTTGCTATTTCATAGTTATCTAACATTATTTTATTATTATTAATTTCTTCCAATATTTTTTCATTCACCATTAAAACTATTTCTGTTAGCTTTTTACTATTTGGAAAGTTATCTTTTTGAGTAGTACTTTCTTCGTCATATAAAATAGTTAAATTATTAGTTATCTCTACTTCCATATTTAGTTTTTTATCTATTTCTGATTTTATATAAGTCCTATTTCTCTTTATATAATCAAGTTCATTTGATGATAAATCTTTAGAAGAAACTGCTGGTGTATATAAAATATTTCTAAATACTTTGTATCTTCTTACATCACCTTTTTCTTCATCTTGCCCCGTAAACTCATCTTTAATAAAATCTTCAGGTGTTATTAGCTCATTTATATCATTATCAAACATTCTCATTAGATAATTAGATGTTCCTAATGACTCATATAATACTTCAGCTTCTTTACTTTCGATAAATGATACTTTGGAAGAATCTTTTATTTTTATAATTTCTAGTTCTTCAAGTAAAGAAATTACGTTTGATAAGCATCTTCTATCTTGAACTTTATTCCAATCTGGTATATGGTTTAATTCCAGTGTTATTGAAGTATTTTTTACATATTCTATTAGGTCAGATAGTACAAAATAATCTCCTTTTGTTTTATCCTCAAGAAATAATAACATTATTGTTAATATTACATACTCTAATACTGATGAAAAATTATTTAATTTGGCATTTGACTTTGTTATTGTTGGTATTTTTTCTAATTTTATAAATTTGTCGTGAATTATTAGATTACTACCTAAATTTTTAGAAATAAAATCTTTTATTTCACTTTGATTATTTTTTATTTGATAATATAAGTCCCTATTTTTATCTTTGGTTATCCAGAAATTATATAATAGAGCTTTCATTTCTTTTTCTATATCATTATTCATCCGTTTCACCAACTTCGATTATTATTGTTCTACCAGTTAATTCAAATATCCCATCTTCAGAAACTATTTTACATTTTTCGGTTGTTTGATTGGTTATATAATATGGATACCCAAACTCTGATTCTTTGTTTGTTGTTTTAGTAGCTTTTTCAATTAAATCGAGTACATATCTTCTTTCTATCTCATCTAAATGAATTTCATTTTCTAATACTATCTTACCTGATTTTATTAAATTACTAATCTTTGACTTTCGGATTTTTTCTTTTTGTCTTATTTCTTCTAAGATGCGTTCCTTTTCCATTGATTTATCTATTATTTGTGAATTTTGACTCTTTATTTTATATTCTTTAAAAGTTGTATTTATTGGTATTTCAAGCGATGGTACATCATAGCTATTAATTAGAGAATCTGTATTAACTAGTGATGACATTTTATAGTGATTGGTTGTAATTATTCCAAAAACTGCTGAAGATAATTTGTTTGCTTCTTCTACAGATTCTAAGTTATCAAACAAATGACAAATATGTTTATATTCTTCTTTTCTATTTATCATATTACCATGTAATTCCATTAAGGAATTAGCATATTTATATATTTTTTGAATAACATTTTGGGTTGCTTCTAGTAAACGTTCTCCTTCAGTCTGTGTAGTAGAAGAAACAAACCATTTTTTAAGACTTTGCCATTTACCAACATTAACTCTTCTTAGTTTTTCATAATCAAATTCCGGTGATATTTTCGGTGCTTTTTTCTGATGAGAAATAAGACTATTCATTAAATATTTAGTTTTATTTTCATCTATTTCTATTAAGTGATTTTTAATTTCAGTAGAGTTTTTAATATAACTATTAATAAATTCCGTTATATAATTTATTACACTACTTTTAAATTCTAGAAAAGCTTCGCTTTGTAATAATTCTTCAGTTTTCGCTTCGTGAAACTTTTTCAAAAAGTCTTGATAATGTTCATTTAAACTTTTAAAGTCATTATTTATATCTATCCATAAATCATATATTTGATTTTCATCTAAATTATAAATATTGGTAAGTCGTTTGATTGAGTCATTAATTCTTCCGAATAGTCTTGGTTCTAGTGAAGCTACTTTAACTTCAATTTCTTCTAACTCAATAGTCATTCTCTCTATTATTACTGCTTTATCAGTCATTTGATAGCGAAAGTTATGAAACTTAAAGTCATTAATTGTATTAATATTCTGTGTATCTTGTAACTTAGTTAAAGAACCATTACTTAATAAGAATTCTAAATCTCTATCACATTCTTCTTCTGTATATTCAGTTATTGTTTTTTTTACTTCATCATATATTTCTTCTTTATATAACCAATATTCCGCTTCTTCGTATTTACTAAATAAAAATTTCATTATAAGTCTATATCTTGGAGTGTTTTCCTGAGCTAAGTATTTTACTTCTTCTATTTGTTCTAAGTAATTATCTTCTACCATAATGCTATCCCCTTTTTTTGGTTATTCTAGCATAGTACTAGCAATTTGTAAACTGTTTGTGGAAATTGTTGGTAATTTCTTGTAACTATTTAGACTATAACAAAAAAATGAAGAGTAATATATATAATTGTTCTTTTTAGTTTAGAAATAATATTTCATTATTAAATATTGAATTTATCAAATAACATAGGTTTATTTTTCTTTTAATAGACGTTTTTATAATTGATAAAGTATTGGAAAAGTCTTGTGCTACATCCATACTCCTAAAACCACTAGATATTTTGATTTTACCTTTTAATATTCTCCCCCCTTTCACTTAGGTTATCATCAATGGAATATTAAAATATTCTATAAAGTAGAAATGATTCTGTTTATACTTTACCAATCTATTATACAAGGGTGTTGCTTTATTTATTCTATAATATGAAGATTTTATTTTCTTCTTTTGCTAATTCTAAAATTTCTTAAGTTTTTAGACACACTTTTGTGTCTACATATCTATACTAACACCAACCTGTATTTCAGGCTTTTCCAGACTAGGTAACATCTATATTATTTGTATTATCCGTACTATTTATATTATAAATAACTCATCCTTTCATTAATCATTATTATATACAAAAATATTGCATTATCTAATCTCTTTTCTATTTTCCATATTCCTGTCGTTGCAATCTTTCTCACTCCTTTCTTTTTGGTATAAAAAAAGAGCAAACCATTTCTGATTTACTCAATAACGAGATGATTGTAACATAAAAGTTAGATATTTTCAAATCAATATATAACTTTCTAAATTTTATTATGCATGTATAATATTTGTATTCTTTGAAATTTCACTATTAGTTGTTACAATATCATAATTACTCAAATTATGAAT
>JAQXHT010000074.1 GCA_029007415.1 bacterium
AGATTGGTTATATAAATAATGAGTTTGTTGTTAATCCTACACAAGAAGAGTTAGCAGAAAGTACTCTTGACCTTACCGTAGCTGGTACAATTGAAGCAATTACTATGGTAGAAGCTGGTAGTAAAGAATTAGATGAAGACATTATGCTTGATGCTTTAATGCTAGCTCATGAAGAAATTAAAAAACTATGCCAGTTCCAATTAGATATTTTGAAAAATTATGATATCAAAGAAATGGAATATGAAAAAATAGAAATAGAAAATGAATTACGTCAAGAAGTAGAAAGCCTTTGCTCTAAAGATATCGATGAAGCTTTAAGAATTAAAGCTAAACAAGAAAGATATCAACGTTTAGATGAAATTAAAGAAACTATTCTAAATAAATATAAGGAAGAAAATAAAGATTTAGAAGAGCTTGATGTTTTGCTTTATAAAGTTAGTAAGATAATTAGTGATGTAGAATATAACTTATTTAGAAAAATAATTGTTAAAGAAAAACTAAGAAGCGATGGTAGACGTTTTGATGAGATTAGACCGCTTAGTGCTTCTATTGATTTATTACCAAGGACACATGGTTCAGCTTTATTTACAAGAGGAGAGACTCAGAGTTTATCAGTAACTACACTAGGAGCTTTAGGAGAACATCAAATCTTAGATGGACTATCTTTAGAAGACGAAAAAAGATTTATGTTACATTATAACTTCCCACAATTCTCAGTTGGTGAAACAGGAAGATATGGTGCCCCAGGAAGACGTGAGATTGGTCATGGTGCACTTGGTGAACGTGCCTTACTACAAGTTATTCCAAGTGAAGAAGAATTTCCTTATACCATAAGAGTTGTATCAGAAATCTTAGAAAGTAATGGAAGTAGTTCCCAAGCATCAATATGTGCTGGTTGTATGAGTTTGATGGCAGCAGGAGTTCCTATTAAAGCTCCCGTAGCAGGTATTGCCATGGGACTAATCACTCATGATGATGATTATATAATTCTAACTGATATCGCTGGTATGGAAGACCATCTAGGAGATATGGACTTCAAAGTAGCAGGTACAGAAAATGGTATTTGTGCTTTACAAATGGATATTAAAATTAAAGGAGTTACTAAAGATATCTTAAAACAAGCGCTAGCTCAAGCTAAGAAAGCTCGTCATGAAATTCTTGGAGTAATAACTTCTACCATTAAAGAACCAAGAAGTGAAGTATCTAAATATGCCCCTAAGACAGAAACATTCTATATTTCTCCTAATAAGATAAGAGATGTTATCGGTAAAGGTGGAGAAATGATTACTAAAATCATTTGTGAAGCTAGTAATGTCAATGATGTTAACAGTATCGGTGCTGTTAAAGTTGATTTAGAAGATGATGGTAGAGTAATCATCTATCATAGTGATAAAGAAGTAATAGAAAAAACTAAAGAAATGATTCAAAATGTAGCACGTGAAGTAGAAGTTGGAAAGATTTATTCCGTTAAAGTCTTAAAAGTAGAAGACTTCGGTTGTGTTATTGAATTATGGCCAGGTTGTGAAGGTTTTGTTCATATCTCTCAACTATCAACAGAACGTGTCAACAAGACAGAAGATGTTGTAAGTGTCGGTGACACAATCTTAGTTAAAGCACTAGGTGTAGATAAAAGAGGAAAGCAAAGTTTCTCACGAAAAGAAGCAATGAAAGAGATGAAACAGTCAAAGTAAAGCGACTGTTTTTTTGTTGTAAAAATACTAGTATAATTGAAAAAAATTTGCTATACTTTAACTAGATTAAGAAGATAGGTGATTAAATTGGCAGAATTCAAAAGAAGAAAGAAAAGACAGAATTTAAAAGAATTAAAACATAAAAAAACCGTTAATGACTACCGCGAAATAGCATTAACAAAAATGGGTAAAAGACAACTAATGCTTACCTTATTATCTATTTTTGGCGTAACAATGTTGTCAATAGGCAGTACCTTTGCTATATTTACAGTATCATCTAAATCTGCCGAATACAATGTAATTAAAACAGGTACTTTAAACATCAACTTTG
>JAQXHT010000075.1 GCA_029007415.1 bacterium
CTAATTCCTTTTAAATATATTAATTACTACTTGATGATGAACTACTGCTTGATTTAGCATTTTCAATTAATTTTTCCATATATTCATCATAATCTTTCTTTAAAGAATTATCTTTAAATTCTACTCCAGCTTTCTTTCTAACTTCAATAAGTGTTTCATAACGTAGAGTAGTATCATTATTTAATTTTTCTTCAGTTAACTTTTCTAAGATAGTATCTTTAGATTTCTTTAAAGATGCTTTTTTCTTTTGATCAACTTTTAAAATGATATGATAACCATAAGCTGATTTAACTGGTTCAGTTGTATATTTACCTTTTTCAAGATTGATAGAAGCGTTCAAGAAAGCTTCGTCCATACCACTATCTTTATTAAAGTAATCGATTAGACCACCATCAGATTTACTACCTGTATCATCACTATTTTTCTTAGCAAGCTTAGCAAAATCTGCTCCATCATCTAATTGTTTAATTAATTTCTTAGCTTTTTCAAGAGCCTTCTTTTCAGCATCTTCTTTTTCTTCAGTAGACATATCAGAAGTAGTCTTTGGTTTAATTAAGATATGTCTTACTTTCATATCACCGATAATTTCTTCATCATAATATTTTTGAATTTCATCATCTTTAATATTATCTTTTATATAATCTTCAACAGCTAAATTTCTCTTGTATTCAAGTGAAATCATATCACGAAGTTCATCAACAGAATCTACTCCTAGATATTGTTTAATAGCTGCTAAGAAAGTATCGTCATCATTATTATATTGAGACTTCATCTGAGTTATTTGATTATCTACATAAGTAGTTTCTTCATCAGTTGTTTTATATTTCTTATCTAAGATACTATGATCGATCATATCAATTAAAATGCTAATCCCATACTTATCTCTTAAATCTTCATATAAAGTTTCAGCTTTAATTTTACCACCATCGTATTTAACAATAGTTGAGTTTTTCTCAAGTTCAGCTTTTTTACCACATCCTGTTACTAAAAAACAAACAGCAACAATAAGTAATAGAAATGCTATGTTTTTCTTCTTTTGCATATTTTTTCCTCCTTTTATCATTGACATGCAACATAATCATAACAAACCTTTAAAAAATAAGCAATAAATGAAAAGAAAAGTCCTGAAAAAGTGCTATAATTTTTATAGAGGATTGATAGTATGATAAAACTTAGAACATTTAATTTAGAAAAGGTTGATAAGATAAAGCATTACGGCTTATTAATGAAACTTAATAGGGACGAAGCAGTACAAGAATATATTTCACACAATTTTATAAAGTTTGTCGATAAGTATCAAGCAGAAGATGAAAAAATTGCACCTAATAAGTCTTATGTTGTAAAAAAAGATAAAAAAAATATTGGAGTGGTTGCAACTTTAAACTTATCAAGTGTCGGTGAATTAGAAATTTGGTATGCAATTGATAAAGATTTAAGAGGGGAAGGTTATGGTGAAAAAGTCTTAGCTGAAATAACACCATATTTAATAGAAAACGTCTCAGATTTAGAAGATATAAAATTAAGAATTAAAAAGAAAAACCTAGCTAGCAAGAGGATAGCAGAGAATAATGGTTATATTTTAGATGATGAGGATAACGATACTGATATTTACCATTATTTTGGAAATAGTAAAAAGTAATAAAAAAACCACTCTTAAACAATCACACATTTTGAAAATTACCATAAAATAATGTGAACACTAGAAAAAAAGGAGGATTAATTTATGGGTAATTGCAATTCATCCAGTGCTATTGTTTTAGTATTATTTATTTTATTAGTTATAATTATAGGTGCCTATATTTAATTTTTAAAGGGAGGTGTTAAAATGTCTTGTTCAAATAATCAACCAGTAACAACTTCTTGTGGATGTTCTAGATCTAGAAATAGTTTTGTTATCATTATCGTTTTATATATCTTATTAGCAATAATTTTAGGAAGCGTATGTACTTGGTAATAAATCCTTAGAGCTTTGTTTCTAAGGCTTTTTTCTTATATAATATGTAATTAAAATTGCGACTTAAATAGAAAAAAATGATGAGTTATCGACCAATTTTACTATAAAATACCTAAAAAGTGGTCGATAACTGACCTTTTTAGAATAATTATAAAGATGTAATAGTATAAAAGAAAGATAATGGTAAAAACTATTATTGGTGATTATTATGTACTATTATTTATCTTATTTTTTTGCTTTTTCGATAATCGGCTATATTTATGAAAATGTTATTCACCTGATACTTCAAGGAAACTTAACAAATAATCCATTTATTGGTCCTTATATGCCGGTTTATGGGTTTGGAATAGTGATAATGCTTTTAATAGAAAATTTTGCTTTTAAAAAGTTTAAAATGCCAAGATGGGGAAAAATATTATTAACCTTATTATTAAACTTTTTTATTTTAACTATTTTAGAATTGATTGGTGGTCATATTGTTGAACATTTCTTTCACAAATCTTTTTGGGACTATAGTGGTTTTAGATTTAATTATGGAAAATATATTGCTGTAGAAGTATCTCTTGGTTGGGCTATAGCTAGTTATATATTTTTGTTTATTGCAAAAAAGTATTTAGATAAACTAATCGCTAAAGTACCTAGAAGTTTAACTAATATCTTCATTGCAATTTTCTTATTAGATTTTATTTATTCTTTCTTTTTTAAATAATTAGTACAAGGTATCCTAAAAAATGATTATTTAGCTAAAAACTATTTTCAAAACCTTTTAAATACATTATAAGTTAGTTGATGTTAAGTAGTAAGTAATATTAAATGTTTTTCTTGATTTTTTCAAGGAAAAGTATGGTGTTTTTCCTTGAAAAAATAAATTGATATAAAAAATTATGTTGATACTTTAGCTATATTAAAATTTATAACACCTATAAAGATAAAAAATTGCGACACCAATGGTGACATAATTATCTTTAATAAACAATTTACTCATATTGAGTGAAGCTAAGAATAAAGAGAAAGTGTATTTTCATTTAAAAGTATCTATAAAAACATCAAATATACAAATTTCATTTTTCAATTTTAAAATACATACTTTTTTCAAATATAAAATAATTACAAAATAAAAAGGAGCTCTTGCTAAAAATACTCCCCATTTAATATATAAAACTATTAATCAACTAACTTATGATAGATTTCTTCGACATTAGAACAATCAGATTTAAGAGGAAATTTATCATTTTTATATCTTGGAATAACGTGAATATGGAAATGCTTTACTTCTTGTCCATAGTCATTATTCTGAGAAATAGTAAGTCCATCAATTGCTAACTTATCTTTTAGTAAAGTAACAAGTTTAGTTCTAATAATATTTAGCATATAAAGTAAAGTTTCATCATTCATCTCATAAAGATTAGTTTTATGTTCCTTTGGAATTACTAATAAATGTCCATCATTATTAGGATTTATATCAAGAAATACTTTAACCTTTTCATCTTCATATACAGTATAAGATGGAATTTCTCCTTTAACTATTTTACAAAATAAACAATCATTCATTATCAATCACTCCCTTTAAATAATTGTACTTTTTTTAGCTAATTTTGGCAATATGTTATGCAAAATATAAAAATAATGCTATAATAAAAACGCCAAGAAAGAAAGGTGATTTGTGTGTTAGAAATAGAAAAATTAGTAGTAGATGTAAAAGAAAGTGGTAAGAAAGTATTAAAAGACTTTTCTCTTGATATCAAAGAAGGAGAAATTCACGCTATAATGGGTCCGAATGGTGTAGGAAAAAGCACCCTTGCCAAAGTAATAATGGGTGATAAAAAATATCTTGTAAATTCAGGAAGTATCAAATTTAATGGTGAAGAAATGCTTGATAAAACAACCGATTATATTGCAAGAAGTGGTATATACTATGTCATGCAAGACCCTAAAACTATCATTGGAGTCACTAATAGAGAAGTGCTTAGAACAGCTCTTACAGAAAGAAGTGGAGAAAGACTTAATCTTTATACATTTATTAAAGACTTAAATAAAGAAACAGAAGAATTAAAAATGGATAAAGAAATGATTCATCGCTTTGTAAATCAAGGATTTTCTGGTGGAGAAAAGAAAAAGAATGAAGTATTACAACTAAAAATGCTAAAACCAAAACTAATTCTTCTAGATGAATTAGATAGCGGATTAGATGTTGACAGTTTAAAAATTGTTTGTGAAAGTATTAATAAATATAAAGAAGAGAACCCTGATACTGCTATCTTAATCATAACTCATTATAGTAGAATCTTATCATTAATTCATCCAGATTACGTTCATGAAATGCTAGATGGAAAAATAGTTAAGACTGGACCATTTGAATTTGCAAAAGAAATAGAAAATAATGGTTACCTTAGGGAAAATGAAATGAGTGATACAAATGCTAAAGAATAAAATATTACAGGATGAAAAAGAATATATAGATATTACTAGTGATTGTAGTTATATATTTAATAGTGATAGAACTGTTTATTTTAACATTAAAGAAAACGTTACTTGTAAATTACTAGTTAAAGCTAAAGTTAATTGTTATTTTCTAATAAACAACTTATCAGCCAAAGTTGAAGTACATTTACTAAATGAAGGAGAAATAAACCTTTGTTTAAGTTCAATTACTTCAAAAAAAGTATTAAATAACGTTGTCGTTTATCACGATGACAGTAACACAAAGAGCAATATTATCTGTCATGGCGTAAGTTATAAAGATGGAGAATTAACCTTCAATATCGATGGAATTATCCCTAAAGGAATAAAAAATTGTACTTGTAATCAAGATAGTATGATTCATCCTTTTGATTTAGCAAAAGCACAGATAAATCCCAATCTTTATATTGATGAATTTGATGTAGTAGCAAATCATTCTGCTTATATTGGACCTTTTCCTAGCGATATACTTTTTTACTTAAATACTAAAGGAATAGGTACTAAAGAAAGTAATAGATTACTATTACAATCATTTTTATTAAATGATGCAACAAGTGCTGATTATATTGAATTAATAAATACTGATATTAAAAACATAATTAGTTAGGAGGTGTTTTATTTATGAATAGAGAAGACTTTCCTATTCTAAATACAGGAATAGTTTATTTTGATAATGGTGCTACTACTTTAAAACCTAAAAGTGTTATCGAAAAAATGAATGATTATTACTATAACTATCCTGCTAATATTCATCGTGGTGATTATAAGATAAGTCTAAAAGCTAGTGATGAATATGAAATGGTTAGAACTAAAGTTAAAAACTTTATAAGTGCTAGTAGTGAAGATGAAATAGTTTTTACAATGGGAGCAACAGATTCTTTAAATAAAGTTGTCTTTGGTTTTATGGAAGACTATTTATCAGCAGGCGATGAGGTAATAATTAGTAAAGCAGAGCATGCTTCGGCAGTACTTCCTTGGTTAATTCTTGCAAGACGTAAAAATATAAAAGTTGTTTTTGTTCCTTTATCAGAAACTCACGAATTAGAATATGACACTTTAGAAAAATATGTAACTAATAAGACAAAAGTTATCTCCCTAGCAGCCGTTACTAATGTTATTGGTGATGTTCGTGATATTAATAAAATAGGTAAGCTATGTCATGATAAAAATATTTTGTTTGTCGTAGATGGTGCTCAAAGTGTTCCTCATCAAAAGACAGATGTTTTAAAAGATAACATTGATTTTCTAACTTTTTCTGCGCATAAGATGTTAGGACCAACCGGAGTAGGTGTCTTATATGCTAAAAAAGAATATTTAGAAGCAATGCGACCTATTGAATATGGTGGTGGCATGAACCAATCTTTTGATAGTGATGGCAATATGGAGTTTAAAAGTGTTCCCACAAGATTAGAAGCAGGTACCCCACCAATCGCTGAAGTAATTGGTCTTGGAGCAGCGATTGATTATCTAGAAACAATTGGTATGGAAAACATCGAAAAATATGAACTAGAATTAAAAGAATATTTAATCAAAAGATTACAAGAAATAGATAAAGTTATTCTTTATAATACAACTAGTAAAGGTGGAATGACTGCTTTCAACTTATCAGGAATATTTAGTCAAGATACAGCTTTATATCTTGATCATTATAACATCTGTGTAAGAGCAGGTAACCACTGTGCTAAAGTATTAAAAGAAGAAATTAACATTAAAAACACTTGTCGTGTAAGTTTATATTTTTATAATACAAAAGAAGAAATTGATAAACTAATTGAAGCCTTAAAAAATAGTGAAGACTTATATAAAATAGTATTGTAGGTGAAAAAATGGAAATAGATCAAGAATTAAGAAGAGAAATGATTGTAGAAAATTATGAACATCCTTATCATAAAGGACTTAAAAAAGCAGCTGGTTATTTAGCAGCTAACACTAATAATGAAAGTTGTATTGATAATATTGATATCGAACTAAAAATAGAAGAAGATAAAATAAAAGAAGCTAATTTTGACGGTGAAGCTTGTGCAATTTCTACTTCTGCAACATCCTTATTCTTACAAAAGATAGAAGGAAAAAGTGTGGAAGAAGTAAGAAAAATATTAGAAAATTATCAAAAGATGATTAATGAAGAAGCATATGATAAAGAACTATTAGAAGAATTAGTTATCTATGACTCTGTTGCAATGCAACCTAATAGAAAAAAATGTGCACTATTACCAAAAGATACTATCGAAAAAATATTGGAGAGACTATAATGAAAGATAAAATTGATACTAAAAATGTATATTTAGCAGAATTGAAAAGATGTGATAAAGATAGAGGAGTAGAACTAATGGATCCTCTTTCTTATGTTTTTGTCTATCAACAAGATGATTCTTTCTATAATATAATAACAAAAGAAGAGTATCCTACTTATAAACGAGTTCCTTATTCTAATGATACTGCTAATGGAGAAGATTATGGTACTAAGGTTAAGTTACTTAATAATATATATGTAACTGGACCTTGTTATTTACTAACTAGTGCTAAAGGAAAAGAATTATTTGCTAAAGATAGCATAGAATTAAAAGATATTGAAGATTATATTTTGAATTCATCTTATTTTTTTAAAGATAGAGTTGATATAGCTATTAACCGATTAGTAGACTTAAAACAACCGTTTAAGATGATTGGTATAATTAAAAGAGAAACAGCAAGAAAAGATGAAATA
Source organism: bacterium (assembly GCA_029007415.1). GTDB lineage: Bacteria > Bacillota_I > Bacilli_A > RF39 > UBA660 > Onthousia. The sequence goes on from JAQXHT010000075.1 coordinate 7,122, forward strand.
AATGTTTATTTAAAAAATAGTACTAAAAATAGACAGAAGGTGAAAAAGTGGAAGTAAAAGGTTTATCTAAAAATAATATTATCACTATCTCTAATTATAAAGGAGAAGATGACTGGGTAAAAGAATATCGCTTAAAAGCTTTTGAACAGTTTGAAAACACGAGTGATAAACTTCCGTTTGGACCAGAATTTAAACTTGATTTTGATAAAATAACTTATTATAAATCACAAGATGATACTTTAAGAAATGATTGGAATCAAGTGTTAAAGCCAGTCAAAGAAGAACTTGAAAACTTAGGAGTTCTTGAGAGTGAACAACATATGGGTGGTATGGGTGTTCAATATGAAAGTGAAGTTATTTATCACAAAATGCTAGATGAGTTAGAAGCTAAAAATATTATCTTTACTTCTATTGAAGATGCTCTAAAAAATCATAAAGATATCGCTGAGAAGTATTTTGGTAAGATTGTTTCTTATAAAGAAAATAAATATGCTGCTTTAAATAGTAGTGTATTTTCTGGCGGAAGTTTCATCTATATTCCTCCACATACTAAACTAGATAGACCTCTTCAAAGTTATTTTCGTATCAATAGTAAGAATATGGGACAGTTTGAGCGAACTTTAATCATCGTTGATGATGATAGTGATTTACATTATATTGAAGGTTGTACCGCTCCTACTTATAGTGAAGATTCACTTCATGCTGCAGTAGTAGAGATTTACGTTGGAAAAAATAGTAAGTGTCGATATACAACCATTCAAAACTGGGCTCCTAATGTTTATAACTTAGTTACTAAAAGAGCTTTAGTTGATACCAATGGAACAATGGAATGGATTGATGGTAATATTGGCAGTAAACTTACAATGAAATATCCTTGTTGTGTTTTAAAAGGAGATAATAGTAAAGGAACATGTGTTACTATTTCATTAGCTAGTTCTAATCAGGACCAAGATACGGGAGCAAGAATGATTCATCTAGGAAAAAATACTAAGAGTAATATCATTTCTAAGAGTATTGCTAGAAATGGTGGAAATGCTACTTATCGTGGTAAAGTTAGAATAGGAAGCGATGCTCTTAACTCTGATGCTATGATTAAATGTGATACTTTAATACTCGATGAATTGAGTAAGAGTGACACAATTCCTACTAATGTTTTAGAAAATAATGAATCAGTGTTAGAACATGAAGCAACTGTTTCCAAGATAAGTGATGATAACTTATTTTATCTAATGAGTAAGGGTATTCCAAAGGAAAAATGTGAAGAATTAATAGTCTTAGGCTTCTTAGAAGAGTTTAGAGAAGAACTACCAATGGAGTATGCTGTAGAACTAAATCAGTTAATTAAGAGAAATCTTTAAATTTTTTTAAGATTTCCCTTTTTTGCATTTTCAGGCATAAATTTTCCTGAATTTTGCAAATTCAGCTACTGAAAACGCTAAATTCGGCCAAAAATAGGGCTGAATTTGCAAAATTCCCTGTTTGCTTTTTACTTTTGACTTATGTTAGAGTACCAGTCAAGAAAGGAGGAGTCATATGCTTAATGAACTAGTTTTAGTCGGTAGACTTGCTAATGAAATTAGAATTAACAAGACCGAAACTGGCAAAAAGATTGGTAATTTAACTCTAGCTGTTCCAAGAAGTTTTAAGAATATGGACGGTTTGTATGAAACTGATTTTGTTCCTTGTATTTTATGGGATGAAAAAGCAGCCATTGCTAAAGAGTATTGCCATACTGGCGATATCGTCGGTATTAAAGGTCGCTTGCAATCAAGAGTGATTGAAACAGAAGCTGGAAGAAGAAGTCATTTAGAAGTAGTAGCAGAAAGATTAACATTTCTATCTAGTAAAAAAATAGAAGATGTCAAAAATACTGATATTTGATAATTGATGATTTCCAGATATTGTAATTGAAGAAGAGTTAATTATTTGTAAACTTAACAGAAAAATACTTTTTAACTAGTATATAATAAATACTTGAGGTGGTAAGAATGCTATTGGCAAAAAGAATTAAAGAATTAAGACTAGAAAAGAATCTAACGCAAGAAGAATTAGGAAAATTAATAAACGTTACTAAAGTTAGCATTTGTTGTTATGAAAATGCAGCTCGAGTTCCTACTCTTGAGACTTTACTAGCTCTTGCTGATGTTTTTAATGTTGGACTTGATTATCTATTAGGAAGAGAAGAAACTGTAGAAGTCTTAGAAGAAAAGACTAAAATGTCTAAAGAAGAAGTAGAATTTATTAAAGAAATTCGTAATAATAAAAAAACTTATGAATTTTTAATCACTAATCCGAAAAGATGTGCTTCTTTAATTGAAAAAAAACTAAGTTAGTAATTGACGATAAAGTTTTTCTAAACCTATAATTATAATAGGTGATAGAATGATAAAGGAAATTATTGAAAAGAAGAAAAATAAAGAAGAACTCTCTAAAGAGGAACTGGAAGAAATATTTCTTGGTTATTTAAATGGAACAGTAGAAGATTATCAGATGAGTGCCTTTTTAATGGCTATTTGTCTTAATGGAATGACTGATAAAGAAACATTTATTGTAACCGATTTATTCTTACATAGTGGTGATATGTTAGATTTATCTTTTATCGAGGGAGTCAAAGTTGATAAACATTCAACTGGTGGTGTAGGTGATAAAACTACCTTAGTAGTTGGTCCAATTGTTGCTAGTTGTGGTGTTCCTTTTATAAAGATGAGTGGTAGAGGTTTAGGTTTTACAGGAGGTACTATTGATAAATTAGAAAGTATACCTAATTTAAAAGTATCTTTAACAACAGAAGAAATTGAAAAACAAGCCAAAGAAATTGGTCTTGTTATAACCTCACAGACTAAAAATTTAACTCCACTTGATAAAAAAGTTTATGCTTTAAGAGATGCAACTTCTACGACTGAGAGTATTCCTTTAATTGCTAGTAGTATTATGAGTAAGAAAATAGCAGGAGGAGCTGAAAAAATCGTCATAGATATCAAAGTTGGTGAAGGGGCTTTACTAAAAACGAAAGAAGAAGCTGAAAAGCTTGGTGAGTTACTAGTTAAAATAGGTAATCACTATAAAAGAGAAGTAAGTCTCATCTATTCTGATATGTCTATGCCGTTAGGAAAAGCTGTTGGAAATAAATTAGAAGTCATTGAAGCAATTAAAGTCTTAAAAGGTTTAGAGAAAGAAGCTTTATATGATGAATGTATTCTAATAGCTGCTAAATTAATCTCTCTTGCTAAGAATATTTCTTTAGAAAAAGCAAGTGATGAAGCAATTAACTCTATCGAAAGTGGTAAAGCTTATAAAAAATTTGAAGAATTTGTAGCTTATCAACATGGTGATTTACAAAATCTAAAAGAAGCAGAAAAACCAATAATAATAAGAGCAAACAAACCTGGTACTATTAAAAAAATACATGCTTTAGAAGTCGCAAAATTGTCCTATCAACTAGGAGCATTACGAACTACTAAAGATGAAAAAATTGATTATAATGCAGGTGTCTATATTGAAAGAAAAATAGGGGATAAAATAGCACCAGGTGCTGTTCTTATGAAGCTTTACACTATTAAAAAAATTGACAATATCAATCTAGACCTAATTTTTGAAATATCTTGAAAAAGATATTTTTCTTTGCTATACTTTATCTATAAAGGTAAGGTGAGACATATGGGTACTAAAGGTACGCGAAAGAAAGTAATAAAACAGTCAAAGTCTGATATCGAGTTTGAAAAAGCTAAGAAAAATGTTAAGACAATTGGAATTGTTTCAATAATAGCATTACTAATAATTACAGTAATAGGTTTTGTTGTTTATGGAAAAAGCTCTTATGCGGCATTATTACAATCACTTCCAAATACTTTCACAAGTAGAACCGGTACAAGTCCAAGTTCCGCTTGTAAAGATAATAGTTCATCTCCTGCTTGTAAAGTGTTACGTGAGATAGGAACAATTGATATTATTCATGGCTTCCAAGCTAGTTATAATGGTACACTTGCTGATTTATATTGTATAGAACATAATAAAGAAATGAAATCAAGTGTTAACTATACAAAAGATGCATCAGTATTATCTACATATCCTGGAATTGTTTACATCTTAGATAACGATAAATTTACAACAACAGGAGCAGCTTGTATAAGTAGTGGAAGTTGTACTTCTTCACAATTACACGAATACTTAACCCAAATTGCTATTTGGTGGTATATCGATAAAGTAAATGGTTGTGATGATGATAAAGATTATACAGCTAAAGGAACAGTAGCTAGTGGTGTTACTGTAGATGAAGATGGCGAGTATAAATATGATGATAATGGTGATTATAAATTCTATAATAACTTAACAGCACAAGATAAAAAAGATATCAGTGCTAGTAAATATGCATCAGAAATTAAAAAGTTAGTTGATGGCGCTGTTGCTTATAAAGGAGAAACAACTAATGCTAATATTTCGTTACCAACTACTGATAAAATAACTTATACTTTAAGAAGTGATGGTTTAATGACTAACGAAATTACACCAACAAGTACAGCAAGTAGCTTTTCAAGTTATAATGTATCAGTTACTGATTCTAATGTAAAAGTAGTAAATACTACTGGAGTTGAACAAACAACATTTGGAAAAGGAGAATCATTCAAAATCTTTATTCCAAAATCAGCTATTCCAGCTAAAGGTGAAGTAACAGTTAATGTTAATGTAGAAGGTACATTCAGTAAAAAAGATGCTTTCTTCTATAAACCAGATGATTCTAATGTTCAAAAGACAGTATTAGGTGTTATCAATAACGAAAAACAAAGCGTTAAACTAGATTTAAAATATGAAATTGATTTAGGTGAAGGAATATTCAAGAAAGTAGAAGCTGGAACTGGTAAACAAATTAGTGGCGCAGTCTTAACTGTTGTAGATAGTGAAGGAAATACGGTTGATACTATTACAACTACTGATGAAGCTAAAACATTAATCTTACCAGTAGGAAAATATACTGTAACAGAAACAACAATTCCAGACGGTTATAGTGCTGAAAAGACAACTTATGAATTCGAAATCAAGAAAGATGAAACAACAGAAATAGTTTTAGAAAACACTAAAGAAATTGATGTTCCAAATACTAAAGCTAGTATAAACTATATTTATGGAATTGGAGCAACCGTAATTATTGTTGGTATTGTCTTCATTGTAGTAGCTAATAAAACTTCTAATGAAAAAAAGAAGAAAAATTAATAAAAAAGGCCAACTTCTTCTAGTTGGTCTTTTCTTCCTTTTAATAGGAATAGGAGTAGTTGTTTCTGTTCCTTTTAAGACTTTAAAAAATAAAGTATTTGATGAAATGAAATTAGCTATATATCAAGATGATATCAATGAAGATAATGACACTATTCAAAATGTAGAAACAAAAGATATTGAACAAAAAGATAATCAACAGAATAATACTTCATCAACACCAAGTAATACCCAAACGTCAAAACCAGTCTCTTATACCTATGTTGGACAATTATCAATTCCCAAGATAAGATTTAAACGCGGATTTGTTAAAAAAGAATCAAGATATAATAATATTGAATATAATATTGCTATTGCAGAAGAAGCCGATTATCCAGATGTTAAGAATGGTAATTTCATCTTAATGGCTCACTCAGGTGATGCTCCTATTTCTTTTTTTGAACCACTTTATAAACTAGAACTAGGAGATCAAGCAACAGTTAGTTATCAAGCAAAAGCTTATTATTATACTTTAGTTAAAACTTATCAAGTAGAAAAGACAGGAAAGATTGCTATTTATAGAAATTATAATAAAAAAACATTAACACTAATAACTTGTACACATGATGATTTAACAAAACAAAGTGTATATATCTTTGAACAAACTAATGAATAAGGAGGGAATAATATGGATTTGAATTTTATGGATAAAGTTAGTTTATTTACAAAAATAAACTTTTCTTCCTTTTTAACAATTGAAGAAGCTTTAATCTTTATAATAATATTTCTTTTTTTACTATTTAATTTAAAATATAAAAACAAAATAGTTTCTATCTTTATACCATTCCTTCTTTTATTCATTACAAGTTTCAGTCTTTTCCTTTTTGGAAGTGATATAACTTATGTTTTAGAAACAATTATGAAAGGAATAATTTATTCATTTTATTTTCCTAATATAATCTTTTATATAATTACTGTTCTAATAAGTTTTCTCTTTTTTATATATACCATTATTTCTAAAAAATTAACTAATAAAGAAAAGATAGTTAACTATCTTATATGTGGTTTTCACTTATATTTATTTGTACTCTTTACAACTAACTGTCTTAATCTAAAAGTATCATTAATTTCTCCTGCAAAAATCTATAAACATGATGAATTATACGTTTTAGTAGCAGTAAGTCAAGTAGTATTTTATCTAAATATAATCTATCAAAGTGTAAAGCTAGCCGTAAGAAAATTGAAAAAACAAGACGCTAGTGCTATAATGTATGAGAAGTGAGGTTTATTTTATGAAGGAAAAACTTAATAAACAACTAAAACGGGGAAAGAAATACTTAAAAAGAGTAAAAGATGAAAAGCTTATTAAAAAATACTTCAAAGAAAATACGCTTTTCTTAACATTTATTATTATTTGTGTAATTAACTCCACAATGCTTCGTTTCTTTACGATGCATACAATGGAAAACTATTTAGCTATCAAACCAATACTAGCTGATATTGGTATTGTTACTATTGTAGGTTCTTTTTCTTATTTGTTTAAAGGAAAGAAAAGATATACCTATTTGTTAATAGCTAGTATTTTCTTTACCTCTATTTGTATGATTAACTCAATATATTATACGTTCTATACATCTTTTGCTAGTGCTTCAATGTTATCACTTACCCAGTTTATAGCCCCTGTATCAGATGCTGTTGTAGAAAATGTCTTACAACTTAAAGATTTACTTTACTTAATACCATTTCTATACTTTGTCTTTACTTATCATCGGCTACTTAAACAAGGTAGGTTTAATCGCTATAGTAAAGAAGAAAGAAAGACTAAATGGCTTCATACTTTAATAGTTGGTGCTGCTACTATGGTAGTGTTTACTGTTACTTTATCAGGCCTTGAAATTGGAAGATTTGTTAAACAATGGAATAGAGAATATATTGTTATGCGTTTTGGTATCTATTTATATCAAGGAAATGACGTTGTTAAAAGCTTACAACCAAAGATAAGTGCGATGTTTGGTTATGACAATGCAAAGAAAAGTTTTGATGAATACTTTAAAGATAAAAGTGATACTAGAGATTATAAAAATGAATATACAGGAATATTAGAAGGAAAGAATGTTATCGTTATTCATGCTGAAAGTTTCCAAGATGTAGCGCTTAATAAAACTTTTAATGGAGAAGAAGTAACTCCTAATATGAATAAATTGATAAAAGAAGGTTTATTCTTCTCTAACTTTTATTCTCAAGTAAGTGTGGGTACTAGTTCTGATACGGAATTAACTTTCAATACTAGTTTAATGCCGACTCAAAATGGTACTGCTTTCGTAAGTTACTTTGATAGAACCTATAATGGTACTCCAAAATTTATGAAAGAAAAAGGTTATTATACTTTCAGTATGCATGCTAATAATGCTGATTTCTGGAATAGACGTGCTATGCATGAATCATTAGGTTATGAGAAGTTCTATAGTAAAGAAACTTATAAAACAGAAGGAGAAGAAATGATTGGATTAGGTCTATCTGATAAGTCATTCTTCAAACAGTCTGTTGAAAAATTAAAAAAGATTAATGAAGAACATGATAAGTTTTATGGAATAGTTATTTCTTTATCAAATCATACACCGTTTTCTGATGTTACTAAATATGGTGAATTTAAAGTTACAATGAATGAGGAAGTTACTAATGAAGATGGTACTACAACAACAGTAGAACATCCATATCTAGAAGGTACTAAATTAGGTAATTACTTTAAATCAGTTCATTATGCAGATGCAGCTTTAGGGGAATTCTTTACAGAATTAGATGAAGCTGGTTTACTTGAAAATACAGTTGTGATGCTTTATGGTGATCACGATGCAAGACTTCCAAAAGCTGATTATGTTAAAATGCTAAACTATGATATGACAACTGATAGTGTTAAATCAAAAGATGATCCAACTTACCAAGAATTTAATAGTTATCATTATGAATTAAATAGAAAAGTTCCATTACTTATTTGGACTAAAGATGATACAATCAAAGCTAAACAAGTAGATGATATTATGGGAATGTATGATGTACAACCAACTATTAGTAATATGTTAGGTTTCTATAATAAATATTCTCTAGGACATGATATTTTTGAAATTAAAGATAATAATATAGTAGTATTCCCTAACGGTAACTGGTTAACTAATAAAGTATATTACAATAGCCAGAAAGGTGAATATATGTCTTTAAAAGATGAAGTAATTGGTGAAAACTATATTAAAGAAAATTCTGATTATGCTGAAAAACTTCTAGATGTTTCTAATAATATAATCGTCTTTGATTTACTAAATCCTAATAAAAACGAAAGTGCAGTAAGTAAGGAGGTTAGCAAATGAAACTAAAGAAGAAAGTTAAAAGATTTTTAATCATTTTCCTTATCATTATAGTAGCAGCTGTTGGAGGTTTTGTATTTTACGAAATGACTAATACTTCTAAAGTTACAATTAAGAAAGCAACTGTTTTGAATGAAATAAAAGAATATGGTTATACTTTAAAATCAAATAAAAGTAAAGCTTATAAGAAAGAATTTGCTAATCTTACGACTATTTTAAATAGTGATACTGTAGATGAAGAAGCTTATCTTAAATCAATTACTAAATTATTCATACTAGACTTTTATACTTTAAGTGATAAGGTTGCTAATACTGATGTTGGTGGAGTTGATTTTATTCATACTGATGCTAAAACTAATTTCTTAGAAAAAGCAGAAGACACTATCTATAAATACGTTGAAAATAATATGTACGGAGGAAGACGTCAAGATCTTCCTACTGTTCAAGATGTTACTATTGAGGATATTCAAAATGTAAGTTTTACTCTTAATCAAGAGACAGATACCAATGCTTATCAAGTGACAGTATCTTGGACTTATACTAAAGAAAATGATTATCAAAATAAGGCATCTTTAACCTTTGCACACGAAGGTGAAAAGTTGTCATTAGTTGAAATGAAATAATATGCTTATATAGCATATTATTAATTTTGATAACAATAAGTTGTTATACTGATACTAGATAGAGGGTGTGTCTAAATGGAAGAGTTAACTAATAAAAGAAATAAATTATTAATAGCGGTTATCATAATGGCAGTAATTGCTTTAGGACTAGGTATAACTTATGCTTGGCTTACGCAAACAGTTAACGGTTCTAAAGTTCAAACTATGCGTGTTGGTACTTTTAAATTTACTTTAGCAGAAAATAATTCACTTTCTGTTAGTAGTGCAGAGTTCATGAGTGATACTACTGGACTTAGTCAAGAAGGTTTAAAGTTTACGGTTTCAAATACCGGACAATTTACTGGAAGTTATAGTATTTACTTAGATGATGATACATTATCATCTGGACAGTCTAGACTTAGTGATAACTTTGTTAGATATAGCTTAGAAACTAACGGTGCTAAAGGTGCTGCTACTAACTTAACTAGTAGAAAGATTTATGATGGTAGCTTAAAACGAGGAGAGAGTGCTAACTTTATTTTAAGAGCTTGGCTTAATCCGAGTGTTAATGGTGATGTCGGTGGAAAAGTATTTAAAGCTAAGTTAAGAATAGAAGTAAGTCAAAGTTAATAAAGACTTGTTAATAGCAAGTCTTTTTGGATAGAAAGGGATTTAATATGATTTTTTTACAAATAATTTTGTTAATAATTGGTTTTACACTTTTAGTAAAAGGAGCAGATGCTTTTGTTGATGGCTGTAGTAGTTTAGCTAAAGCTTTTGGAATACCAAGTCTAATTATTGGTCTTACTATTGTTGCATTTGGTACTAGTGCTCCAGAACTTGCTGTTAGTTTAGTAGCTGCTTTTAAAGGAAATATTGCTATTTCAGTAGGAAATGTTGTTGGTTCTAATATCTGTAATATGTTACTTGTTTTAGGAGGAGCTAGTTTATTTGGAACGCTTCACTGCAAAAAAAAGGTAGTAGAAAGAGATTATTTTTATCTACTCATTTCTTACTTTACTCTGCTAATCATTAGTTTTGGTACTTTTAATCTAAAGGCAGCTTCTGGTATTATTAATAGAGTAGATGGCCTTTTATTACTTTGCTTTTTAGGCGTTTATGTTTATTCATTAATAATGGATACTAAGAAAGAAATTAAGAAGCAGGAAAAAACAAAAGAAAAAGTAACTTTTAAAAAGATATTATTTATTATTATTGGATTAATCGCTATTATTGGTGGTGGTGAACTAGTTGTAAATAGTGCCACTGCTATTGCTAAGATAATTGGTTTAAGTGATAGTGTTATCGCTCTTACTATTGTAGCAGTTGGTACCTCACTTCCTGAATTAGTAACTAGTGTTGTAGCTGTTAAAAAAGGTGAGAGTGACCTTGCTATTGGAAATGTTATTGGATCAAATATCTTTAATATTTTCTTAATACTAGGTTTATCTGCTACTGTTAATAGTTTAACAATTAGCTTTACTTCTTTAATTGATATGCTTGTTATGTTTGCAGCTGGTTTACTAGTATATGGCTTTACTTTAAAAGACCAAAAGGTTACAAAACAAAGAGGAATAGTCTTACTAGTTTTCTACTTTGCTTATGTTGGTTATTTATTAGTTAGATAGTTAATTTCTTGTTTAATAAAAAAGTTTATTATGTTATAATAAGTGAGCTAAGGAGTTGAGCTTTATGGAAAGATTGCAAAAAGTTATAGCAGCAGGTGGTATCACTTCAAGAAGGAAAGCAGAAGAATTAATGCTAGCAGGAAGAGTTAGTGTTGATGGAAAAGTTATTAGAGAATTAGGATATAAAGTTACTGGTAAAGAACGAATAGAAGTAGATGGAGAAATTTTAACCAAAGAAGAAAAAGTTTACTTCTTACTTAATAAACCAAGAGGGGTAATAACTAGTGTTAGTGATGATAAGAATAGAAAAACTGTTACAGATTTAATTCCTACTAATAAAAGAATTTATCCTGTTGGTCGCCTTGACTATGATACTACCGGATTACTACTATTAACTAATGATGGTGATTTTGCTAATCTTTTAATGCATCCTAATAAGGAAGTTGAAAAAGTATATCTTGCCAAAGTAAAGGGAATAGTAAGAGGAGATGCCATTGCTAAGCTTAAGAGTGGAATTTTACTAGATGGTAAGAAAGTTAAATGTACAAGAGCAAAAGTAAAAAAAGTTGATTATAAGAATAATACTTCTTTTGTTGAATTAACAATTCATGAGGGCATTAATCACCAAGTTAAAAGAATGTTAAATGAAGTTGGATTTGATGTTATCAAACTTACTAGAGAACAAGTTTATTTCTTTAATTTAGATGGTTTAAAGAGTGGTGAGTATCGTCCTTTAACTAAAAAAGAAGTAGCAAAAGTTTTTGCCCTTCAAAAAAAAGCGACTAAGTAATTATAGTCGCTTTTATGTGTTTCATTATTTGATTTGGACATAATTCTGTGCTAATATATAGATGAAATTAATTACTTAATATAAGTATATGTTAGATACCATTGATGATAAGTTAACAGAAGATATGATAAAAAAATTTCACTTTATTTTAAAAGATGGTACTTTAACTGACGATGAAAGAAAATGGTTTAATGTTGGTGAATATAAAAAGAAAAAAACTATGTTGGAAATATTACAACATCTTTGCCAAGTAATGTAGCAGATGATATGAAAGCATTATTAAGTGGTACGATAAAATAGATAAAAAGAAAATTGAAGATATTATTGAATTTCATGTTAAATTTGAAAAGATTCATCTCTTTCAAGATGGAAATGGTCGTGTTGGAAGAATAATAATATTTAGAGAGTGTTTATATAATGACATAATGCCTTTCTTTATTGAAGATAGAGATAAAGATTTTTATATAAGAGGTATTAAAGAATATCAAACAAATGATGAAAGTGGTTATTTAATTGATACTTGTTTAAATAGTCAAGATAATTATTAAAAAATGACTTCTTACTTTTTAGAAGATAATGAGTAATAGTATATAATCTTTAAAAGAGAAATTACTTGAAATAACATAGTTTATTTAGGTGATTTTTTTTGATTTTTATACAATTTTGGAGTGGCATTCCGAAATTGTATAAAAAATAAGACTCAAATTTGTCTTTATGAGTCTTATTTATCTTCAGTATCGTTTTTCTTTTCATCCTTATTAGCATTATCTTCAGTATCAACACTTTCAATAGCACCAGTTGGACAAGAATCAATAGCATCTTTAACGTCATCAACGTTTTCAGTTTTAACTTTAGGACAAACTACTTTACTAAGTCCTTCATCATCTATTTCGAAAACATCTGGACAGATAGCAGCACAAGCACCACAGCCGATACAAGCATCACGATTAACTTTAACTTCCATATTATCCCTCCCTCACTAAATTATATAGTATTTACAAATAAATAGCAAAGAATTTCTCTTATCATAGAAAAAAATATTTCTATCAAATTTTAATGGTTTTTATTTTTTTAATGCTTTTTTATTTATCAACTTCTTATTTATAATAGACATTTTAGAAACTCTATTATTTTTTGGAATCTTATTATATAATGTTAAGTTTGGATAATGTTCGATACTAAAAGTATTATTTTTTTTTGATAAATCTATCATATAATACAAATTGTTTTTTGAAATATTTTTAAAAATTTTTTTAGGTTCATCTATCCAAGTTGGATCAATACCATACCATTTATTATTGATATATACTATAACCCATGCATGTGTACTGTTAGACCTATCGTTTAAATCAGTATAACCACTGATATCAAGAGAAAAGATACCAAGCTTATTTAAAAGTTGACTTTCTAAATAGGCATAATGTGCACAAACTCCCATCTTATATTTCAAAATTGACTCTGCCATTGAAAGAGATACGTACGTATCGTCATAATCATACTCAAGATTGTTTACAACGTATAATGTAACATTTTTTATAATATCTGCTTTGTTTTTTGATTTTAGATATATTTTTTCAGCAATTTTATTGAGCTTTGCATCGTATTTTTTATCAATATTATATTCGGAATTTACTATACCGGCCTTAAGATTATCATCAGAAATTGTTTTTTTACTAGTATTATACACTATTGAGGTGTAAATATTCTCAAATTTAGATATGTCAAATTTACTTAAATCCAGAACACTATTATTGATAGATAAATTGACCTTTTTATTAGGAATAATTTTACTACCATCTAGCTTATAACAGTCTTTAACTATAATGTTTGTTAAATTTTCAAATCTAGAAAAGTCAACTTCATCCAAGTATTTAACATCTTTTTGCGTTATAAGTATAGTATCTACAGTTTTGTAATATTCAAATGAATTATCATTAACTATGTCTGCTAAATTTACTTGATTAGTTGAAGTGAGTGCATATACATCGCTATTAAACATAAATATGTTGATTATTATAGTAACTATAAATAGATATTTAATAGTAAAATAAACTTTTTTTGCCAATTTCATAATTTTCCCCCTTTTTTTTCTTAAAATAAATATATCAATCAGATATAATAAGTGTCAATAAAAATTGATAGAATATATGAAAAATTCATACCCTTTCCAAAATCTATTAGATGTGATATTATTAATTTAGATAAGAGTAGGTGATGACTAGTGGCAAGTAGAGTAAGTAGATATGATAATGAAGAACAAAAGATGAGTAGAACTAAAAGAAATGAAAACTTATATGATGACCTAGGAGGAATTGAAACATATACGAATTTTACTGATGTTTCTAAAATAGAAGCAATACCATTATCATCAATAAGAGAAAATAAAGATAAAAGAGAAGGTTATCGTTATTTAAAAGACTATGATTTAGTAGAAGAGCGAAAAGAACGTAAAGAATTGGATGATTTTAACTACTTATATAAAGATGTTAGAAGTAATTATGACTTAAAAGCTACTTTAAGAGAAGCTAGAGAAACAAGAGAAAAAGATGAACTTGAAAAGAAGAGAAAACTAAAGAATGAGAAATATAATATCTTAGAAAGTAGTGAAGAAGCTTTACAAAAGTTTATTAAAGAACAAGAATTAAGACATAAACCAATCGAAAATGAGGAAGAATTAGAAGAATTAATTAATACAATTACTTCTAAAGAAATAAGAGAAGAGTTAGATAAAGAAAAAGAAACTAGTTTACTTAGTGACTTAATGGCTACTAGTAATTTAGATGATGTTGTAGAACCGATTAAAGAAGAAACAGAAACTACTAAAGAAATAGTAAAACCATTAAAAGATGAAATAGATGAATCATTTTATACAAAATCAATGGATTTGAGTAATAATGACTTTTTTGATGATGAAGAAGTAACTAAAGAACCCGTTATTATGACTATTCTTCGAGTTATTTTATCACTTATCTTAATAGTAGCAGTAGGTTTTGCTGTTTATTATGTTGTTACCAATTTTTAACGACTAATTTAAAACAATAATTCCGACTAATTTAAAATGATACCCTTGACTAATTTAAAATCAAATAGTAAACTATCCATAGAAACAGGTGATACTATGTATGAAAGAGAAGCATTAACTACAATCGAAAATATCAACGATACATTTAAAGTTTTACTAATAACAGGACCACGTCAAGTTGGTAAAACAACTTTACTACTTAGCGTTAAACCTAGTTCAATGGAATATGTGACACTTGATGATAAAGTATTAAGAGAACAGGCGATAAATGATCCAAAATTGTTTTTAGAAGAACATCCAGCTCCTCTTCTTATAGATGAAGCTCAGTATGCTCCTAATTTATTTTCCTATATAAAAATAAATGTTGATAAAAGTGATAAAAATGGAATGTACTGGTTGACTGGTTCACAACAATTTCACTTAATGAAGAACGTTTCGGAATCTTTAGCAGGTAGAGTAGGAATTGTCAACCTTAATAGTTTTACGTATTCTGAAATAGTTAGAAATACAAATAAATTGTTATTTAATCCTACTAATTTAGTCAAAGCTGATAAGATTGATATTAATTCTTTATTTGAAATAATTTATAAAGGTGGAATGCCGGAGTTATATAAAAATGAGAAAATCAGTCGAGAAATTTATTTTCAAGGTTATATTGATACTTATATATCAAGAGACGTTAGAGAATTAACAGAAGTTGGTAATGTTGATGCATTCAAAAAGTTTATAGTAAGTATAGCATCAAGAACTGGAGAACAATTAAACTATACAGCCCTTGCTAATGATGCTGGTATTTCTGTACCGACAGCTAAATCTTGGGTATCAATACTTACTTCGTCTGGTCTAGTTTATTTACTAGAACCTTATATGTCATCAGAGTTAAAAAGAATAACTCATGTTCCAAAAATAATCTTTATGGATACAGGGTTAGCTTCTTATTTAGCAGGTTGGGAGAGTGCTAAAGAATTACAACTTAGTTCTAATGCTGGACATTATTTAGAAACTTATGTAATAAGTGAAATAGTAAAATCATACAACTCACGCGGAATAAGACCAAATTTATCATATTATCGTGATAAAGAAAAAAATGAAATAGACCTTATTATCTATAAAAATAACAAATTATATCCATTTGAAATTAAAAAGACAGCATCACCAACTCTAGCAATGATAAAAAATTTCAAATGTTTAGAAAAAACAACAAAAGAAATTGGAACTGGTGGTATAATATGTTGTTATGATACTTTAATGCATTTAGATGAGAAAAATTATATTGTTCCTATTTCTTCAGTAATAAATGCTAAAGAATAAAGGAAATTGAGGTGATAAAAAGTGAATTTATCTTTTGATTTAAATGATTATCTTTTAATCTGGAATTTACTTTTCCAAACATCAATTTCTAATGAGACTCAAAGACTAAAAGAAAAGCTTTGGAAGAACTATCGCCATCTTTATAAAGCACTATATAAAGAAGAAGCTAAAATCTTGAAAGATCCTAAGAATTATATACCTGATGATGATACTATCTTTGATATGGTAAAGGCGACGGATGTATATAAAAAAATAAGAAAAGAAACAGAAGAATATCGTCTTTTCTTGATGCATTACTATGACGAAATGAAGAAAACTATAAACACTTATTTTAAAGATATCATTCGTTTTGATATAAAAATGTATCACGTCTTAGTAATTAATCCAAGATTTAATGCCGTTGAGATGAAAACCGTAAAAAGTAGAAAAGTAAATACCATCTCCTGGGGAATGATGAATGACCAAAATGATGGAGAATTAGCAATTATCTCTATAATAAGTCATGCTTTAAGAAAAGAATTAAAAGATTATGAA
Organism: bacterium; assembly: GCA_029007415.1. GTDB lineage: Bacteria > Bacillota_I > Bacilli_A > RF39 > UBA660 > Onthousia. The sequence continues at coordinate 23,555 of JAQXHT010000075.1, forward strand.
ACAGATTATCAAGAAATAGTTGATGGCGTAGTAGAACTTGCTATTGATAATGAATTAGCAACTAGAATAAAAGGGAAAAGTTATTATTTAAAAGGAGACAACTCCTTAAAGTTCTTGAAAAAACAAATATATCCATATTTTCTAATGTATCTTGGCAGTAATAAAGATGAAATGATTAATTATATGGCAAGAGACAATATCATCTTTGATGTTGATAACTATACCTTTACAAGAAGTCTTGCTGCTAGCGATTTAAAAGAATTTATCTCTTTTTGTATAGAAAATCAGAAATATATTTTGCAAATAGAAGAACTAGAAATTATTTAAGCGGAGGGTAAGGTATGCAAAAAGAAGTTAGTATTTTATTAGATAAAATGGGGATTGATTATACTAATTCTTCTTTTTTTGACTCTTTAAAACTTGAAAAAGTAGTAGTAGAAGAAAAAAGTGGAGAGTGGGATATCTATCTAAATAATGAAACATTATTAGATGTAGAAGCTTATAAAGAATTAGAAGAAAATAAAGATAAATTAGGTCAAGCTAATATCTATTATGACATAACTTCTATAGATAATAATATTTTACTTTCTTATTATAAAACCATATTAGAATTAGCTAAAGAAAAAAATGAATTAAGTATTTTAGAACCGTATTTATCTAACTTAATATTAGAAGATGATAACTTACTTTTAGTAGCTAGTAATACAATTGAAGAGCGAAGACTTAACAAAATCAAAGACATTATCACATCATATTATAAAAGACTAGGTTATTCTAAAGATATTGACATAGTAGTACGTGAAAATGAATCAATCAAAGAAGAAATAGAAGAAGAATTAGCAAAGATAAAAGTAGAACCAATAAAGGTCGAAGAAGTAAAGGAAGAGAAGAAAGAATTTAAAAACTTTACACCAGGGCCTCGTCCTCGAAGAAGTAAAAAAAGAGATGAAGGTTGTATCTTAGGACTTGATATTAAACAAATGCCTATTAAGATTAGTATGATTCAAGGTGAAGATAATAACGTTATAGTAGAAGGTAATATCTTTGGGGTTGATTATTTTGAATCGAGTAAAAGTGAATTTAGAATTATTACTTTAAAAATAACTGATAATACAGATAGTATTCTTTGTAAAGTATTCTGTAATGAACAGGAAGAATATGAAAGACTTTGTAAAGAGTTAAAAGTTGGTAGGGACTTGTTAATATCAGGTTATGTCAAAGAAGATTCCTTTGCTAAAGAGTTGGTATTAAATGCTAGAGATATAATGCCAGTTACTAAACATAAAGAAGAAATTCAAGATTTAAGTGAACGTAAAAGAGTAGAATTACATGCTCATACTAAGATGAGTCAGATGGATGGAGTAGTAGATGAAATCGCTCTTGTTAAACAAGCCATTAAATGGGGACATAAAGGTATTGCTATAACTGATCATAATGGAGCGCAAGCTTTCCCTCATGTTTATAACTTTGTAAGGGACTATAATAAAGGCAAAGAAGAAAATGAAAAATTTAAAGCAATTTATGGAACAGAATTAGTAATGGTTGATGATAAAGTTGATATTGTTGTTCGTCCGAATAATGATGTTTTACTAGATGATACTTATGTAGTCTTCGACTTTGAAACGACTGGTTTTAATGCTGGTGGCGCAGACTCTATCATTGAAATTGGTGCTGTTAAGATGAAAGATGGAGTTATCTTAGAAAAGTATGATGAGTTGATTAACCCTGGTCGTCCACTTCCTCAAAAAATAGTAGATGTTACTAATATTACTGATATGATGCTTGAAGGTAAAAGAAGTGAAGAAGAAGCAGTTAAAGACTTTATTAACTGGTTTGGTGACTTACCAATGGTCGCTCACAATGCTAAGTTTGATGTTTCTTTCCTAGAAATGGCTTATGAAAAGTATAATTTAGGTGAATTTAAAAACCCAGTGATTGATACTTTGGAACTATCACGTACACTTGATAATAATTATGCAAGACATAGTTTGTCTGCTTTAGTTAAAAGATATAATGTTCCTTGGGATGAAAATGCTCACCATAGAGGTGACTATGATGCAGAAGGAACTGCTCTTGTCTTCTATAAAATGCTTGAAAAATTAAATAATCGTAATATTGAAACTATGCAACAAATGGCTACTATGGTTGATGAAAGTGAAATGTATAAGTATGGTACTTTAAATCATATCAATATTTTAACCCTTACTAAAAAAGGACTTAAAAATCTATTTAAGATAATTTCTTATGCTAATACAACTTATTTATACAAGACTCCAAGAATACCAAGAAGTATTGTGGAACAGTACCGAGAAGATTTATTAATTGGTAGTGGTTGTTATGAATCAGAAGTTTTTCGTCAAGCAAAGAGTAAGGGTGAGGAAGAATTATCTAATGTCATAAGATTTTATGATTATGTAGAAGTTCAACCGCCAGAATGTTATCATCACTTAATCGATACAAGTGACTTTGGTAATGAAGTAGAATTAAATGCTCATATTGAGAAAATTATTAGAACTACTATTGAAGCTGGTAAACTAATTGTTGCTACTGGTGATGTTCATCATTTAACAAGGGAAGACAAAATTTATCGTGAGATAATTGTAAATCAAAAAGTACCTGGTGGCGGACGTCATCCGTTAGCAAAGAGTAGTATTAAAGAAATACCATCTAATCATTTTCGAACTACTGATGAAATGCTTAATGACTTCTCTTTCTTAGATGAAGAAACAAGGAATTTAATTGTTATTGATAATCCTAATAAAATTCTTGATATGGTAGAAGAAATAGAAGTTATCATTGAAACGGGCGGTATCCCATTTTCTCCTCGTATCGATAAGAGTGTAGAAACAGTTACTGACTTAGTATTTACAAGAGCTTCTGATTGGTATGGCGACCCACTTCCTTATAATATTGAAGAGCGTATTAGTAAAGAGCTTTATGGTGATGGAATTTTTGAAGCGATTACAGCAGAAGTTAATCGTGTAGATATTAAAGAGGAAGATAAAGAAAAAGAACTATTCAAAAGATTACATGCTACCTTATTAAAAGGTTTTGATAGTGTTAAAGATAAAATCAGAGAAAACTTAAAAATAGTAAATCCTGAAATGAGTGATGAAGAAGTAGAAAAAACTTTACCAAAGAAACTAGGAGGAGTTATCGGTGGTGGTTTCGACGTTATCTACTTAATCGCGCAGAAACTTGTTAAACATTCAAATGATGATGGTTATATCGTTGGTTCTCGTGGTTCAGTTGGCTCTAGCTTTGTTGCTACAATGATGGGAATTACAGAAGTTAATGCACTACCTGCTCATTATCTATGTCGTAATAAAGATTGTAAATATTCAGAATTTATAGATGAAAATGGGGAACCTTACGGAAAAGAATATTCCTCAGGTTATGACTTACCGGATAAGATTTGTCCAAAATGTGGTAGTAAACTTTCTAAAGAAGGACAAGATATGCCATTTGCAACCTTCTTAGGATTTAATGCTGATAAAGTTCCAGATATCGATTTAAACTTCTCAGGAGAATATCAGTGGCAAGCTCATGAATATACAAAAGTTTTATTCGGAGTTGATAATGTTTATCGCGCTGGTACCATTGGTACCGTTGCAGAGAAAACTGCTTTTGGGTATGTAAAAGGATATTTAGAAGAACATGGTATTACTGATAAAAGAACAGTAGAAATAGAACGACTTGCGATTGGATGTACTGGTGTTAAACGAACAACTGGTCAGCATCCCGGAGGAATTGTTGTTATTCCTGGTTATATGGATGTTTTTGATTTTACACCATTCCAGTACCCTGCTGATGACAATACGTCATTATGGCGAACTACGCACTTTGATTACCATGCCATCGATCAAGATGTTTTAAAACTTGATATACTAGGTCACGATGATCCAACCGTACTTAGAATGCTTCAAGATTTATCAGGTATTGATATAACAACTCTTCCAATGGATGATAAACGAATCTTTTCCCTTCTTTCTAGTACCAAAGAATTAGGGGTTACCGAAGAACAGATTCTTTGTCCAACCGGAACTTTAGGTCTTCCTGAACTTGGTACTAATTTCGTTATTCAAATGTTAGTAGAAACTAAACCAAGTAGTTTTGGTGAACTTGTTAAAATTTCTGGTTTATCCCATGGTACTGACGTTTGGGCAGGTAATGCAAGTGAACTTATCAAAAACAATATTGTTCCCTTTAAAGAAGTTATCGGTTGTCGTGATGATATCATGGTAAACTTAATGAACTGGGGTATGGAACCTAAACTTGCTTTTAAGATAATGGAATTTGTTCGTAAAGGTAAAGCATCAAAAGACCCAGAAACTTGGCAGGAATATGCTACTAAGATGAAAAATGCTAAGATACCTGATTGGTATATAGAGTCATGTCATAAGATTAAATACATGTTCCCGAAAGCACATGCTTGTGCTTACGTTATGAGCGCCATTAGGATTGCTTGGTTTAAACTTTATCATCCTTTATGGTACTATGCTGCATATTTCTCAATCAGAGAAGATGATTTTGATATCGAAGCGATGATAAAGGGATATAACTCAATAAGAGCTAGATATGAAGACTTACTAGCAAAAGGCTATGAAGCTACAAATAAAGAAACTAATATAATAGGTAGTTTACACGTTGCGATGGAAGCAACAGCAAGAGGGATTAAGTTTGCACCAATTTCTATTGAAAAAAGTGATGCATCCCGTTTTGTCTTAGATGATGAACACGAAAATACTTTAATACCACCTTTTTCTACAATTGATGGTCTAGGTGGAGCAGTTGCGTCTACCATCGTTGAAGAACGTAAGAAACAACCGTTCCTAAGTAAAGAAGATTTACAAAGAAGAGGAAAAGTATCAAAAACTTTAATTGATAAAATGGATGCAATGGGAATAATAAGTAATTTACCAGATTCTAATCAATTGAGTTTATTTTAGGGGATAAGATATGGAGAAAGAAACATTAAATAATATTTTATTGGGAATAATGGAAGTCTATAATCAAGACTTACCTAATGATAAAAAACATCAAGTATTAAGTGATTTATGGACTAAGTATTATAAACTAAGTGAGAAAACTGGTATAAAATTAGATTTTGCTTATCAGTTATACTTAATTGGAGAAAGCGAAAGCTATATTATTAATGAAGAACCAGAAAGATTTGTAGTTGATAAGGACGAATTAGATAAAGCTATTAATCATCTAGAAGAAGGAAATGGTTTAATTCTTGATGAGATAGAGACACTTTTACAAGCAAGTGTTGAAAATGCTAGAAGTAATTTTGCTAATCTAGGAATAGATGTAAAAACTAATTCTTTAAATGGTTTTTGTGAGTTAGGTCAAGCTTTGACTTTAATGCCATTAGAAAGTCTTGGTTTAAAAGTAACTAAAAATAGTGCCAAAGAGTCTTTTGGTTATCCTTTTAATCATGCATTTGGAACAGTTACTTTTCCTTATAATGGTGGTGAAATAACTTATTTAATTGATTCTACTTATCGTCAGTTCTTTACCACAAATAGATGTAATGAAGGAAGATATCATCAAGAAGAAGAAAATACTGGTCTTAAAGTAGCACCAGATCCAGGTTACTTTGTAGAAGATGAATCTTTTGCTAGAAACTTAATGCGTAATGGTTATGTTCCATTAACTAAGGAAAATGCTACTAAATATGGTGAAGCTTTCTATAAAGCAAGTATTTCTTTAGAAAAACAAGAAAATTTAAATAATAGTAATATAAACTACTATGAAAATATAATTAATAGTAATGAAGATTATAAAGTCGATAAAGAAGAATTAGAGGGGCTTAATCTAAAATTTAGAGATAGTAATAAAACAATGAAATAGTAGGGGGAAAAGTAAATGTTTAGAACTTATTTTGATACATTTTCACTGTCAACATCATTATCAACAACTTCTACAGCACTTGAAAATGAAGTAGAGAATTCACAGATAACTACTTTAGCAACAGCTACTTCTATTCTTGCTAGAAGTGTCGATGTTAAAGCAGAAAAGATGAATATGGCAGTGTCATATATTGAGTCACTAAGTGATGATGAGTTAGCAAGACTAACTACTAAGCTAGAGACAAAACAAACAGAATTAGAAAAAGAAAAAACTTATACATTAAAGTAAATTAGTATTGCTTTTTACTGATAATGTGATAAACTAAAACCTGCTTAAAAGATTAAGGAGGTTTTTTATTTTGAATTTATTAGAATTACTTACAACAGTATTTATATTAGATGAAGTAGCAGGATGTAAAAGTAAAACAGATGAAACATCAACAATTCTTACTGCAACATCTTTTATATCTGCAATGAATAATGGAAATGTTGATATGGAGAAAATTAATACAACAGTATCATATATTGAGTCATTAAGTGATGATGAATTAGCAAGCTTGACAGTTAAATTAGATAAGAAAGAAGAAAGTCTAAAGGAAGCAAAAACTTATAGATTAAAAAAATATAATGGATAATTTATCAAGAGAAGAACTAGATAGAAAAATTAAAATTTATGAAAAGTTAGGTGCTCTTCAGTTTCAAAAAATAGTATTTAAACTAGAAAAAATAAAATTTGCTATTATAAAAAAATACTTTCCAAATTATATAAAATTTACAGATAAAATTCTTGATTTTAAAGCTAAATCGAGACTAAAGAAAGCTAAGACGGAAGAAGAGCAAACTAAGATAAAGAAGTTAATTCGTTATAGTAAAATGTATAATAGAAGAGAGCTAAATACTTTAAAAAATAGAAATTATCATATAAATAATAATGACCCTACAGTTATCTATGATTATCTTGAATGGAATAAAAGTATTCATAAGAAGGGTTTAATAACTAATATTGTTTCACTACCAATCTTGATAGGTTTAGCTTCTATTGCTGTTCCTTATACAGTACCATTTATAGCTTTAGAAACATTTAGTGCAATTGTTAACTTTGAATGTATTAATATTCAAAATTATAATATCTGTCGGTATAAGAAAATAGAACCATTACTTGAAAAAAGAAAACAACGAGAAGTTAAAAATAATATTGAAAGATATGGTAAAGCTTCTGAAGTAATCTATAACAGTGTGGATAAAAGTGATACTAAATTACCAAGTATAGATGAGATTGTAGAAAATATTACTACTAAGGAACAAGCAGAGCAGATGAAAAAATTATTAGAAAAAATAGCAAGTGAGCGAAAAGTAAATTCTACTGATGTAACTACATATCAATTTGTCAAAAAAAAGTCTTAAAATATAAGACTTTTTCTTTTAATAATGATATAATTAAGACTAAAGGAGGCAGTGTATGACGGAAAAAGTAAACCTAGATGATATTAATTACATACAATATGGTAATGATAAAGGTAAAGATATTATTTTATTACATGGTTGGGGTCAAAATATTGAAATGATGCAACCCTTAGGCAATTTACTTGCTGATAATTACCATATCACTATTATTGATTTACCAGGTTTTGGAAAAAGTAAGGAACCAGAAGTAGCTTTATCTGTAATGGATTATACTAATACCATTCATCGTTTAGTAGAAAAATTAAATATTAAAAAACCAACATTGATTGGACATTCCTTTGGTGGAAGAATATCTATTTGTTATGGCGCTACTTATGAAGTAGAGAAATTAGTATTATGTGGTTCACCTTGTGTTCGAACAAAGAAAGGTTTAACTTTCAAGGAAAAAATTCTCAAGACTGCCAAGAAGTTACCAGGTATGGAGAAAGTAGCAGATATTGCTAAAAACTACATCGGTTCAACTGATTATAAAAATGCTAGTCCAATGATGCGAGAAATACTTGTTAAAACAGTAAATGAAGATTTATCAGATTATGCTAGAAAAATCAAGGTACCAGTTATCTTAATTTGGGGTGAATATGATGAAGCAGCACCAATTGAAGAAGGTAGGATGCTAGAAGGCCTTCTACAAGATGGAGCTATGATAGTCTTACCTGGTACTCATTATGCTTACTTGGAAAATCTTTATCAAGTGGGTTCTATTATTAATAAATTTATGGAGGAATAAAATGTTTTTTAGAATTATTTTACTGTTAATAATAATAGGAGCAATTATTATTAAATCAAAGAAAAATTTACATATGTTGCAACAAAATCTTTATAACGAAAATAACCGTTATATTAAATGGGTTTTAAATAATAGTAAAAACTTTATTACCCTAGAGTTGGTTTGCCTTTTCTTAGTAGCAATAGCTAACTGCTTCTTAGCAACTAAAAATACTATTGCTTTAATAATTAATATTATAACGGCTATTCTTTATATAATATTTATTGTTAAATTTTATAAAGATATGAAAAATGAACAAGTAAAGAAGCCATTAGTAGTAACAGCTAGAGTTAAAAGATTAATTGGAACAGAAACAGTATTATACTTAATACCATTGGTTTTCCTATTCTTAGTAAGAGATGATATAGTTTATAGTAGTTATGTTGTATTTATTTATGCTTTGGTTGCTTATTTAAACAACTTAGTATTACTAGTAGCAAACTTTATAAATAAATATACTTTAGAAAAATATGTTTACTATCATTTTAAACATATGGCGATGAGAAAACTTCATAGTATGGAAAACTTAAAAGTAGTAGGAATAACTGGAAGTTATGGAAAAACTAGTAGTAAGAATATTCTTGCTGATATTTTAAATATCAAATATGTCACACTACCAACTCCAAAGAATTTAAATACTCCTTATGGACTTATTATCACTATCAATAATCACTTAGATAAGTTTACAGAAGTATTTATTGCTGAAATGGGAGCTTATAAAACAGGAGAAATAAAGCAACTTTGTGATATGGTTAAACCTAAATATGGTATTTTAACTAAGATTGGAACTGCTCACTTAGAAACATTTGGTAGTGAAGAAAATATTCAAAAGACCAAGTTTGAACTTATTGAATCTTTACCACTTGATGGAGTAGGAGTTTTAAATAAAGATGACCCTAAACAAGTTAGTTATAAACTAAAGAATAAATGTAAAATATTATGGGTAGGTATTGAAAACAGTGATGTTGATGTTTATGCTCATGATATAAAATGTTCTAATGTTGGAACAACCTTTAAAGTTAAGTTTAAAAATGAAGAAAAAGATTATGAGTTTGAAACAAGACTTTTAGGAAACCATAATGTTTATAATATTTTAGCAGGTTTAGCTCTAGGATATGAATTTGGTATTCCTGTTGAAAAATTACAACAATCAGTTAAAACAATTAAACCAGTTGAACATCGTCTAGAATTAAAGAAACTTGGAACATTCTATCAAATAGATGATGCTTATAACTCTAATCCAGTTGGAGCTAAAGGAGCAATTGATGTTTTATCAATGATGCCAGGAGTTAAAGTCGTTGTAACACCAGGTATGGTTGAATTAGGTGATAAAGAAGATTATTATAATGAAAAATTCGGAGAACAAATCGCTGAAAAAGGAAATATCGATTATGTTGTTTTAATTGGTAAAAAGAAAACATTACCAATTAGAAAAGGATTAGAAAATAAAAACTATGATATGGATAAAGTTATAGTTTACAATGATGTTAGAGAAGCATACAATTTTATTAGAGGTATTAATACAAAAGAAGATGTTTATGCTTTATTTGAAAATGATTTACCTGATACTTATAATGAAAAATAGAAAGGATGTTTAAAATGAGAATAAAAGTAGGAGTTATTTTTGGGGGAGAAAGTGTTGAACATGAAGTAAGTATAATTACTGCTGTTCAAGCGATGAATAAAATTAATCAAGAAAAATATCAAATTGTACCTATCTATATTACCAAAGAAGGTGAGTGGTATACAGGAGATATGCTTCTTGATGTAGAAAGTTATCAAGACTTAGGTCTTATTAAAAAATATGCTAGTAATGTTGTGCTATATCGTAAAGATAACCAATTTGTATTACAAAGTAAAGGTTTCTTTAGAAAGGTAATTACTGATATTGATGTTGCTTTTCCAATTACCCATGGTACTAACGTAGAAGACGGAGTTTTACAAGGATATTTACAAACAGTAGGAATTCCTTATGTTGGACCTAATGTTTATGCTGGTGTAGTAGGACAAGATAAAGTTTACATGCGTGATATATTTAAAGCTAACGATATATCTATTCCTAATTACACTTGGTTCTATGATAGCGATTATAAAGATGATGCTGCTAGTGTAATCAAAAAGATTGAAAAGTTAAATTACCCAGTTATTGTTAAACCAGCAACTACTGGTAGTAGTATAGGTATTGGTACTGCCAAAGATAAGAAGGAATTAGAGAAAGCTATTGATGAAGCTATTAATTATGATTCTAAGATTATTGTTGAAGAAATGGTACCTAACTTAATGGAAGTAAATATTTCTGTTCTTGGAAATCATTCATCACAAGAAGTTAGTGTTATTGAAGAAGTATTATCTACGCATAACTTCTTAACATTTGAAGAAAAATATGTTGGTAGTAGCAAAGTTAAAGGAAAACTAGGAGCAAAATTAGCACCTCGTAAAGGGTCTAAAGGAATGGCTAGTGCTTCTCGTAAAATACCAGCAGATCTTACTGATAAGATGAAAGAAGAAGTAGAAGACTTAGCTGTTAGAGTATTTAAAGCCTTAGGAAGTAGTGGCGTAGCAAGAATAGATATGCTAGTTGACAAAAAAGCTAAGAAGGTTTACGTTAATGAAATCAATTCTATTCCTGGAAGTTTAGCATTCTATCTATGGGATAAGAAAGGTAAAGATTATACAACTTTACTAGATGAAATGATTAGTATTGCTATTAAAGATTATAAAGTTAGAACAAGTAAAGTTCATACTTTTGATAATAACATCCTACAAGGCTTTGCTAGTAGTAATGGACTAAAAGGTATGAAAGGAAAATTAAAGTAATAAATATATTCCAAAATTTTAGTTTACAATAAATGAAAGAGGTGTATTTATGCATTTAGGTATGTTAATTTTACTTTTCTTTTTATATCTTGGAATAATCGCTTTATGTGTAATTGGTTTTAAAAGAAAAAATAAAAGATTGAAAATAGTAAGTATCTCCTTACTAGTAATAGCAATTATATTATCAATCTTAATTGGAATAATATATGGTTAGTAAGATTATGATAATTATTTAATGTCCTTAATTGGGACATTTTTTTGTTGAGAAATGTCAGACATTATGATACTATTAAGATGTCAAGAATACTGATATTTGATGGCAGGATAATTGTTAATTAAAGGTATAAATTTATTTTTAAGTGTAATCCTAAAAATGTTCTAATGAAAGAAATAATAAGTAAATTAAAGACCACTACTATATCTAAAAGTTATATGTTTATACTATTTGGAGTATGTACTTTAATGCTAACTGGGTATTTTTCTTATGCTTGGTTTACAGTTCAAGGAGTACAACAATATAGTGTAGTAACAGGTACTTTAAATGGAACAGTAGCAATAGGAACAAACTCTGTAGCAATTAATGGTCAAGGAGTAATAACTTATACACCAACAACAGATAATGACATTATAACTTTAACAGTAACAAATACAAATGATAGGACAGTTAAAAACTCAATTTATTATTATAATCTATCTGACACTTCTATCGAAATAGGATATACTTCTGATAGTCCAACAGTACCATCAACTCAAGGAGTATCAGTAGCACAAGGAAATACATTAACTTATAAGATAAA
>JAQXHT010000076.1 GCA_029007415.1 bacterium
ATAATAACTTAGATAAAGTCTATTTTTTAAGACAATATTTAAAAGATTTTCAGGAAAATTATGGAGTGAAAAAAACTATAGTTGCTAAAAAGTTTGTGAGGTAAAAATTTATGCTTAAAAAATATTATTTAGCTTATGGAAGTAATTTAAATCTAGAACATATGGCACAGCGTTGTCCAAGTGCTAAACCAATTGGTGTAACTACCTTAGAAAATCATCGCTTGGTTTATAAAGGTAGTGCTGATGATTTCTCTTACCTAACAATAGAAAAAGGCGAAGGAAAAAGTATTCCTCTTGGAATTTTTACAGTATCACCTAAAGATATTCCTTTGTTAGATAGATATGAAGGCTATCCAGAATTATATTCAAAGAATTATATAACAGTAAAAATAGGGGATAAGCCAAAGAAAGCTCTAATTTATATAATGAATCAGCAGTTTACTTATCATCTCCCTTCTGAAAGATATATTGAAAATTGTATGATGGGATATGAAGACTTTGGGTTTGATAAGAAAATATTAGAACAAGCTTTATTAGATACCAAAGAAAATCTCTCTAAAAGATTAGTAAAACGTTAATTTGACGATGCGAGAAAGTAAAAAAGACTTTATTTTTTAGGTAATATTTAGTAAAATAAACTCGAGGTGAAGAAATATGTTACACGATATATTGATGATTTTAATAGGAATCGTTATCGGAGCATTTATTGGATTCTTTATTGCTAGAAAGTTTACTAAAAAATATATGGAACAAAATCCGCCTATCAATGAAGAAATGATTAAAGCATTGATGATGCAAATGGGAAGAAAACCAAGTCAAAAACAAGTAAATCAAATGATGAAATCAATGCAAAAATATATGTAAGAATAGTTGCTATTTTACTATTCCTATATTATAATACCAATAAATACGTTGACTGTTGAGAAGTACATATTATTTTATTTTTAGAGAGTTAAGGTCTGGTGAAACTTAATAATAAAAGATATGGAAGGTAGCAACAAGAGTAGGATTTCTGAACTAATAGTAAGAAGTCCCGGTAATTCCGTTAAAAAGATAAGGTATGTTTACATACAAATTAAGGTGGTACCACGAACTTCTCGTCCTTTGGATAGGGGAGTTTTTATTTTTAGAAAGGGTGATATTATGTTAGATAAGAAGTATAATCACAAGTTAGTAGAAGAAGAAAAGTATGATTACTGGTTGAAGAAGGGCTATTTTAAGAGTGGTGATATGACTAAAAAGCCATACTGTATAGTTTTACCTCCGCCAAATGTTACAGGGAAACTTCATCTAGGTCATGCTTGGGATGTAACACTTCAAGATATAATTATTAGATATAAAAGAATGGAAGGTTATGATTGCTTATGGCTTCCAGGAATGGATCATGCAGCGATTGCAACAGAAGCTAAAGTAGTAGCAAGATTAAAGGAGAATGGTCGCAATAAATATGAAGTTGGTCGTGATGAGTTCTTAGAAGAATGCTGGAAATGGACTAATGAACATGCTTCTATTATTAGAAGTCAATGGGCAAAGCTTGGTATTTCTCTAGATTATTCTAAAGAAAGATTTACTCTTGATAAAGGCTTAGAAAAAGCTGTTAAAAAAGTATTTGTTGATTACTACAAAAAAGGCTTAATCTATCGTGGAGAGAAAATCATTAACTGGGACCCGGTAGCAAAGACCGCTTTATCTAATGAAGAAGTAATCTATAAAGAAGAAAAAGGTGCTTTCTATCATTTGAAATATCAATTAGAAGATAGTGATAAGTATATTGATGTAGCAACTACTAGACCAGAAACTTTATTTGGTGATATGGCAGTAGCTGTTAATGAAAATGATGAAAGATATAAAGACTTTGTTGGTAAGAATGTAATTTTACCAATTGTTAATCGAAAGATACCAGTAATAACTGATCCACATGCTGATATGGAAAAAGGAACGGGAGCCGTAAAAATAACTCCTGCCCATGATCCTAACGACTATGAAGTTGGTTTAAGACATAATCTTACTAAACTAGTTATTATGAATGATGATGCAACAATGAATGAAAATTGTGGTAGTGTTTATGTGGGACTTTCAAGAGAAGAAGCACGTAAGAAAGTAATAGAAGAGTTAGAAAAATCTAATCTATTATTAAAAATTGAACCAATAACACACGAAGTAGGTCATAGTGAAAGAACTGATGCTATCATTGAACCAATGATTAAGAAACAATGGTTTGTTAAGATGCGTGGTTTAGCTGATCAAGTTCTTGCTAATCAAAAAGACAGTAAAACAAAGGTTCATTTTGTTCCTTCTAGATATGAAAAAACCATGAACCACTGGATGGAGATAACTTATGATTGGTGTATTTCTCGTCAGTTATGGTGGGGACACAGAATACCAGCTTGGTATAAAGATGATGAAGTTTATGTTGGTGTTAATCCTCCTAAAGAAGAAGGTTGGGTTCAAGATGAAGATGTTCTAGATACTTGGTTTTCTAGTGCTTTATGGCCATTTGCTACTCTTGGTTGGCCAGATGAAACTGAGCTTTTAGAAAGATATTATCCAAATAACTGTTTAGTGACAGGATATGATATCATACCTTTCTGGGTTAATAGAATGACTTTCCAAGGTGAAGAACTACTTGGTAAAAGACCATTTGAAGACTGTTTAATTCATGGCTTAATTCGTGATAAACAAGGAAGAAAATTTAGTAAAAGTTTAGGTAATGGAATTGATCCATTTGATATGATTGAAAAGTATGGAGCAGACTCTTTAAGATACTATCTAGCAACAGATGTTTCTGCTGGTACTGATATGCGTTTTGATGAAGATAAAATTAAAGCTACTTGGAATTATATTAATAAAATTTGGAATGCTTCAAGATTTGTTTTAACTAATATTAGTGATTTAACTAGTATTGAACTTGATAATTTAAAACCAGAAGATAAATGGATTTTAACTAAGTTTGAGAAAATGCTTCATACTACTAAGAAGTTTATGGATAAATATCAGTTTAATAATGCTTCTAGTGTAATTTATGACTTTGTTTGGACATCTTTCTGTGATAGTTATATTGAAATGGCTAAATATAGTTTAGATGATGATGCTACTAAATCAACACTATGTTATATCTTAACTAATATTTTAAAATTACTTCATCCATTTATGCCTTATGTAACAGAAGAAATTTATCAAATGTTACCAATTAAGGAAGAAGAATCTATCATGATTAGTAACTATCCTAAGTACAGTAAGAAATATATTTTTGAATTAGAAGAAGAAGTAGTTGATGATGAGATAGAATTTATTAGAAGTTTTAGAAATGTTAAAGCAGAAAATAATATAACTAAAGATATGAAAGTTATGTTTGATACTACTGATGATAATGATTTAATAGTTAAAATGTTAAAGCTTGATGAAAACTTAGTTAAAGAACCGCTTGGTATTAAGTCATATAAAGTATTTTCTAAGAGAGTAAAAGCGACTATTTTCTTTGAAAAGATGGAAACAGAAGCTGATAAAGTTCTAAAAGAAACACAGATTGCTGCTTTGAAATCTTCTATTGCAAGACGTGAAAAGTTACTTGCTAATGAAAATTATGTAGCAAAAGCTCCTAAAAATATTGTTGATATGGATAGAGAAAAACTAAAAGAAGAGAAAGAAAAATTAGCATTACTAGAGAAATAGAGGGAAACCTCTTTTTCTTTTAAAACTTTTGTTTGACTGTTAAGAAAAGTAGTTCAGGCTATGTGCTTTAGCACATAAATTCTTAAGAATTTAGAGGTAATTAATTGCCAATGCCTCTCTGTTTCTAAACTAGTCCATCAACTAAAAGGTAAAACATCAAGAACATTGCAAATGGAATTCAAAGAATTAAAATCAAGATATTGGAGACAACATTTATGGTCAGTTGGTTATTTTTGTAGGAGTGTAGGTACAATTACAGAAAAAACAATTAAAGATTATATTGAAAATCAAGAGAATGAAAGTGAAGAAAATTTTAAGATTGTGAATTAATGAGTTTACTCGCTAACTGTACTTTCAGTACTTAAACAAGCCATGTACTTTAGTGCATGGTGGTTGACAATTACGACTTTAGATGTCATAATCTAAGTAGTTATTAAAAAACATAGTCAAATAAGTATTGTACTTTAATAAAACTGATAAATAAGGAAGGTGATACTGTGCTGTTATATCATGGAAGTAATTAATTAATAGAAAAACCAATTATTATTAATAGCAAGAGGACATTAGACTTTGGAACTGGATTTTATTTAACTACATCTTTGGAACAAGCTAAAAAGTGGGCTTTTATTGTTACTAAAAGAAGAAATTATGGTAAGGCAACAGTTAGTGTTTTTGAAACTAGTGATTTAGGAAAACTTGATATTTTAAAATTTAAAGGAGCAGATATAAACTGGTTGAAATATGTTGCAAAGAATAGAAAAAATATATATCAAAATAATAACTATGATTTAGTTATTGGACCAGTAGCAAATGATAATACTATGCCAGTCATTTCATTATATTTAGAAAATGTTTTAAATGAAGAAGAAACAGTAAAGAGGCTTTTAACCCAAAAATTAAAAGATCAATATGTTTTTAAAACAAAAAAGTCATTAGAATATCTAAAGTTTAAGGAGGAATTGGTATATGACAATGGACAAGATATTTAAGGATGTAGTAAAGTATTATGATGTTACTATTGTTAACTTAATCAATGAAAAATATGAAATTTCCCATATGAAAGCTTTTATAGAATTTGTGAATTCTAAAACTTATAAAATGTTAGAAAATATTGATTTAAAGATGTATGAGTTTTCTCCACTAGCTATTTTCGATATGTGGGAAAATGAAAAAATAACAGGTACTCCCCAAACCTCTGTTTATCTAAGGAGTGTTGATTAATGAATAAAGAGATGGAATTTTATATATATTTAATTGAAAAATATTCAGAATACAAAAATGTTTCTACAACTGATATTGTTAATAAACTAGAGAAATTAGAGTTAACAGATTACATATATAGCATGTATGAAATGTATCATATAGAAGCGATAGAAAATGCTTTTAGTGATATAGATAGGTTAATAAATGAAAAAGAAAATAATTAACGGGCGTAAATTTTTTTAAGGGGTATTAGCATAATGCTAATATTCTTTTTTTTACCTCTTCATCCCATAAATTACTTTCTTCTTTGGCTCTCAATGTAAGAATATATTGCCCACCATTAACGCTCCACCTCATACCTGGTTG
>JAQXHT010000077.1 GCA_029007415.1 bacterium
CGTGGTACCACCTTTCTTCATAGATTAATCTATCTTATTCTAGTTAACGTCTAGTCCCCGTCTTTATCTTATCCATAAAGCACAACTTGAAAGTGATCTAAAATAAGTTCCATCTTCTTTTTCACCAACCAAGAAGTCTCTACTAACTTTCCTTATTTCCGTCTTTCGCACTTGTTTTTCTTAATTAATATACCATTTTATAATTTAGATAGCAAGGACTTTTTCATCTTTTTAGTGTTTTAGTTTTAACTATTTGTTTATAAGAATGTGATGTATCATTATTTTGGTTTAAGAAAGAAACATCTTGTGAAAATTTATTATTAATTCCAACTGTTTCTTTTATAGAATAATATTCATCTGGGTCAGAATCAACCAAAAGTTCCATCTCATCAGCAGCTAGTTCTTTAGAAATATCACAGGTATCACTTATATAAGATTCATAAATTTTTCTAAAAATATTAACTTGTTCAATAAATCTCTCATCTTGTTTACCACTTTCTGTAACAGTACCTTGACAAGCCATATTAAAGATTAGACTACCATAAATTGATAATTCAAGTGAGTTGAACTTTTCTTCTCTTTCCATATTAGTAGCAATGACATTTCTCAAAGCTAAACGCATTATTTCCACCTTATAACCATAACCAATTATATCACTCGCTTCTTTTAATGTTAATTCATCATTAAAAGCAATATTTTTAGCAATATTATTACGAAGAAGAGCAGCATCTTTTTCTCTTAAAATATTTAAGAAAGCTTTTTTATCCTTTTCAGTCTTAATATTAAAATAGTCAAGAAAAGCATCTATATCAGAATCAAAAATACTAGCATAATAATCATTAAGATTAGTATCTTCATCCGTTAAAGTTAATAACTGTAACTCATCTTCAAAACATCTTTCTAAAAAATATATATTTTCATTGCCAAGCATATCACTATAATATATAGAATTATTCTCGTTATAAATTGCACTTTCAGCAGAACTTTCAACAATAGAAGTAATATATTTATTAAAAGCAAGTTCCTCTTTTTCTTCTCTATCTTTACAAATATGTTGTCTAGCATGATTTATTTCATGGAGAAAAATTTCTGATACTTGTGTATAAAAGTCGATTGATGAATAATTAATATTTGTAACATTATCAAGATAAATTGTTATTTTATTATCTTTATTCACATAATCACCATAAAGATCATTATCAATCGGTTTAGTATAAAGAAGAACAACCAAATCGCTAAGTTTACATAAATCTTCATTATTATTACTCGATAATTGATTACCTTGTATCAAAGCAATTTCATCTCTTAATGTACTCTTAAGATTTAAAACAACCGCTCTATACGCCAAATCAACATCATCAGAATCAAGAGCATTAATATAATTTGAAGATGGATGCTTTTCAATATATTTATTAGTATTATCTATAATTTGAGCAACCAATTGATCATTACTACCAATAAACTGAAAGTCACACTCTTGCTTACTAGCAGCTAATTCATTCAATTTTTCTACATCTTTTGAAGAAGCAAGTCCTTTTGAAAAATTATATTTAACTTTATAATTATCAAAGAAGTCATAATATCTTTTCTCTATTTCAGCAAGTGTTAATCTATTCTTTTCAATCTCCATATGTCTTTCAAAACTCCGAGGCCTAAACTTATAATCATTTTCATAACGATTAATCACAATAGCAGATAAAAGCCAAAATGATAATAACTTTATTCTTCTTTTCACATAAACCACCCCACAGCGGTCTTTATACTATCATTTATCAAAGCACATGTCAATATCAAAAAATGAGTAATGTAATAGATGGTTACCATTCACGCTCGGATAAAAATAACATTTTTTAGAAAAGTAGCTAAACTACAATCTTAAACGGATTTAAAGCTGTTCCATCTCCCTTGGTTATCAGTGTATCAGCCTTTAGGTTGATAACTGGACGGGCCCCGAAGGAATTTGAGACGCGGTACCAAGGATTCAGACTGCCTGAAGGATTCACGTGCCAAACTCGCGCATCAGAGTCGTAAGACTCAAAGTAAGACGGAGACAGCGTCCAGAAATATTGGCCATTATATAGATAATAATTACTATTTGCTGTATTATATACTCCTCCAGCCATTGCTACTTCATCGGCTGTGATAAGTGAAACTGGATAGTCTAGTTTGGCACTTGCA
>JAQXHT010000078.1 GCA_029007415.1 bacterium
GGAAAGGGTGAAAATCATCCATTACAAATCGGAAGTGGAACATTTATTCCTGGTTTTGAAGAACAATTAATCGGAATGAAAAGAGAAGAAGAAAGAGAAATTAAAGTTACTTTCCCAGAAGATTATCATGAAGCATCTTTAAAAGGACAAGAAGCAACTTTCAAAGTAAAAGTTCATGAAATTAAAACTAAAGAAAAAAGAGAACTTGATCAAGACTTTTTTGATGATTTAGCTTTAGAAGGAGTTAATGATGAAGCAAGCCTTAAAGAAGAAGTTAAGAAAACTATTCTAGCTCAAAAAGAAATGGAAAATGAAAACATCTATATCGATAAGTTACTAAGTGAAGTAGCAAAGAATGTAGAAGTTGATATTCCAGAAGGAATGGTAACAGAAGAAACTACTCGTCTTTTAAAACGTGCTGAACAATCAATGATGATGCAAGGCTTAAACTTAGACTTATATTATCAAATAACTGGTCAAAAAGAAGAAGACTTAAGAGCACAATTAAAAGATGAAGCTTATCAAAACGTACTTTATCGTTTAATGTTAGAAGAAATTACTAAACTAGAAAAGATTGAAGTAAGTTTAGATGATGCTAAGAAAGAAGCTAAAGAATTAGCTGATAAATACCAAATGGCTGAAGAAGACTTCTTAAAAGAATTCGGTGGCTTAGATATGGTTCGATATGATCTTGAAATGAGAAAAACTCTTGAGAGATTAAAAGAATTAAATAAGTAAAAACCTTTACCAATAGGGTTTTTTCTGATATAATTTTAAAGAAACAAGGAGGTAGTGTCATGGCAAAAGTAGGAAACAGACAAAAGAAAACACTAGTATGTACAGTTTGTAAAGAAGAAAATTATCGTGTTGAAAAGAACGTTAAGAATACAACTGACCGTCTAGACCTTAATAAATACTGTCCAAAATGTGGACGTCATACTGAACACAAAGAAAAGAAGTAATAACTAGAAGGAGGAAAAACGATGATTAATTCCAATGATTTAAAAAATGGAATTACTATCCAAGCTGATGGTAATATCTATATGGTACTTGATAGTCAACACGTAAAACCTGGTAAAGGTGCAGCTATTGTAAAAGCTAAACTTAAAAACTTAAGAACTGGGTCTATCGCTGAAAAAACTTTCAATGCTGGTGTAAAAGTAGAAACAGCACATATTTCTAAAAAACCTATGCAATTCCTTTATAGTATGGGAGATACTTATTACTTTATGAATATGCAAGATTATGAACAAATTGAACTTGATAAGAGTACAATTGGTGATGATGCAAAATTCTTAAAAGAAAACTTAGAAGTAGAAATCATTTTCTTTGAAGGAGAAATGTTAGGTATGAACTTACCAGATAAGATTGTTATGAAAATAGTAGCAACTGAAGATGCCGTTAAAGGTAATACTTCATCATCTGCTATGAAGAATGCAACTCTTGAAACTGGTATGGTAGTACAAGTTCCATTATTTATCAAACAAGATGAAGAAATCCTTGTAGGAACTAAAGATGGAAAATATGTATCAAGAGCATAATTGCTCTTTTTTTCTTTAATAAAAAATGATATTATAGTGAACAGGAGGGAAAAAGAATGAAAGTATTAGTAACAGGAGGGTGTGGCTATATTGGTAGTCATACTGTTTGTGAATTATTAAAAAATAACTATGAAGTAGTAATCATTGATAACTTTAGTAATAGTAAAAAAGATGTAATGACAAAGATTGAAACTCTTACAGGTAAAAGTGCCAAATTATATGTTGGTGATGTTTGCGATAAGAGTTTATTAGAAGAAATTTTTAGTAAAGAGAAAATAGAAGCAGTAATTCATTTCGCTGGTTATAAAGCAGTAGGAGAAAGTGTGCAAAAGCCACTTATGTACTATGAAAATAATTTAATATCAACACTTTATTTACTTGAAGTAATGAATAAATATAATTGTAAGAGATTTATTTTCTCATCAAGTGCAACTGTTTATGGAACCCCAAAAGAATTACCAATTAAAGAGAATTTTCCATTATCAACCACTAATCCTTACGGAACAACTAAATTAATGATTGAAATGATGCTAAAGGATATCTATAAAGCTAATCCTGATATGTCTATTACCATATTAAGATACTTTAACCCAATTGGTAATGAAGAAACTGGTCTTTTAGGAGAAAGCCCTAATGGTATACCGAATAATCTTATGCCTTATATTGTTAGAGTAGCAACTGGTAAATTAGAATGTTTAAGTGTCTTTGGAGATGATTACGATACTAAAGATGGAACGGGTGTAAGAGATTATATTCACGTTGTTGATTTAGCAAAAGGTCACGTTTTAGCTTTAGAAAAAGCAAAAGACCTAAGTATATATAACTTAGGTACTGGTGAAGGTTATAGTGTTTTAGATTTAGTTAAAACTTTTGAAAGAGTTAATAATGTTAAAGTTAATTACAAAATAGTAGGTAGAAGAGCAGGAGACATTGCTGCTTGTTATGCTGATAATACTAAAGCAAGAGAAGAATTAGGTTTTGCTCCTTCAAAGACTTTAGAAGATATGTGTCGTGACTCTTATACTTATATTTTAAAAAATAACGATTAATACAAAATAAAAAGGAAACGTTATTAATCAGTAAGGAAACTTACTGATTTTTGTGTCTCCGAAAATAAACTACAACAGTTCGCAAATTATACTACTAGAACAACCACAATTATTATATTTTATAAAGGTTTTTTAACAATAATCATCTCGCCCATAATGACGTATAAAATGGAATATGACACATAACATTTCCTGGAAATTAGTATAGCGTATAATGATAGGAAAAGCAACTGTTTTTTTGTCAAAAAAACTGATATTTTCTGAGTTGTATGAAGAAAATAGCGATAAATCCTAGAAACTAACCACTTGTTTTTGACAAAAATCGCCTCTTATTATATAATCTTAAACAGAAATGAGGGAGTTAGATGGAAAAAACTTATATATTTGGACATAGAAAACCAGACACTGACTCAGTGTGCAGTGCCATTAGTTTATCTTATTTAAAGAAACAATTAGGAGAAAATACTGAAGCTTGTATCTTAGGAAATATTAATAAAGAAACAGCTTATGCTCTTGACTATTTTGGTGTTAAGATACCAAAGTATTTAAATGATGTAAAACTACAACTTAAAGATGTTGATTATCATAAACATTATTTCTTAGATGAATCTAAATCTATTTATGATAGTTATCTTTATATGTTAAATCAAGGATTAACAGGTGTACCAGTAGTAGATAGTAAAGAAAAATTACTTGGTATTGTAACTATTAAAGATTTAGCACATCACTTTATTAGTGATAAAATTAATTTACTTAGAACATCATATAAAAACTTACTAGAAGTATTAAAAGCTGAAGAAGTATTAAAATTTGATGAAGAAATAGAAGGAAACTTATTAGCAGCTTCTTATCGTAGTACTACTTTTCTTAATACTGTAAAGTTAGAAAAGTCTGATATTTTAATCGTAGGAGATCGTCATAGCGTAATTGAATATGCCGTAGAAAATGGTGTTAAGATGATTATCTTAACAGGTAATGGTGAAATCAAAGACGAACACCTAGAAATTGCTAAGAAGAATAAAGTTAATATTCTTAGAAGTAGTTATGATACTTATCACGTATCAAGACTTATTAGTTTAGCAAATTATATTGGTAATATGACTCGTACTACTAATGATGCTGTAACTTTTGATGAAAATACTTATGTTGATGATATCTTAGAAATTAATAAGAAGTTAAGACATACTAATTATCCAGTTATTAATGGTAAGACTGGTAAATGTTTAGGACTTTTAAGAATAACAGATTTAGAAGCTAAACATCCTAAGAAAGTTATATTAGTAGATCATAATGAAAAAATCCAAAGTGCTGAAGGATTAGATGAAGCAGAAATTAAAGAAATATTTGACCACCATAATCTAGGATCAATTACAACTTCTAGTCCAGTAAACTTTAGAAATATGGCGGTTGGTTCAACTAATACTATTATTTATTCACTATATAAAGAAAAGAATATTGAAATAACTAAAGAAATGGCTGGAATGATGTTATCAGGAATTTTATCTGACACTTTAATATTAAAAAGTCCAACGGCAACTTCTTTAGATGTAGAAGCAGTTCATTATCTTTCAGAAATAGCAGGAGTTGATTATAAAAAATATGGTCTTGATATGATTAAAGCTGGTACTTCTCTAGAAGGTATGAGTGAAGAAGATGTTTTATATAATGACTTTAAACTATATAACGTTAATGATAAAACAATGGGAATTGGTCAATTCTTTACTACTAACTTTGATGATATTAAAAATAATATGGATAAGTATCTAGATACTTTAGATGAAGTAGCAGAAGCCAATAATTATTCTTTAGTAGCACTTTATATAACCGATATCATTGAAAATGGTTCTTATGTAATTTATAATAGAAAAGCTAAAGATTTAATGGAACTAGCTTATCGTAAAGAAATGGAAGAAGGTACTTACTTAGCAGATGTTGTTTCAAGAAAAAAACACGTTGTTCCACTTCTTATGGAAGTATTTAATTAAAAGTAAAAAGTGATGATTGAGTTCACCACTTTTTCTTATTGATATTTTTTTTGATATTCATCAAATAAATCTTTAAATAAATTATAGTGAACGACTTCCCTTTGTCTTAAGAATAATAATGGACCAATGACATCAGGATCATTCGTTAAATCAATTAAGCTTTCATAAACGGCTCTTGCTTTCTGTTCCGCCGCCATATCTTCTGCTAAATCAGCTATAGGGTCACCAGTGGTGGCAAAGTAGTCTACCGTAAAAGGAACACCATCAGCATTAGTAGGGTATAAAGCTAGTTTATGTTCAGCATAGTGAGGGTCAAGTCCTGCTTGTTTTATTTCTTCAATAGTAGCATCTTTTAGTAATTGATAAACCATTGTAGAAATCATTTCGATATGGGCAAGTTCTTCCGTTCCAATATCTGTTAGTAAAGCTTGTCCTTTATTGTCCGGCATAGTATATCTTTGATTTAGATAACGAAGAGCAGCACCAAGCTCGCCATTACTGCCGCCATATTGTGTCGTTAAAAGCTTCGCCATTTTTAAATCTTTCTTAGTTATATTAATCGGATATTGTAATTTCTTTTGATAACGCCACATTTACATACCTCCTTCATTCCAAGGAAAATTATCGATTGCCCATCTAAAGGGACTATCTTCTAACGCATTACTAGAGGTATTGATAGGTCCATATTTAGACTCATATTCTTCTAATAAGTCATTAGCTTCCTTTCGATATTGATTAAATATTTCTAACATATTACCATCTTGAGGATGTAAATCAAGATAAAGATTTAAGTCATGTGCTGCAAATTCTGCTTCACTAAGTCTTAAAAATAAATCACTTTGTTCATCAGTAGCTGAAAGACTAGCAGGGCGATAAGCCTTGTAAGGTACATAAGTATTTTTAAACATATTTCCCATCATAAATCCTTCACTACTAGAAAATAAATCATTGTCATCACTAATTTGACGATAGTAATTAGAACTATCTCTAAAATAGTTGAAATTAGGACGATATTGATATTTACTATTCATAAAATTTCCCCTTTCTTCCTTAGTTTATTCTAAAAAAAAATAGGTGTATAGAACAAACACCTATTTAAAATAAACTGAATGGGTTTAAACTACTACCACGATAAGGGTAATTATTCCAAAGTGAGAAGTGTAAGTGGACACCAGTTGCTAAGCCACTTCTTCCCATACCAGCAATGACTTGGCCTTTACTAACTCTTTGACCAACGGAAACAGAAGTACTTGCTAAGTGAGCATACATTGTATAGTAACCATTGTCATGTCTTATAACGATATATAAACCATTGTCCCATTTTCTTGATACAGTAACAACTTCACCATCATTAACAGCAAAGATACTAGAATTATAAGGACAACCAGCAATATCAACTCCATCGTGACTAGTTCCACGATATCCTTGACTTATATAATAACCACTAACCGTAGGCCAGACATAACCACTTGCTGTTGATAATGCTACGTAAGTAGGAGTGGAAGTTTGACTAGTCGTATTATTAGACGTTGCTTGAACATTATTATTGTTAGCAGTTATTGTTTCTGTATTAGTATTAGCTACAACTTCAACATTACTAGAGTTACTAAAAGGACTAGTTACTATTTCTTCTTCAAAAAATTCATTGTTAGCATTAGCAAAAGTAAATAAATCTGGATTTTTGTAAACAACAGCAATAATCATTATCATCATCGTTGTTACTACTCCTAAATAAATCACATAAGTTTTCAGTTTTCTTAAATATTTTTTCATTCTTTCCACTCCCATCGGTAAGATACGTATTATAACATAATCGACTAATTTTGTCAAAAATATTGTTAGTTCGTGTTATACTATAAATAGTAGGAAGGGTGAAACAATGAAAATATTTACATATGTGGACGAAAAAGCTAGAAAGTATAGTAATAATTATCAACCATTTAAGGACGCACTAGTTATAGTAGTATTTAATTTTTTATTTCTTTTACTTATTGCACTTTTATCTCTTTACTTTAATAATTCTAATTTGTTATTGATTGGTTTATTAGGAGTTTGTGTTGCTATTATTTTAGAAGTTATCAATTTTACTAGTAAAAGAAATATTGATTTATCATGTCTAGTTCTTAATGATAATCGCTTGATGGTGATAAGAGTTAATCCGTTGGTGAAGGAAGAAGACCTTATGGAATTAGTTGCTGACTATAATAAAATAACTTTGAAGAAAAGTAGAAAGTTAACAACACTTTTAAAAGATGAAGATTTTATCAACTATCTTCTTGATAATATTGAAAGTCTTTATCAGTTTGAAATAGTAGAAATTGCTGATATTTTTAATAAGAAATTATCTGATAGGAAAATAGTAATTAATTGTGACTTATATGATTTGAAATATAAGGTAATTAAAAAGAACTGTAGGTTAACTATCTTGAATGTTTATACTAGGCAGTCAGAGATATATAAATATATTGAAGAATACAAACCACAGAAAAAATCTATTTATAAAGTAAGTAAAAATAATGAAAAGGCTTTAAAAGAGTTATATAAGAAAAATATTGGTGATTTTGAGTTTTGGTTAATAACAAGTTTTGTTTTCTTTCTATTTATCATTATCTTTAAACTTTTAGTACCATATATTGCACCGATACCATTTTATGCTTTAATAATAACTTTCTCACTTGTTCTATCTTGTTATGACAGGACAGTTGATACTAACTATGAAGGTAGTAAGAAACCACAAATCTATATAAAGTTAGATATCGCTTTATTTATGCTTAGTCTTTTACTATACTTTCTTTAAAAACAAAATCATTTGTTAGATTAAATAACTTTTGCAAATTATTACTATAGTTTAATTATGTATTAAAGAAATTTATATAAAATAAAAAATCTTTCTTCCTATTTAAATGAAGACAAGTATTCAATAGTTAAGTTTTTCTGTAAAAAGCGTTAATATTCTATTGTGAATAGTAACAAAAAAATAAAACTCAAATCGAAAGAAATTGCATAAAAATAGTTTCTAGTGTATAATTTATATTGTGAAGATTATTCACTGGACGTTTATAAAAATTATAAGAATTCTATATTGACCTTTCAATTTTTGGATTATTAATGATTTCTATACTAGTCCAATTATTGAAAGAAGGAGGAAGAGTTATGGAATTTAAAGATAAAACAATTACTTGTTGCGATTGTCATCAAGACTTTGTTTTTACTGCTGGTGAACAGGAGTTTTATCAAACTAAAGGTTTAACTAATGAACCTAAACGTTGTAAAGCTTGCCGTGATAAGAAAAAACAAGAACGTGCTGAAAGAGAAAATCATAAAGAAAATTAAGAATAACTGATATTTCATCAGTTTTTCTTTTGCTTTTTAAAAAAAGTAGTTTATACTATAGATGTAAGGAAGGTGACAAGATGAAAAAAGTATCAATAATAGCATTACATCTAGGTTATGGCGGAATCGAAAAATCAATTTCTACACTTGCTAACTTGTTAGTTGCTAATAGCGATATCGAAGTAGAAATAGCATCTGTGTATGAATTGTATGATAAGCCAGTATTTCCTTTAGATGAGAGAATAAAAGTAAAATACCTCCTAGAAAAAGGAGTTAAAAGTAATGAAAAAGAGTGGCGTGAAGCCCTTCATGGATTAAGACCTATAAAGTTTATTAAAGAAAGCTTTAAGAGTTTTAAAATACTACATTTAAGAAGAAAGGAAGTAATTAACTACATAAAAGAAACAGATTCTGATGTTATAATTTCTACTAGAACAATATTTAATGAATTAGTAGGTTTATATGCAAAAGAAAATGTCTTAAAGATAGGTTGGGAACATAATCATCATCACAATGATATGAAATATGCCACAGAAGTAGTAACTAGTGCGAAAAATTTAGATTACTTCATTTTAGTATCAAAAGATTTACAGAAATTTTATCGTAGAAAGTTACTTGAATACAAAGTTAAATGTGTTTATATACCTAATACTTTGGAAAATATTCCGAAGACGAAAAGTCCTTTAACAGCTAAAAGAATAGTAAGTGTTGGAAGATTATCAAAAGAAAAAGGATATCTATCTTTATTAGAAATATATAAAGAAGTAAGAAAAAAACATCCTGATTGGGTTTTAGATATTATCGGTGATGGTAAAGAAAAAGAAACCTTAGAAAAATATATCAAAGAAAATGATTTAACGTCTTCTGTTACATTGCATGGTTTTCAAGATAGTGATTATATCAATAATATAATGCATAAGGCATCCATCTATGTTATGACTAGCTATACAGAGTCTTTCGGTATAGTTTTATTAGAAGCGATGAGTAATGGACTTCCTTGCCTTGCTTTTGATAGTGCTGAAGGTGCTAAAGAGATAATTACTTCTGGTAGAGATGGTTATTTGATAAGACATCGTAATAATAAAATGATGGTTAGTAAGATAAATGATTTAATAAAAGACCCAGAGAAACGAAAAGAGTTAGGTAGTGCTGGTAGGAGTAAAGTTAAAGAGTATAGTAAAGATAAAGTTATTGAACAATGGTTAAAAATAATTAATAAATAAAGAGGTAACTATGAAGAAAAATGTTATGTTTATAGCAAGTACTGGTGGACATTTAAGTGAGTTATTACAACTTGCTAATTTGTTTCCAAGATATAATTCTTGCTTGATTACAGAAAATACAAAATCTAATAAAAAATTAAGAAAGAAATATAAAAGAATAGATTTCTTAATCTATGGAACTAAAGACCACCTTTTAAGTTATCCTTTTAAATTGCTTGCTAATTGTTTTTTAAGTTTATTTTACTATTTTAAGTATCATCCTGATTATGTCATTACAACAGGAGCACATACAGCAGGACCCATGTGTTCGCTTGCAAGACTATTTGGAAGTAAAGTTATTTATATTGAAACCTTTGCTAATATAAATACAAAAACAGTAACAGGAAGTTTATTTTATAAATTTAAGATTGCTAATTTATTTATCGTCCAGTGGCATCCAATGTTGAAATTATATGAAAATGCCACTTACGGGGGGTGGATTTACTAATGATATTTGTAACACTTGGAACCCAAGACAAGTCTTTTAAAAGATTATTAAAAGCTGTAGAAAAAGAAATAATAAATGGCAATATCAAAGAGAAAGTTGTTGTTCAAGCTGGTTATACAAAGTATAAAAGTGATGTTATGGAAGTGTTTGATACTATTTCTAAAGATGAATTTGAAGAGTATATGGAAAAAGCTTCTTTAATTATTACTCACGGCGGAGTAGGGAGTATTCTAACTGCTCTTGAACTTAATAAAAAAGTAATAGCTGCTCCAAGACTTGCTAAGTATAAGGAACATACTAATGACCATCAAAAACAAATCGTTAATGAATTTGAAAAAGAAGGTTATATTTTAGCGTTAAGAGATTTTACAAAACTAGATAAAGTCTTGGTGAAAGCTAAGACATTTACTCCTAGAAAGTATGAATCTAATAAAAAGAACTTTCAGAAGATAATAACTGATTATATTGATAATACTAATCATACTAGTTGGTATAATAAAGATAGAAAAATACTTCTATTAGAAGTAATTGATTATTTACTCTTTGCTATTTTCTTAAAATATAATTATTTATTAGGGTTAGGTATTGGATTAGTTGTTTCTATTCTTTTAAGTTTACTACTTTATAAACATAAAAAAGAAAATATTAGTTATTTACTAATTTGTACTTTAATAGAGTTAATACCACTTGCTATATTTACTAATAAACTACTAGTAAAAACAATTGTTAATCCTTTAGTTATAATTATTTATCATCTACTAGTAAGTAAGAAAGAAGAAATTTCGTTATAGAAGTTTCTTCTTTTTCATAATATTAAATGAGGTTGATATCTTATGAAAAAAATAATAGAAATATTATTTGCTTGTCTTTTAGTATTAGCTAGTTTCTTTTATACTGATAAAGCTATTTCTTTAATGGAAGATAGTGATCCGATTATGATTAAAATTAAAAAAGAAAAAACTAGTTTAGAAAAAAAGTCAGTTGATGCTAAAGTGAATGGTGATTACTTAACCCCAGGTTATAGTGGAGTAGTAGTTGATTTAGATAAAAGCTTTACTAAGATGAAACAATATGGAGAATATAATTCATCTTTAATGACATTTAAAGAAAGTGACCCAGTTATATCGATAGATGATTATTATGATAAATATATCGTTAGTGGTAATGGTTTTACTAATTATGTTTCGTTAGTATTTGAAATCAGTAATAAAGAACTACTGCCCAAAATAAAAGATATTTTGAAAGAAAATGATGTTAGAGCAACTTTCTTTGTTGATGGAGTTTTACTTAAAGAAGATAATATCTTAATAACTAGTTTGTTACAGGACTTCAATGAAGTAGAACTTCTAAACTATAAAGGTAGTTATGATAAATTAATCTTTGAAGAAGCTCTTGATACTTTACAAGTTATTGCTAATAGAAGGGGAAAGTACTGTCTTGCTAATTACGACCAGAAAGAAATATTAGAGTTATGTA
Source organism: bacterium (assembly GCA_029007415.1). GTDB lineage: Bacteria > Bacillota_I > Bacilli_A > RF39 > UBA660 > Onthousia. The sequence goes on from JAQXHT010000078.1 coordinate 11,095, forward strand.
GTAAAGAAAAAATGCATACAATCATTCCTACCATTCAAGTTAAGAGTAATCCCTATCTATCACTAAAAGGTAAAATTAGAGAAGGTTCAATTATTTCTATTAGTCCAACTAAAGATAATATTAGTGAGTTAGATGTTGTTATTAAATACATTAAACAAAGAGGATATACCTTAGATACTTTAGAACAATTACTAAGTGAAGCAAGAAATATTAATGAGAAATGATATTTCTTTTTTTCTTAGTTCGTGGTAGTATAATTATCAATCAGTTAGAAGGAATAATAGTATGTAAAAAGAACAATTAGAATTAAGTATAGACTTATTTGCTAAACCATTAATATAAAATGACTCTAACAATTAGAGGCCTTTTTCTTTCTAGCTCTTAGAAAAGTATGATATAATTTAAGTGTAGTTATACTAGAAGGAGCTAAAAAGATGAAAATAACAAAAGAAATCAATAAAGAAATATTTAGAGCATATGATATAAGAGGAATAGCAGATACTGATTTAACAGATGATGTTGTTTATACTATTGCAAGAAGTTTTGCTACTCATATTAGAAAAATGGGTAAAGATACTTGTGTAATTGGTCATGATAATAGATTATCATCAGAAAGAATTCATAACGCTTTAACTAAAGGTTTACTTGAAAGTGGTATTAATATTTTAGATTTAGAATTAACTACTACGCCAATGTACTATTATGCTTGTATTTATGAAAAGATAGATTGTGGTATTATGATAACAGCAAGTCATAATCCGAAAGAAGATAATGGTTTAAAATTTGCTTTTCAAGATTATTTGAATGCTAAGGGAGAAGAAATTGCAGATTTTTATGAAGAAACAATAAAAGGGGACTTTTTAGATGGTACTGGAAGTGTTCGTAAAATTAATGTTAAAGAAGAATACTTTAATGCTATTAAGAATGGTCTTAACTTTGGAAAAAGGAGAATAAAAGCTATCTTAGATCCTGGAAATGGGACAACTTCAATTATATTAAAAGATTTATATAGTATGTTTCCAATTGATTTTACTATCATTAATGGTGAAAGTGATGGAACCTTTCCTAATCATCATCCAGATCCATCAATTGAAGCTAATTTAGAACAATTAAAAGCCAAAGTCTTAGAAACGGGAGCAGATATTGGTGTTAGTTTTGATGGAGATGGTGACCGTGTCGGTGTTATTACTAATAAAGGCAAATTCTTACCAATCGACTATTATATGATATTAATTATAAGAGATATAATTGATAAAGTTAGTAATAAAACTTTCTTATATGACGTTAAATGTAGTAAATCACTAGAAGATGAAATCATAAAACTAGGAGGAACTCCTGTTTGCTATCGTACTGGTAACAGCTATACAAGAAGTAGAGTAGCTGAACTTGATATGCCTTTTGGAGGTGAGTTATCAGGACACGTTTACTTTAGAGATAGATTTTTAGGTTTTGATAGTGGTCTTTATGCAGGACTTAGAATTATTGAACTATTATCAAGAAATGATAAAACAATTGAAGAGCTATTAACAGGAATAAATCATTATGAAGCAACTCCAGAGTTGAAATATAAGTCAACTGATGAGAAAAAAAGAGAAGTAGTAAAAAAAGTTATAGAATATTGTAAAGAAAAGCATTATAATATTAATACTATTGATGGGGTTAGAGTAACTTTCAATGATGGTTGGGCAAGTGTTAGATTTAGTAATACTGGTCCTAATATAACATCTAGATTTGAAGCTTCTACTAAAGAAAGACTAAAGGAGATTCAAGAAGAATTTGAATCATTAATAGATAAATTTAATAAATAGGAGGAATGACTTATGAAAGTAGCTATTACAGCAGGAGGAACAGGTGGACATATTTTTCCAGCTTTGGCAATTATCAATAAGATAAAAAGTCATGATAAAAATAGTGAGTTCCTATATTTTGGTACCACTGATAGAATGGAAAAAGATATTATTCCTGAAAGAGGAATTCCTTATATTGCTATTCCAATGAAAGGTTTAAATAGAAAACAGGTTTGGAAAAATGTAACAGTTTTAAAGATTTATCTTCAAGCGATAAAAAAAGCGGAAACTGAGCTCGAAAAGTTTAAACCCGATATAGTTATTGGAGTTGGTGGTTATATTACTGCTCCTGTTTTAGTAGCTGCTAACCGTCTTGGCATTAAAACCTTAATTCATGAGCAAAACTCTATTCCTGGTGTTTCTAATAAGTTACTTTCTAGGTTTGTTAATAAGATTTGTATTTCTTTTAAAGAAAGCGAGAAATATTTTCCAAAAGCAAAAACAATATATACAGGAAATCCACGTAGTGAAGAAATACTTCTAATGGAAAAAGGTGAAAGAGAAGATTTTGGATTTAATCATAAGAGTAAGTTTATTATTCTGGTTATGGGTTCTCTTGGTTCTTTAACAATGACTTTAAAAATGAAAGAGTTAATTCCAGCTTTTGCTAATAAAAATTATCAAGTCTTAGTAGTAACAGGTAAAGGTTATTATGATGATTATAAAGATGTAAAAACACCAGCTAATGTTAAAATAGTACCATTCTATGATGCTAAATATATGAAAGATGCTGACTTATTAATTACTAGAAGTGGGGCTTCTACTATTGCTGAAGTAACAGCTCTTTTACTTCCTTCCATTATGATACCAAGTCCTTATGTAACACATAATCATCAATTTAAAAACGCTAAAGCACTAGAAGATAAAAAAGCTTGTAAAATATTAGAAGAAAAAGACTTTGATAAAACAACTTTATTACCACTAATAGATGACTGTTTTAAAAAAGAAGTGTATAATGAAATGAGGGAAAATTTGAAAGAATTTTCTTGTCCAAATAGTGCAGAAGCTATTTATAAAGAAGTAGAAAAATTAGTAAGGAATGAAAAATAAATGGATACATTTTTTAAAGAAGTGGAAGAAAGAGAAATAGGAAGAATTGTTTATGATGCTCCCTTATCAAAATATACAACCTATAAAGTTGGCGGTAATGCAAGAGCGATTATCTATCCTAAAGGTCGAAGAGAATTAGTTGAGTTATGTAAATTGATTAAAGCTAATGATATTAAATATAAAATATTAGGAAATGGTAGTAACTTATTATTTAGTGATGACTTGTATGATGGTGTATTAATCAAGCTAGATGAATTTGATAAGATAGAATTTGTTAGAAATAAAGTTATTTGTGGAGCAGGTGCTTCCTTAATGCGCGTAGCAAGAGAAGCAATGAAAAAAGGTTTGGCAGGTTTAGAGTTTGCTTCTGGTATTCCTGGTACTATTGGTGGAGCTATCTATATGAATGCTGGAGCTTACAAAAGTGATATGGGTTATATCACTACCAATGTAACAGTCCTAACGGATGACTTAAAAATTATTACTTTAACAAATGCTGAGATGGATTTCCATTATCGCAGTTCATATTTGCAAAAACATAAAGATTATATTTGTTTAGAAGCAGTATTAAAACTTACTAAAGGTGATAGAAAACAAATTGAAGAAGTCGTAAAAGAGCGAAGAGAGCGAAGAGTAGAGTCTCAACCGCTTGAATATCCATCAGCAGGTAGTGTTTTTCGAAATCCGGAAGGAATGTTTGCTGGTAAGTTAATTGAAGACTTAGGTTTGAAAGGATTAACTAAAGGAGGAGCAGAAGTTAGTTTAAAACACGCTAACTTTGTAGTTAATAAAGAAAATGCCACTGCTAAAGACATTCATGATTTAATTATGTTTGTACATGATGCCGTACTTGATAAATATGGAGTAGATTTAAAGATAGAACAAGAATTTGTAAATTGGGAGTAGAGTTATGGCAAAGATAAAAAAAAGAAAAAGATTAAAATTAATACCTTTTTTTTTACTTATTCTAGTAATTGCTCTTATTGTTTTTGTTACAGATGTTATTCTAGATGCTAGAATTAAAAATATAGTAATTAAAGGAAATGAAATAGTAACAGATCAACAACTAATTGATAAAGCAGGTTTAACTAAATATCCAAGCTTTTATAAGACTAGTAGTTATAAAATAAAGAAGAGTTTAGAAGAAATACCATTTATTAAAAATGTTAAGGTGAAGAAAAGTTTTTATCGTGTTTTAACGATTGAAGTAACAGAACACAAAGTTTTATTAAAAAAAGAAACAACTGGTAAATTAGTTTTGAAGAATATGGAAGAAGTAACAACTACTGAAGAAGTTCCTTATACTGTTCCAAGATTAATAAATGATGTACCTAAAGATAAATATAAAGATTTACTTAAGAATCTTTTAAAAGTTAAGAAGAATGTAAGAAGTAGTATTAGTGAGTTTTATTATGATCCTAATGACTTTGATAAGGACAGATTTTTACTTTATATGGATGATGGTAATAGTGTTTATCTAACACTTACTAAGTTTAGAATGATTAACTATTATAATGATGTTTTGCCACAACTTGAAGGTAAAAAGGGTATTCTTTACTTAGATTCAGGAAATCATTTTCAAATAATGGAAAATTAAAATAATTTATTATTATAAAATGTATTAAAAATTTTGATAAATATTTTGCTAGGAAGGAGTTAAGATTTATGAAATTTAATGTAAAAGAGATAAAAAGAATATCTGCTATAAAAAATTCGGTATATGATGACTTGAAAATAGAATTCTTGTATCATTCTAATCATTTAGAAGGAAGTACATTTAGTAAAGAAAATTTAGAAAAATTGTTAGTTTCTAAAAAAGTCGAAGGTGAACATTTTTTAGATGATATTATCGAAACAAGAAATTCTTTAAATTTATTTGATAAGGTGATTAATGATTGTGGTGAAGAGCTTGATAAGTTTATGCTTTTCGATTGGCATCGTGAGTTAAAACGTGGCACAGTAGATGAAGAGATAGGTAATGCTGGTTGTTACAAAAAGTATGAAAATAGATTAAGAAATATTGATTTAAAGTTAGCTTATCCTGATGAAGTTGATAATCTTATGTACAATTTATTACTAGATTTTAAGAAAACCAAAAATCCTACCATCACTGATGTAGCAATATTTCATTATAGATTTGAGCGTATTCATCCTTTTCAAGATGGCAATGGAAGAATTGGCAGATTTATTATTTTAAAACAATGCATAGAAAATGATATTGATTTAATTGCTATAGATGATAAATATGAAAAAGATTATAAAGAAGCTTTATATACTGCGCAAAAGACAGGTGATGTTTCTTTGTTAGTTAACGTTTTTGAAAGGTGTCAGAAAAGATTGGATGATAAACTTAAAAGTTATGAAAATACCATTAATTTGGTAAGACAAGAAGTTAACAGTGATAATAACTAGTGATACTCAGGAAATTAAAGTCCTGAGTTATTTTTGTATATGGGAAAACGTGTTATAATAAGCATACTTATTGACATTCTTCTTGAAAAATAATGAGTATAGAAAGGAAGATTATAATTATGGATGATTTAGATGGAGAAATGCTTGCTAAAATATTAGAAAAACTAGATTTAGAGCAAAAATGTAATAATGAGGACAACAAGGGAATTGTTAATATGCATTATGGATATGTAGAAACTAATAATAATCAGAGTAAACATATTGAGTATCAAAAAATAAAATCATTTTTACATAAATATATCGGGTATTTTGCAGAAAAAAATAAAGCATCGATAGATGATTTAGAACTAACATTTATTAATTATGGTCAAACAGAAATAGTTTATATTTTAAAAAATAATGCTAATAATTATATAGAAACATTACTAATCAAACAACCAGCAGAAGAATTCGGAAATGTAAAAAAAGAATATGAAAACTTAAAATTGTTAACTAAAAAAGATAAAAAAGTTATTAATCCTATTGATTATTTTTGTAGTGAAGATCAAGAATTATATGTAACTCCATATATCAATCAAACAAGATGTGTTGCAAGTTATGATACTTGGGGAGTGTATGTTCCAGAACCTTATTATAGATTTGTACCATTTAATTGTGAACAAGAAAGTATAGTTAATACTTGTATGATAGCAAAACTTATAAGTTTATATGATTTTGAGACGGGGACAGGACTTAGTAGATGTAAACTTGGGGGAGGAGATTTCATGTTAGAAAAAGGATTTGAAAATAAGCCATTAACAATTTCTAACATATTAAATGATTTATATTTAATAGCAGCAAGGTCTAGTATTAACTGTCCTTTTCCTACTTATTTAGATATATTAAGAGATGAATTTTCTAAGAAAACAATAGATGAAGACCAAAATAAATTATTAATTAATTTAAGAGGTAGAGTTGCAATGAGTGAAGATGATATTGAGAAAGGAATTCTTTTAGGGAAAGCATTACTTGAAAAAAAATACAATAATTTAGATGATTTTGATTTTAATACAAAAAAACTAATAAAAAAAATATAATTTGAAATCGCAAATTGCGACTTCAAATAAAAACTACTAAGAGACAGTTTAAATCTATTCTTAGTAGTTTTTTGTTAATCATCTAAAGAATTCATCAAAAGAAAGTCTTTTAGTTTGATATGTTCAATAACACTAGTTGAGTAATCGATTTCATCGTTTGTGATTAATATCTTTTTTGAATTGTTATCTATATTATTGAAAGCTCTAAATTCTCTTTCATAAGCTTTATCTTCTGCTACGCTATATGCTACTCGAATGTAATATTTTTTATTATCTTTAAAAGCAACAAAATCTATTTCTTTATTGTTATTATTAAAGACATTAACTTCGTATCCCATATAAATAAGTTCATTATAAACAATATTTTCTAGATTGTGACTTATATCATATCTATTATCGATACATAATATAGAATTGAAAGCAACATCAGAATCATAAATCTTGAAATAATAAGCTAATTCCTTTTTAGTAGCAGTAGAGAAAGGTTTGATTCTATCTATTATATACGCTTCTTCAAGGTAAGATACATATTTTATTATAGTATTAATAGAACCGTCGACTTGTTCACTTTTTAAATAACTTTCGATACTTCTACTTGAAAAAATTCTTGCATTAGACCTTAAAATATAATTTGTTATTTTTTTAAATAATTCAGTATTTTTAATGTTAAATCTAACGATTAAATCTTTGTTAACGATGGAACTATAAATATCATTGAGATATACTAATCTATCTTCTTTGCTACTAAATTCTAATAACTTGGGAAAACCACCCCAAATAAGATAGTCAGTTATAGTATAATCATTGCCAGTCTCTTCAGAATAATCAAGCATTTCTTTGTAAACAAATGGTCTTATTCTAAATGAAACATATCTTCCGCTAAATTCCTTTGTAAACTCTTTTGATAAAATTTTTGAATTTGACCCAGTAATAAAAACAGAAGTGTTATGTAATCTTAAAGTTTTACAAGCCTTTTGCCAGTCAGTAACTTCTTGAATTTCATCAAAAAATACATAGCATAAACCAGATTTTCTATTATTATCAACATAATCTAATAGTTGTTCACAATTAGAAATATTTGATATTATTCTTTCATCTTCAAAATTAAGATAGATTATATTATCAGTTTTTTCCTTTATCTCATTCATTATTTGTTCTAGAATAATAGATTTACCGCATCTTCTAATACCTGTTATTATTTTAATTAAATCAGAATCGTAAAAGCCACGGATTCTTTTTAAATAGTGTTCTCGTTTAATCAATTTTATCACCTCTAAACTGATTATAGTGAACAATTTTTGTATTGTCAACGAAATTGTTCAGTTGAGTGAACAATTTTTAAAATGATACTTAAATTGTTCAGTTGCAAATTTTTAATCTATCTTTGGTAAAAGCTGAAAAATATGATATAGTATCTATAGAAATTGGTGATATGTATGAAAGATTTTAGAGAGAAACTTTCCTTGGTACCAGAATTACCTGGTAGTTATCAAATGAAAAATAAAGATGGGGTAATTATCTATGTCGGGAAAGCTAAAAATTTAAAAAGACGACTTAAGAGTTACTTTACTAGAACAGTTACTGGTAAGACTGCAATGTTAGTGGAAGATATAGATGATTTTGAATATATCGTTACTAGTAGTGAATTAGAGTCTCTTATTCTAGAAATAACTTTAATAAAAAAATATGACCCTAAATATAATATTCTTTTAAAAGACGATAAAACTTATCCTTATATTGAATTAACCAAAGAAAAGTATCCTCGTCTTAAAGTAGTACGTAATGCTAGAAGTAAAAGTAATCATAAACTGTTTGGGCCTTATCCCAATGTTGCTGCTGCTAGAAAAACTGTTTTGATGTTAAATCGCCTTTATCCATTACGAAAGTGTGAACATTTACCAAAGAAAGAATGCCTTTACTATCATATTCACGAATGTCTAGGTTATTGTATTAAAGAAGTAGATCCTAAAACTATCTTTGAGATGACTGAGGAAATAACAAAGTTCTTAAATGGTAATAATAAAGATATTATCAATAAAATTGAAATAGAAATGCAAAAAGCTAGTGAAAAGTTGAATTTTGAGCGTGCTTTAGAACTTAAAAATATGTTGGATGATATAAATATCACACTAACAAAACAAAAAATTGATCTTAAAAAGAATTATAATCTTGATTTATTTGCTTTTACGAAAGAAGAAAATTACTTATCAATCACTATTTTCTTTATAAGAGATGGCCTTTTATTTGGAAGAAGTCATGATTTGTTATCATCATTTGGTGATGTATCAGAAGATTTATTACGATATATTATTAACTTTTATGAAAAGAATTTAAAACCAAAGGAAATACTTGTTCCTAAGGAGATAGATAAAGACTTATTAAGTGAATATCTAACAGTAAAAGTTAATACTCCTCAACGAGGTGACTTGAAAAAACTACTTGACTTAGCAACTGAAAATGCTGCAATTTCCTTAAAAGAAGAAATTGAAAAAGAAAAAAGAGATGATGACTTAAAACATAAAGCTTTAAAAGAATTATCAAGACTTTTAGGAAAAGATGTTTCAGTAATGGAAAGCTTTGATAACTCGCACCTATTTGGTACTTACTATGTTGGCGCGATGGTTGTTTATCAAGATTTTATTCCTTTAAAGAATAGATGGCGTAAATATAAGATTAAAAGTGAAGCGAAAGATGATTTAGGAGCAATGCGCGAAGTTATCTATCGTCGCTATTTTAAAGCAATTATGGAAAACGATTATCTTCCTGACTTGATAGTAATGGATGGGGGAGAAACCCAAGTAAGTGTAGCAAAAGAAGTCTTAGCATCCCTAAACCTTTCGATTAAAATAATTGGTTTAAAGAAAGATAATCATCATAGAACTAGTTCAATTATTGATGAAGATTTAAATACTTTAGAAGTAAGTAAAGATATTCCTTTATTTATCTATCTAGCAAAGATGCAAGAAGAAGTTCACCGTTTTGCTATCACTTATCATCGTAATTTAAGAAGTCAAGGATTGTTTGCTTCTTATTTAGATATGGTTGAAGGAATTGGTGAAGTTCGTAAGAGGGAATTATTAAAAAGATATGGTTCATTAAAGAAAATTAAAGAAGCATCGTTAACATCTTTAGAAGAAGTATTACCAAAAGATGTGGCGAAAAATTTATATGATGTCTTACAAAATGATGAAGGAGAAAAAAATGAAGAATAAAAAAGGCTTTACATTAATTGAATTGTTAGCAACTATTGCTATCATGGGAGTTTTAGCAACCATAGCAGTTGTTTCGATGAGTAAGTTTATAAATCATACTAAAGATACTACTTATCAAGAATTTGAAGAAACACTTAAAGATTCAACGACTAACTACTTACTATATAATACGGGATTGATTCCTGATGTAGGTGGTAGTTACAAAGTAATGGCATCACAGTTAACTAGTGAAGGGTATTTAGATAATTTAACTGATCCTCAAGATAAAACTGCTACTTGTAATAGTAATAGTTATATTATCGTGAAAAGAAATAGTGATGTTGATTTCAATATGGACTTAGATTATAAAATATGTCTTATTTGTTCTAAATATAAAAGTAGTACGTGCAGTTAAAATGGAGTTGATTAAAAATGAGTAAAATACAAGTAATGGATGATGACTTAGCTAATAAGATAGCAGCTGGAGAAGTCGTTGAAAGATGTTTAAATGTTGTTAAAGAATTAGTAGAAAATAGTATTGATGCGAAAAGTACTAGAATAAGAGTATCTTTAAAAGACTCGGGTATTCTAGAAATAACAGTAGCAGATGATGGGGTAGGAATGGATGAAGATGATGCCTTACTTGCTTTTTCTCGTCATGCAACTAGTAAATTAAAAAGTTTAAATGACTTATTTCATATCGCTTCTTTAGGTTTCCGTGGTGAGGCGCTTCCTTCTATCGCTTCTGTTTCAAAGGTGGAGTTGAGAACTAGTGTTAATGATATTGGTACTTATCTTTATCTAGAAGGTGGAATACTTATCAAGAAAGAACGTTATCCTTTAGAAAAAGGAACTACTATTACTGTTAAAAACTTATTTTACAATACTCCGGTTCGTTTGAAATATTTAAGAAGTTTATCAACAGAATTATCTTTAATAATTGATTATATGAATAAGATGGCTTTGTCTTATCCAGATATAAAGTTTATTTTAGAAAATAACGATAAGGAGTTATTAAACACGACAGGAGATGGTAACTTATTAAAAGTTATTTATGCTGTTTATGGAATAGATGTTGCTAAAAAGATGATTGAAATAAGTGGAGAAAATGATGACTATGTCATTAATGGTTATGTTTCTTATCCTGAAGTTGCTAAAACTTCAAGAAATGTTATGACAACTTTAGTTAATGGAAGAGTAATTAAAAATCAAGCTTTAAATAGAGCAATTCTTGATACTTATCATACTTATATTCCAAAAGATAAATTTCCTATCATTGTTCTTAATATTGAAGTAGACCCTATCTTAGTAGATATAAATATTCATCCCCAGAAGATGGATATTAAATTTTCTAAGTTAGATGAATTACTAACACTTGTTACTAGTTTGATAGAAGCAAAACTAAAAGAAATATTATTAATACCTCATGCAACTGTTAGAACAAGAGAAGCAATTTATGAAGTAGAAGATGCTCTTCCCTTAGAAAAACCAACTAGTATCTTTGATGAAGATGATTTTACTCCTTTAGAAAAGCAGATAGAAGAAGTGAGTTTTGACTTTAGTAATGAGAAGGAAAGTAAGGAAGAAATTAAGAGTGAAGAAACACCTGCAAATGAAGAGATAGTTTATCGTATTAAACAAATGCATCCGATTGGTATTATTCATAAGACTTTTATTGTAGCAGAAAATGAAGCAGGTATGTACTTAATCGACCAGCATGCAGCAGCAGAGCGAATTAATTATGAGAAATTTATGAAGGAATTAAGTAGAGAAGATAAACATACTACTGATTTGTTAGTACCAATTAAAATAGAATATCCGAAAGATGAATTTTTAAAGATTAAAGAATACTTAGATGTTTTAAAAGATATTGGGGTTTACTTAGAAGAATTTGGTGACCATACCTTTCTCGTTAGAAGACATCCAACCTTTATCTATAAAGGAAGAGAAAAAGATTCTATTGAGAAGATAATAACAATCTTGTTAGATAAAGGAACATTTTCTAAGGAGAAGTTCATTGAGAAAACAGCTACTACTTTAGCTTGTCGTCTTAGTATTAAAGCAAATGATTATATATCACTAGATGAAGCCGCTTATCTTTTAGATACTCTAAGAACTTGTGAAAATCCTTTTACTTGTCCCCATGGAAGACCAACTATAATAACATATAGTAATTATGAATTAGAAAGACTCTTTAAAAGAGTAATGAATTAGGTGATAAAATGATAATAGCAATTGTTGGACCAACAGGTGTTGGTAAAACGGCATTAAGTATTGCTCTAGCAAAATACTATAAAGCAGAAATAATTAACTTTGATGCGATGCAAGTTTATGAAAAAATGGATATAGGGACAGCTAAAGTTACTAAGATAGAAATGGATGGTGTTAAACATCATTTACTTTCTTATGTAGATATAGATACTAACTATAGTGTTTATGATTATCAAAAAGAAGCTAGAAGTTTAATAGATAAACTATTAAAAGAAAAGAAAAATATTATTATGGTAGGAGGAACAGGTTTATACTTAAAAGCTACTTTATATGATTATAGATTTAATAAAGAAGAAAAGACTACTAACTATGATGATTTATCAATAGAAGAGTTATTAAATAGAATAAGTAAGTATAACTATATACCTAAAGATAGTAATAATAAAAGAAGATTAATAAGGGAGTTAGTAAAATTAGAAAATAATGAAGAAATAGATAATAATGGTGATAAGTTATTATATAATGCTAAGATAATAGGACTTACTACTGATAGAGAAACACTATATGATAGGATTAATAAAAGAGTAGATATAATGATAGAAGAGGGTTTAGTAGAAGAAGTAAGTTCTTTAAAAGATAAATTTACTACTTCTAAAGCTTTAAAAACAGCTATAGGGTATAAAGAGTTTATTCCTTATTTTAATAGTGAATGTAGTTTAGAAGAAGTTATTCAAAAGATAAAACAAAACTCTAGACATTATGCTAAAAGACAATATACTTTCTTTAATCATCAATTACCAGTTACTTGGTATCAGAGTAACTTTACAGATTTTAGTAAAACTGTTAATATAGTTATAGATGATATAGATAGGGATGATAGATAAATGCAAAATGGGGAAGTTAGTGAAGAAACAGTTAAATATTTAGTTGACCATATAAATAATGAAAAGAAAAATTTAGATTCTGTTAGCGCTGCTGAGTCTTCTATTAGTTCAGTTCTGGAAAATTTAGATGGCTTAAAGCTTGTGTGGGATACTGTTGGAGGGGCGAATAGTATTGGTAAAGCTGATGCTATTGCTGATAGTTTAGATACCTCAAGACTTAAGTCTCTTTTCCAAGAACAAATGTCTCAAGATGTTAGTTATACTAAAGTAACAGTACTTGAAAGTACAGTTTATCATCAAAGGAGTAAAAAATGAGTGTAATAAGTGAAAAAGAAGCAACGGCGCTTGTAACTGAAATTGGTTTTTTGGTCAGTTCTTATGGTCAGAATTTGCAAAGTCTTGAAGAAAAAGAACATATTCTTTGTTCTAATGCAAGTATTTTAGCAGGATATGATGGAGCAAAAGTAGCAGGTTCTAACAGAAGTGAAGTACAAGAAGACTATACTAAGTATTATTATGATAGATTTAGTATTAAGGGTGCTAATGAGATAGTTAGTAATAGTACTAGTATTATGAATGAAACTGATAGATTACAAACTAGTGCACAAGAGTTAATTAGTCAAATGAAAAATATGGATAATTCTTTAATGATAATAGCTATTTATATTTCTAATATTGAAAATTGCTTGAGGTCAGGTCGTATTACTTCTAAGAAACCATATTCAAAAATGAATATTTTAGATAAAATTAAATGTGCTAACGAAGTGATGAAAGCAGATAAAGAACTTAATTATGCTTATCTTAACACTACGGCCGTTCTTAGAAATGGTAATGTAAGTATTCAGTTACATAATGGTAAAATATTAACAGCTAATACTGAATATTTTGAATATTATAATAAATATGGTATTAAAGTAATAGCTCCAATAGCAAAAGTAGCATACTCTAAGGATTTAGGAATTTTCTATCTCAAAAATATGAATGAGGATGAAAGAGATCATTACTATTATTTAACAGCTCAATACCATAGAGATATTATGGGTGAAACAGATAAATATGGTGATAATTTTAAAAAGCTAGCAGTTGCTCCAATAAATAAATTTACTTTGGAATATACTGATTATAATCACGAAGAAATTGAAGATAGTAGTTGGGCAGCTTTCTATAATAATGGTAGCAAAGATATCAATATTGATATGGCGTACGCTGACGCTAGTGGTGAAAATTACCATTTTCAAGTGGAAACATATTCTCATGAATTAGGACACTCTTATGATCACTCAATAGGGTCAGACAAGCAGTTTTCTCTTGGTACAGAAGAATATGCTGATGTTTTTAATCAAATTAATAAAAAGGATAGTGAATTTGAACATATCAGAGAATATGGCCATGAAAGTCCTTCTGAGTGTTTTGCTGAATCTACAATGCTTTATTATAATAATCCATCAGCATTAAAAGAAATAAAGATTGATGGATATGGTGTAAATAATTTATATGAATATATGAAAAATATATTAGAATAGGAGTAGCTATGTTAAAAAATACTGAAGAAAAATTATCAATAAAGAGTATAAGTAGGGGTAAAAGAGTTTTTCTAACTTCGGGAATAGTTATTACTTCATTATGTCTTGGTTTGGCTAATAAAACACCTAAAAAAATAGATGACCCATTCAATAACTATGCCAATTTATTTGCAGAAAGTTCAAAGAAAATAGCTGGAGAGAAGTTTGATCCATTATTTGAACAATTTTATAAAACTGGTACTGTTAATATTAATAACAAAGGTTATGAAATTGCTGATTTATATATAAAAACTATGGAAGATGACAAGAATTATTTAACAGAAGCAGGAGAAAGTATTGATTTACTTACTAGTATTCCTTTAGTTGGGGAGAAAAAAGCTAGTGTAGAGTTAAGAAAAGCAGACTTTTTATATGATATATATAAAGAAGGATATATAAATGATAATGTCCTAGAAATTGATAATGAGAAGTTAAAAGATTATCTTGAAGACTGGGATGGTAAAGAACATAGCGAAGTAAGAAGACTAAAAATAGAGCAAGAAGCTAGTAAGGAGTATCACAGAAAATATGGACAAACAAGATAAAATAGTAGTGAGTACTAATGGTGAAGAAAAAATAATATATCCATTAGTAGAAGTAGATAGTGTTGATAAAAAATATATAATATATAGTTACTTTACAGAACCTGATAAAATTGAAGAAGATACTTATCTAGGAGTCTTAACAGGTGATACAATACTACCAGTTTCTAATGATGAACTAGAACAATTCAATAATTTATTTCAACAAATTATTATATAAAGCATACACAATTTAGTTGTATGTTTTTTCTTTCGAAAAATAGGAAAAATCTTCTTATTGTTAAATGTCAAATATTATGATATCATTAAGATGTCAAGAATACTGATAAATGATAATAGGAAGTAGGTGTTAGTATGTATCAAGGAACTCTAGTTAACTGTGAATTAACCTGGGGGGGGTACTTACTAATTTAAATAAAAAATTTATTTTCTTTTGTCGTGGAATAAAGATAGATTAAATACTAATTATAGTATAAATCTATCTTTTTTGTGTAAAACTAAAATAGAAAGAGTAGGTCATTAATAATGAAGAATAAAAAGAAAGATTTAGTTTTAATATTAATAGTTTTTATTTTATTAAT
>JAQXHT010000079.1 GCA_029007415.1 bacterium
GACGACTGTGTATATTCTTTAAAGGAAGTTAAAAAACATAAAAGTGTTTCTCCAGAGTTAGATGATGATGTCAAACAAGAGCATCCTAAAAAAATTTATATACCACCTATGATGCATCCTTGTAAAGCTTTATTATTTAAAAAGCAACAGAAAAAAGCACATACAACACACGTATATGCTTAAACGCAAATAAATAATTTTATTTAAGACATTTTCAAAAGTTATTGACACTGGATTATGCTTATCTTCTTCAACATAATCTATAGTTTCCACACTTGTTTTCAACTCTATCTTATCTTTTACAGGGATTACGGATCTATATAATGGTCCACCAATTCCTATTGCAGCAATTTCTTCAGCAACTTTTTTCATGTAAAAACTAGAAATTTTAATTGGCAATAAATTATCTGATACAACCAGTTGCTGATATTTTTCATATAAATCCTTATCAATTATTTTCTCGTCTATCATCATATATCACCTTATATCCTATTGAATTTTTTTTATTACTAGATGCTAAAGCATGCTCCACAATATGATTAATAATATCATCAAACGAATAACCATCTGTTTTAGCACATGTTATGAATTCTCCAGTTGGATGAAAACTTACTTGAGAATTAACTTCTATTAAATAATATTTATCATCTTTTTTTCTAAAATCTATTTTAGCATATCCCTTGATATCCAACTTATCCACAATAGTTAAGACAATATTTTTTAAAACTTCATATCCTCCAGCTGTCGTTTGTATATCAACAGTTTCATCCTTGATAGTCTTCATCTCATAGTCATAAAATTTTGCATCACAATTAACTATACATGGACCAAGTGCACCAAGACCTTCAACATAAATCATACTAAGATCTTGACCTTCTATATATTCTTCGACCAAAACATTTCTTTCATAGCGTTGAAGCAAGAATAATACTTGCTTTTTTAATTCACCATAAGAATTAACTATTGACTTTTCATCCATGCCCATACTCGAACCTTCAGAATTTAGTTTAACAATTACGGGAAATTCAATGCTTTTTAATAGTTCAATATCTTTTTCTTCACAAATACTATAGCCTTTGGGACAATCAATATAATTTTTCAAAAGATTTTTTACTAAAAATTTATTATGGCACATCAATAGATTTGTGCTATCAGGTCCGGAATAATTATATTTAAATTGTTCTAAAATTGCTGCATAAACTGATTCTCTAGCTGGGCCATTATACCCTTCGCAAACATTAAAGACTAAATCTGGATGATATTGATTAAGTTCATCTATCCATTTAAACTCCTTATCAGCTTCTATTTTCTTTACCTCATATTTTTGTGATAAAGCACTACAAATACTATTGATAGTTAATTCAGAATCAAATTCTGTTTCATACTCAAATTGATGCCTATTCAAATTAAATAATACTACTATTCTTCTCATTTCAATTTTTCCTTTTTCAAACCAAGTGCTAAAAAATGATACAATAATTCCTCCGCTATTACAAAAGATGTGTGCGAATCGTCAAGTTTAGGATTAAGTTCTACAATATCAAATCCTGCTATATCTAAATCATGTAAATTTCTTAAGGCCTCATCACACTCATAAGGCGTTAAACCATTACATTGAGGAGTACCAGTTCCAAAAACATAAGAAACATCCAAACAATCAATATCAAATGTTATATAAAATTTTATTTTTTTATTTTTGTTTCTTTGTTTTATCTCATTAATTATATTTAAAATCCCATTTTTCTTTATGTAATTAGATGTAAATAAATTAATATGTTGTTCTTTTACATAGTCAAACCAATCTCTGCCAACTACACCACGTGGACCTATTGTATACATATTTTTTCCGTCCAAATATCCACCCTCAATTAATTTTCTAAATACATTTCCGTGCCATACATCAGGCATATTTAAATACTTATCTTCTACATCCATATGTGCATCAAAATGTATTAAACCAACTTCATAATCAGGATATCTTTCTTTTATTGCTTTATAAAAACCTCTAAAACTACCATATGTAATAGAATGGTCTCCACCACATACAAGAGGAAAACTATTTTTTGCAATCAAATAAACTTTATTTGTTATTTCTTCTTGATTTCTCTTTGGATTTGTTGGATTAACATACACATATTGTTTCCCATAATTATTGTACTTTTATAAATAAGAAATATCCATAAGTACCAGCATTAAATACTAAGTTTGATTAAAAAATAATCATCAGAACTAAATATCTATTTCTAATGATTACTTCTTATTTTTACATTTAATTTTTCATTTATTTTTTTAAATATTTAGTACACTTTTAAACTTATTTTATCAAAAAAAAGAACTAAGTCTAAATAATTATTACCTTAGCTCTTTTATAGTATTTAAATTAATTATGTTTCTTTTCCTTAAATTCGATTTTTTCATCATTTATCTTTACTTCATAATTATCAAAATCATTAATTATCTTGCCATAAAAATTATATATTTTATAACTTGGATTATAAGCAAGTTTTAATAGTTCAAAATCGCTATCTGCATTATCTTCCACATTATCTATTTTACCGTCGCCAGCAATATTAACACTGACGAAGTATTTTTTATCTTCTAATTGATAAACATAGATGCCATAATTACCGTCATTATAAAAATATGTCTCATAATGCTCTTTATAATCATAATTCCAATAATTATTTTCTAGCTTAAAGTAAGCAACGTAAAATTTATTAAAAAAGATATACTCGTTTTCCCTACCATAGAAAATAGTGTTGCCAACACATTGTTCATTATACTTACACATGTCTATAGCGTTATCAAATTTTCTAAAAAAAGAAACAATGCCTTCAAAAAATAAAGAAAATATAATTATTAATGGATATGATATTTTTAACCACTTTCTTTGCTTTCTAGTTAAGAACTTGTCAGAAAAATATTTATTTAATGATATCACTGTTATAACCGCAACAATAACATCCATAGTTTGTAAATCACCGATTGTAGAAAATGTCATATTTGCCCTAATCATAGAAATTCTAGCTAGCCAATATAAAACGCAAAAAGCGACTGCAATAATTGAATAATCTTTTTTCATCATATCCTCCATACATTTATTTTAGTAAGTTGGCAAAGGAGTAAGTGGTACTACAAATCCTGGAACTTTATTTCCAAATCCCTTCACAGCATTTACAGCACTTTTTATGCCATCTGCTACTCTATTAAAGCCAGCATTAATGCCATTGTAAGCATATTCAAATCCATGAACTAAAAACCTATTAATAGAAAATTCATTTTGAAATTCTGAAGATATTGCTAAAGAATCTGAAATCGTTACAGAATGAGATACACTACAACCCAAAGTTGTTCTTAAATCAGGTGCTAAACCGATTGACAATGAATAATCAGTTGATTCATCTTTACTTCCATCATTATCCTTTGTATATGTTATTCCGGCTTTAACGCCTTCTTTTAGGTCAAATGATGCAGAAACACTAAATTTCCATATTTTTATTCCACGACTTATACCTGTCTTAGTCCTTTCTCTGTTATACTGAGCAAAGGCAGGCGAAGAAACTTTTCCTGTAGAAACTTTTGAATTGAAGCTACTTTGGTAACCTCCAACGCCAGGAGTTACACGATTAAATTCTGTTCTAGGAAGTGTAGTACTTTCACTTCTAACATTTGTCATACCAAAAAGCTTATCTGGTTCAGAAAACACCCCTGTTACCTTGCCCCAAAGGCTTTGCAGAAATGTACCGAATTTTCCAGATATATCGGCTTGATTAATTGGATTATTGCTACAATAAGCATATAGATTATAGTCTTTCATTTTTGATGTTGTAGCAACTAGGTTATCACAATTTATAAACCTTCCCATCTTAGGACTATAATATCTACTATTTAAATAATAAAGATTAGTTTCTGTATCATAATAGTATGATCTATATCTAAATGGGTTTATTATAGCAACATTTGAAGTATCTGTTATATCTTGACCAGTACTATCTTTTATAGATAAGATATTACCATAAGAATCATAATTATATGTACATACTTCTTTGTAGTTACTATCATAGATACCAATAATATCATCAAAGGCATTTTTCTTATAATAATAAGTATCACCTTGATAAGTAAATCCTAAGAGATTATTACTGT
>JAQXHT010000080.1 GCA_029007415.1 bacterium
TTGATTGAATTAGTTGGAAAACTTCATTTTAGAACTAGTTATGGTCAAAATGCTTTGAGTCATTCTATTGAAGTAGCTGAGCTTGCTGGTTTAATGGCTGCTGAAATTGGCGAAGATGTTAATCTTGCTAAAAGGGCCGGTTTATTACATGATATTGGAAAAGCTGTTGATCATGAAATTGAAGGTAGTCACGTAACAATTGGTGCTGACCTTGCTAAAAAATATGGTGAAGGAAAAGAAGTTATCAATGCGATTGCATCACACCATGGTGATGAAGAAGCAACGGGAGTTATTTCTAATCTAGTAGCTATTGCTGATGCTTTATCGGCATCACGTCCTGGAGCTAGAAATGATTCTTTAGAAAACTATATTAGACGATTAACGGAACTTGAAGCTGTTGCTCGTGATATAGAAGGTGTTTCTAAAGCGTTTGCAATGCAAGCTGGTCGTGAATTAAGAGTTATTGTTGAGCCAGACCAAGTTGATGATTTAGAAGCTCATCGTATTGCAAGAGAAATTAAAGAAAAAATCGAAGCAACTCTTAAGTATCCAGGTACTATCAAAATAGCGGTTGTTCGTGAAACAAGAGCTTTAGAAGAAGCAAAATAAAAGTCAAGGAATTAAATCTTTTCCTTGACTTCTTTTTTTACATCTAAAATTATTGGTAATAGAAGTGGTCTTCTTCCAGTAAGTTCAAATATATAACTAGATAAATCTTGACTGATTGTAACTTTTAAATCACCAAATGTTACATGTTGATCATTTAACTTTTTAGTAATAAGATTACCAGCCATATTTTCAATCTTTCTTAATAATTCTTCATTTTCATTAACTAAAACGAATCCTCTAGTGGTAATATTAGGCTTGATAAGTAATCTTTTAGCACTAAAATCTATATTAGCAATTACTACTAAAATTCCATCATTAGCCATAATTTTACGATCGTGTATAACAGCACTTCCGACTTCGCCAACACGTGAACCATCAACATAAATAGGAGAGTTAGGATAGCTTTCGCCTCTTGTTATTTTGTGATTTTTCAATACTAAACTATCACCATTTTTTAAAATGAAAGTATTTTCTTTAGGAATACCACAGTCCATTCCAAGTTCAGCGTGTTTCTTAAGCATTCGATAATCACCATGGAATGGCATTAAATACTTAGGATTTAATAATCTAATCATAAGTTTTAATTCTTCTTGATTAGCATGTCCTGAAGTATGTAAGTTATTAATAGTCATATTAGTGAATACTTTAACACCTTTTAGATATAACTTATTAATAGTTTTAGAAATACTTATCGCATTTCCAGGAATTGCACTACTTGAAAATATTACAATATCATCTGGTCTTAACTTAATTTGTTTATGTGTTCCATCTGCAATTCTTGATAAAGCAGCAAGTGGTTCCCCTTGGGAACCTGTACAAAGAATGGTTACTTCTCCTGGTTTTAAATTATTAGCTTCATCTGCACGAATTAGTAATTCTTTGTGATCAATATATCCACCTTTAATTGAAATATCAATGTTATTTTCCATTGATCTTCCGAAGACACAGATTTTTCTATTGTGTTTGTAACAAGATTCAAATATATGCTTTAATCTGTATATATTAGAAGCGAAAGTAGCAATAATAATTCTATTGTACTTATACTTATCAAATATATCAGTTAGAGTATCATCAACTCTTGATTCACTAATACTCATTCCTTCATTTAAAGCATTAGTTGAATCACTAATTAATAAATCTACTCCTTGATGACCCATTACAGCCATCTTATATAAATCTGCCATTGGTCCGATAGGTGTAAGATCAAACTTAAAGTCTCCAGTTGTTACAATAGTTCCATTTGGAGTTTTAACAATAATACCATGCGAATCTGGTATTGAGTGTGTTGTTCTAATAAAACCTATTTCAAAATATTTAAATTTAACTGTTGTTTGATCATTATAAACATAAAGATTGTCATAACGAATATTTCTATCCGCTAACTTCATTTCGATTAACTCTTTAGCTTGATTTGGTGCATAAATAGCTGGTACATTTACCATCTGTAATAAAAAAGGTATAGCACCAATGTGGTCTTCATGACCGTGAGTTATAAATAAAGCTTTAATTTTATCTTCGTTTTGTTTCAAAAAAGAATAGTCTGGTAAGACATAATCAATTCCTAGTAAGTCTCCTGCAAAGGAAACTCCCGCATCTAAAATAATAATTTCATCTTTATGCATAACGCAGTACATATTGCGTCCTACTTCACCTAAGCCACCAAGAACAATAACTTTTGTTTCATCTGACTTATTCATTTTTTCTCCTTTCTTGAAGTTAATAATAAGAAAGAACTAACCGACATAAATTATACTATATAAAAAAAGATTTGTCTAGCGACTTTGTCGAATTTAATATGCACAAAATTCAGTAAAAATATAGACAATATCTGACAAATGTGATACCCTTTAGCTAGGAAGATAGACAATTATTAGGAGGACGAACAAATATGAAATATTTAAAAATAACTGTTTTAGCTTTTTTTGTTACTTTAGTTTTATCTTCAGTGGGAGTAAATGCTACAATGTACACAATTACTGAGTTGAAAATTCCAATAAATAATGGCTTGGCAACAAGTAATCAAGTTGTTAAATATGATGCTGGCGGATATCATATGTTAAACAAGTTTGATTGTAAGGATAACCTTAGTGGTGATCCTAGAGCAATTATGGGATATATTAGAGCTTTGGTAGGCGGAGGAAATGTTAGTGTGCGTAAAGAATTACCAAAGGGAACTAATGTAGTTTTTGATAGTTATACCACTGATCCAGGTACATTTTATACTGTGTATTATTCAAAAAAAACTTTACCAACATCTGCAACTTATTGGGGCTTTTGGACTGTAGATTATAATAAATAATTAAAAAAATGCCTACTTCCTTTAAATATGGAGGATTAAATATGAAAAAAATCTTTTTAGCTAAAAAAACAGTATTTTTTGTTGCAATCTTTCTTTTCTTTTTTATTTTGTTATCATTTTATGATTATTATTCACTCGATTTTTCATATGCTAAAGATTATTATAAAGTAATAGATAAATGTGGAGAGAGTGGGAGTGACCCTAATGATGAATTGTGCTACTGGCATAAGACTGATGAAGATGTTGAAAGATATAAACGAGAAAATGATCCAGTTGCTAAATATAAAAAGCTTGATGCTATAACACTTACTTGTTATATTGTGGAACAGACACTCTTTAGAAATCTTCAATTGTTATCTCCTTTATTCATTGCTATCTTGGTAATAGCTAATATTCATAAAGAAGTTGCTAGTGGAATGGTTAAAAACTACTTTACAAGAACTGATTATAAAAAATATCTACGGAAAAATTTAAAACTTTTAGGAATTGTTTCTTTAACTTTTCCTATCGTATTATGTTTAGTTTTTCTTCTATCGTGTCTTATAACGAGATTTAATTTTAATATTGGTGATACAACTATTGATAACTATATCTATACACCTTTTAAATATAAACACTTCTTCCTTTATGGAACAGTGATATGTTTATTTCAATATATATTAAGCTTTGCTTTTGGTGCTTTAGCTTTAGCTTTTGGTAAGAATAGTAAAAATATCTTAGTATCAATCTTAACTAGTTTTATTTATATAACTTTAATAGTAATATTTATCAATGTTGGTCTTTATGCTCTCATACTTAATAAAATCTTTGGAATTAAAAAACTATCGGAATACTTTATGGTTACTACTTATTGGTTTTTAGGTAAAGGAGATAATGTTGCTTTGATGTTTATAATCGTGATTTGTTTTCTTCTATTCTCCTTATTAGTTTACTATTTATCTTATAAGAATAAAGAAAGGTTTATAATGAGAAATGAAAAAATCACTGCATAGAAAATTTACTATTTTGAATGGTATAATGGGTGAAGAAAACTTTAAGGGTATCTATATCTTTGCTATCATTTTAGCGCTTTATGGCGCTTATATATTATCGTCAGGAACGAAAACAATGGTAGAAGCAACATTAATATCTTTTACTTTCTCTATCTTTAATTTATTATTTTTTCTTTTAATAATGTTAAATTCCTATAATACTTATAAGACATTTTCTAAAGATTTTGATTCCTATATTATAAGACTTAAAACTAAAAATAACTATTTAAAAGAAATTATTTCTCTGGTAGTTTCTTCTAATATTTTGTTAATAGTAATGTTTTTCCTTATATTTTATACTTTTCTAGTTTTCTTTCAAGCTGGTAATATTGGTCTAAATATTAGTACGATTTATAAAGGTATCCCAGATATTATTTATATTCTATTTTATCTATTTAGATATGTTACTTATATGGTATCTTTGAGTCTTATTATTATCTTGATTAGTTATAAGTATAACTTTACTAGCTCCTTATTTGTTACTATCTGTTTCAGTATTAGTTTGTTTTTAGGAATAACTAGTTCGGAAGCAACTAATTCCTTTCAATTAGCTCCTTGGTCTTATTTCCAAGTAACAAGATATGGTTCATTTTCTTTAGAAATTACTTATTCTATACTTTATTTATTATTTTTTGAAGTGCTTATTTTCTATCTATATAATGTAAAGAAAAATACTAAAGTGAAAAATAAATATCTTTTCTCTAATGATATTAGTTATTTCTTTCATAAACAAAAACTATTATTAGGCTTGTTTCTAGGTACTACAGTAATTATTCCTTTCTTAACCTATAGTCCATTGTTATCAGTTACTGAAAATCTTAATAATATGTTCTTAGTAAATCTTAATCTGAATAAGTATAATATACTAAATGTTATTTACTATGTCTTATCTTTAACAATGTTCGTTTATCTTGCTGTTAACTTATATACGAAGGATTTAATGTATAGTTTAGATAATATATTTTTAAGAGAAAAGATAATTAGTTGGTCTAAAATGAAGTTAGTTACTATTATCTTATTAACAATATTAGTTAAGCTTATATCTTATACCTTGGTAGTTTTAACATTATCTCTTAGAGCAGGTAGTATCTCTTTTGAATTAGCTATCTTAATTAGAGATTTAGCTTATACTATTCTATTAGAATTGTTATTTTTAAATAGTTATGTCTTATATCTGAGAGATTATAAAATAGTTAGTATTATTAGTGGACTTATTTTCCTTTTAGCAGTAAGTCTTGGAGTTGTTTGGTTTAAAGGTATTAGTAGTATCTTGATAATAGTATTAGTGATTAGTTTAATTTTCCTTCATAAGAAAAGACCTAGTAAATTAATAGAAAGAGTGGGAATGATAAGATGAAAATTGAAGTTAAAAACGTAACAAAAAGATTTAAAGATAGTGTTATTTTAGAAAATGTTAATCTTGAATTTGTTGGTGGTAAAATATATGGTTTGATT
>JAQXHT010000081.1 GCA_029007415.1 bacterium
AATATTATATTTTCTAAAAGATTTTAGAATCCCATCAACGAATAATAATGCAGAGTCATCTCAAAGAGGAGTTAAGATAAAACAAAAAATTGGAAAATTCAGGAGCGAAGAAGGAGCAAATAACTATTTAATAATTAAAAGCTGTATCTTAACCTATAAAAAGCAAAACATAGATATTTTAGAATCTTTAATGAAAAGCTTTGAGGGTACAACTGTTTTAGAATAATAAAAAGTGAGCAAAACTCACTTCCTTTCTATTGCCTTGACTGAACTGTAACAAAATGAAGTAACTATTCAGACTATGACACGCAAAAACGAAGAGTAATTATGTAAATTGCTCTTTTTAATTTGCAAATAATATTTTATTATTAAGTATATCCTTTATTGAATCAAACGGGTTTACTTTTCTTTTAATTGATGTTTTTATAATTGAAAGAGCATTAGCAAAGTCTTGTGCTACATTCATACTTCTAAAGCCACCAGATATTTTAGTTTTATTTTTGAATATCCTTAAGTCTCTTTCACTTAAGTTATCATCAAACGGAATACTAAAATCTTCTATAAAATATAAATGATTTTGTTTATATTTTAATAGTCTATTATACAAAGGCTTTGCCTTATTTAATCTATAGTATGAAGATTTTATTTTCTTGTTTTCTTCTTTAGCTAGCTTTAAAATTTCATCATATTCATTTCTGTATTCTTTAATTTTATCATCAGAAAATTTTGTTAAACCATATTCTATAGCTATCTTTCTGGTATTATTCATCCTAAATATTAAATCATACATTAGAAATGGCCATTTTGTATCTGGTATATTTTCCATAAGCTCCATTAAATATCTACCAAGATGAATGTTACACTCATAATTTCTGCTTCCATAACTGTATAAGGTGGTGTCATGATCACCCATTATACCACCACAAAATCTTGTTAATAAATCATCATCTTTTATTGGCTTATGTCCTTTATTTTTATGAACTTTATAAACAACATTTTCTTCATTACTATAGTTTCTTACATATAATTTTTGCTTTTCAAACTTTGTTCCTGTTTCATCTGTATATCCAGTTGTTCCGTTTAAAAAGTTGTTTTCCAAATTAGCTATTGTAGCTTCACTTTTCTTACTGA
Source organism: bacterium (assembly GCA_029007415.1). Taxonomy (GTDB): domain Bacteria; phylum Bacillota_I; class Bacilli_A; order RF39; family UBA660; genus Onthousia. Next base: position 1,132 of record JAQXHT010000081.1, read on the forward strand.
ACTCTTTCACAAAATTTACAAGTGTACCATTAGAAATATTTAATACATTATTTGATATCACACTAAAGAAATCACTTAATCTATTATAAGCAATTACATTATAGCATCCTAAATGTATTGATAATGCTTTTATACTACTACCATATGTTACGTCTGTATAAAATTCCTTTGGTAAATTTTCTTGGGCATTTTCTTCGTATTTAAATATATGTCTTTCAATATATGGTTTGATTTCTAAGTCATATCTATATTTTACTAATGGTTCCTTTTTAGAGTCTCCCTTTATTATATGAGTAATTTCTCTTACTTCTATTTTATTTTCTTCAATTAATTTTTCTGCATCTTTTTTGCTCAGATTATACCCTTGATGATTATATTGACCGCCTTTATTATTACCAGTTTTGAAACGATAGTTATATGAATTTGCACTTGTCCTCTTTTTTGGAGTAATCATATTAGTTGAAGATGGTTTGCTAGAATTATTACTATTTTTATTATTTTGATTTTTTAATCTTTCGTTTTCTTCAATTAGTTTTTTTATAAGTTCTTTATCTTTTTTTGATTGTTCTTCATATTTTTTGATTTCTAATCTAAGTTCATGTATGATTAGTGACTGCTCGTTAATCTTATCTAATGATTTATCTAACTTAATAGATATTTCTTCTAATTGTTTAAACATATCATTTGTAATACCTTTTCGCATTTAAATCACTATCCTTTAACATTTAACATTGTTAGTATCTCATAATTCGAATAAAAAAGCAGTATTTTTTATACCACTTTTACATTTTTTAATTTTTATAAGTCTGAATAGTTACAAAATGAACAACAAATTTCAAAAAATATATTGACGTGGTTCGTTTATTATGATAATATAAGTTTGTCTTTTGAAGAAGAGCTTATGCGCTCGTAGCTCAGTTGGATAGAGCGTTTGGCTACGAACCAAAAGGTCAGGGGTT
>JAQXHT010000082.1 GCA_029007415.1 bacterium
CAAGCTTATGACAAAGATCAAAATATTGTTACTAAAGAACAAGCTAAGATGATATTTGATGCTGAAGTTAAAAAATGGAAAGAAGACCAAAAGAAATGTAAAGCTTCTGCTAATGATTGCACAACTCTAAAGAGTAACTATGTTATTCAAACTAGTGAGATTAGTAAGAACTCTGGAAAAGATTTAGGCGAAAAATATACTTCTAATCAAAATGGTAAAAATATAACAGCTAGTGGTGAAGGTGGCTATACAAGTATGGTAATTAACACTAACGGAAGATGTGTTACCGGTAGTTGTGAAAATAAGAGTAGTGAATACTGTTCTAACTTAGATAGTACTAAAAATAGTAGTGAATTAGTAACTTACTGTAATGATAAAGAGTCTTGTAAGAATTCTGGTACACCAGGATGTAAAGATGGAAACATTTGTTATGACCATCATACGACAATTTCGTTCCCTAAAAATTATATGAACGTTAAGACTGGTCAAACAAAAGTAGAAATATCAAAAGATAAATTACCTTACTATGTTTCTCTTGGAAATGCTTATTGTACAAACTTATCTACAAAAGAAGTTAATACTGCTTGGTATGACTATAAATTAGATGATACTAATAAAACAACAAAACCAGCAGAAAGTAAAATTACGAAAAACATTACTGCTAAGATTAATGACTACGGAATATTTAAATGGAACTTTGATTTATCTTGTTTCTTCGCTATCAAAAACCCAACTACAGGTGAATGTAATGGTGATGATTGTAAAGAGAAAAAATGTACTGGAACAGATTGTGACGATGGAGTAGAAACACCATTATCAAATGCTAAAGTACGTTCAGTTGATACGACTGATTTATTCCCTAATCGTGAACCAAGATTTAACTGGAGTAGTAAAGCTAAAAACGTAAGTAACCAAAGTTATAAGATTGATCCAGAGTCATTAGTTAAAGAAATTGAAACTCTTGGTGATGCTGTTTATGATACAGATAAAGAAAATCAAAATGTTGATTATCACATTGTTTTAACACCTATTGATATTAATGATATAAGAAAATATAACAAAGAAAAGAAGGCATACAATGATACAGATAATGGAACTGGTGTAAATAAAATTGCTGGTGAAAAAGTTTGGGGAGTTACCGTTTACCGTAGTAAATTACTAGATACACATGGTAATATTGTTAAAAAACGTGGTCTTCTTGGATGTAACAACCAGTCAAGTGCTAATACTTGTGCAACTGAAGGAGGTAAATAAGCGTGAATAGAGCAATGTTAATAATTGGAATAATTATGTTAGCGATGTTTACTTTTGGAGTAATTAATATAGCATCAGACTTCCAGTCTGGTAATGAACTTGATTATTACTTATTAAAAGAAACAACTGAAGCAGCAATGATTGATGCTACAGATATTGGATATTATAGAATGAGCGGGGGATTATATCGAATCGATAAAGAGAAGTTTGTTGAGAGTTTCGTTCGCCGCTTCTCTCAAAATGTTGTTAACACTAGAAATTATGACATCAAATTTTATGATATAAATGAAACACCTCCAAAGGTTACTATTAAAGTAGATTCTGCTACTTCAGTAGTATTTAATGATGATACTATTCAAATAAGTAATAGACTTACTAGCATAATGGAAACAGATTATGAGACCAATGAATTAACTACTAAACTTGCTAATAGTGGAAAGCTAGATTATAGTAAAATAGATGAAGTCTATACTAAGCTATTATCAGCAAGTTAAGAATAGAAGGGAAGGATAAAAATGAATAGTTTTAATGTAGGAATAAAGAAATTTTTTGCCAACAAGAATACAGTTACAGTAGTAGGTGTTGCTCTTGCTATCTTAGTATTATATTTTGGTTATGAATGGAGAGTAAAAAGCTCTATCAACCCTGTAACTGTTCCTTATGCTTTAAAAACCATCAGTCCAGGAACCCAAATAACTGATGATTTAATTGGAACAGTTGAAGTTCCTCCAGCAATGCTAAAAGGTGATGCATACACTAGAAAATCAGATGTTGTCGATATGTATGCTGCTATTGATACTATAATTCCTGAAGGAAGTTTATTCTATCAAAGAAGTGTTGTAAGTAAAGAAAAATTAAAAACAAATATCTTATCTTATCCAAAGAATTATGTTTTATATAACTTAACAGTTAATATGTCTAGTACGTATAGTAACTCTATGGTACCAGGTAACTATATTGATATTTATCTAAAGGTTATGAACCATGTAGATGAAAATGAAACAGTTACTGAAAATAACGATAAGATTATGGTAGGTAAATTACTAGAAAACGTTAAGATTTTAGGAGTTTATGATAGTAATGGACAAAGCGTATTTGCTAACGTTGATGAAAATAGAACTCCAGCACAAATAATCTTTGCTGTACCAGAGGAATATCACATCTTATTACGTAAGGCTTCTTACTTAAGAGCTTATGATTCTGAGATTATTCCAGTACCAACTAATGAAAGCTTAGAGAAGAATCCAGGAGATGTAAAAATATCTAACGAAGACTTAAAGAACTTTATTAATAGAGTAACAGCTATGACTGAAGCAGATCTTGCTCAACAATAGTTAAAGAAAAGAGGGAAATAAAATGACTGAATCCATTTTTGATAAGTTAGACTTTGGGGTATTGAAACCACTACTAGATAATGATGATATAACCGATATTTCGTATTGTAATCATGGTCAAGTATGGATTCGTTCTTTAACCTATGGTTCTCAAAGAACAGAAGTAGCAGGACTTGATGATGCTTTTATGGAGAAACTTGCCTTTCAGTGTTCTAATGTTATGGGAACGACATTCAATAATGCTAAACCATTTTTAGACGCTGAAAGTGCTGAACTCCGTCTTAACTTCGTTCATGAATCGATTGCTACAAACGGAATAGCTGCTGTTATTCGTAAAACACCAGCTAAGATAAGACTTTCTAAAGATAAACTATTAGCAGAAGATTACTTTACAGCTAATATTCATGATATCTTAATGAAATGTGTTGAAGGTCACTGCAATATTATTGTTAGTGGAGAAACTGGTTCTGGTAAAACTGAGTTTGTTAAATACCTAGCAAGTCATACAAAAGAAAATGAAAAGATTATTACAATTGAAGATACTCTAGAACTTCACTTAGATAAAATCTTTCCTCATCGTGATATAGTTGCGATGAAAACTAATAACGTTGCTAGTTATACTGATGTACTAGTTACTTGTATGCGTCAGAATCCAAAGTGGATTCTACTATCCGAAGTTCGTAGTGCAGAAGCCGTTACGGCTGTAAGAAACTCAATATCATCTGGACATAATATCTTATCAACAATCCATGCTGATAAAGCTAGTGCTATCCCATATCGTTTATATTCACTTTTGGAAACAGATATTGATGTAGATCAGTTCTTGACTACTATTTATCGTTATATCCAATTAGGTGTTCATATTAAAGCTTATTATAGTAAAGAATATGGAAAATTCCATCGTGAAGTAGATGAAGTAGTAGAGTTTTATGTTGATGAAAATAATAAACCAATAAGTCGTGTTTTGTATCAGAAAACTTTTGGTAAGAAACCAGTACAAAATATGCCTAGTAAACATTTATTAGAATACTTAGAAAATCAAAATATTAATATTGATAATTTATTAACTAATCAAGATTCAATGGTTAACTTAGATAGTGAATTAGAAAAGATGGAAACACCTGATACTGAAGAGGTACCTACTGTTAAACCAGTAACGTTAGAACCAGTTAATAATATTAGTGAACAAGCGCCACAACCAATTAATTTAGAAATGCCTAAGGAAGCAGTTGTTCAACCACAACCCGTTCCAGTTACTAATAGTGAAGTAACAGTAACACCACAAGTAGTACCAGTTGTACCTGAAGTTAATCAGAATGTACAAGGTATTACACCAATGAATAATAATGGGGTAGTAAACCAAACGCCTAATATTCCTAATCAAGTCGTTAATGAAGTAGTTAGTAGTCCACAACCAGTTGTACAGAACATTCCACAGATGCCAGTACAAAATGTTGCTACTGTTCAAACAGTAAGCCCTGTTCCAGAACAGAATATTCCATTTCCTAGTGAAGTGTTGTAGAAGGGAGGAAGTATATGGAACTTTTCTTATTAATTATAATCGGAGTAACAGTAGTACTCTATCGAAATTATAAAGGAGAAAACGTCTCAAAATTTTTCTCCTCACAATTCCAAACGGTATATGATAAATTTGCTCCTTATTCTTTCAAAATGGTCAGAGAAAAGGCCAAAGATTTAGGACAAGAGTTTACACCAAGACAATATTTAATGCAAATATTAATGTTAGGTGGCTTTGCTGGAGTTGTATCATACTTATACTTTTACAACGTTGTAATATGTATAGTTTATGTCATTGTTGCTATAGCTGCTGTTCCATATCTTGCTTATTTACGTTGTAAAAGAGTGTATAGTGAATTTGTCTTTGAACAGATTCAAGTTTATACAACCAACGTTATTATGGAGTTTGCAACAACGCAGTCATTTGTTAAATCACTTGAAGGTGTAAGAGATTCGGGCGTTTTAGAAGACCCTGTCTTATCAGATGTAAATACAATGATTGATATGGCTTATGAGCAAGGAGCTATTGATGAAGCTATAAACTTTATGAATGAAAAATATCCATTTTATATTGTAAAAAATATGCATCAGTTATTTTTACAAATTACAAAAGAAGGTGCAAGAGATACTGGTGAAAGTTTGGAAAATATGCAGCTAGATATCGATACCTTAGTTGAAAGTGTATATAGAGATAGAATGGATAGAGCAAACTTCCATAAGAAATTTTTACAATATGGAGTAATATTATACTTACTAGTTATGTTAGTACAATATATGTTAGGCAGAACAAATTATTTAGCACTTATTGAGCAGACTTATGTACAAGTAATATTACACTTTATCATAATATTCAATGCATACTTCTTAATTAAAGGTGAAAAATATTATAATGAGAATGTGGGGGCTGAGTAAAAATGGAAATAGTAATAGTAGCAGTTCTTATAGTTGGAGTTTTAATCTATAATAAAACTATTGATAAAGATAAGTTCATTAAAGATAATGCCCAATATTTTGATCTTTTAAGAGAAGATGATTATAATTTCTTAGTTATGGCTAAATATGGTGACAAAGCTGATAGTGATGTTTTATTTCAAAAAAGAATAATACTTGGAATTATAACTATCTTTGTAGTTATGTTTGTTTCAATGAACTCTTTAAGTTTATTAAACATTTTACTAGCAGTAGTTATTGGTTTTGCTGCTTTTAAATATCCTTATATGGGACTTAAAAATTACTATAAAAAACACTTACATAATATTGATGTAATGTTGCCATACTATTTAAAGGGATTAGAAATATTAATTCAGCACTACACAGTACCTGTTGCGATTGGAAAAAGTATTGAAGATGCGCCTGATCTTTTTAAACCAGGACTTAGAAATATGATTGAAAAGATTAATGCTGGTGATTCAACAATTCAGCCATATATGGATTTTGCAAATGAATATCCCGTAAGAGATTCTATGCGAATGATGCGTTTACTTTATCGTTTAGGTATTGGTGGCCAAGAAAGAAAACAAGAAAGATTATTAATGTTTTCTAAAACAGTGTCTAATTTACAGGCAAAAGCTCGTGAAACTAAATATAAAGAAAGACTTGATCATATGGGTAATCAAACAATGATAATGCTTGTGGTAACTGGTATCAGTGTTATGTTCTTAATCGTAATATCTTTAATGAAAATGACATTTTAAAGAAAAAAGGTTACAAATTATTGATTATTTGTTATAATGTTCATATAGTAGGAAAGGAGAATGATATAAATGAAAGAGGCTACAGGAGAGTTAAATATGACAGTAGTTACTATTGTCTTAATAGGTGTTATAACTGCTTTCTTTGCTTGGTTCTGGCCACAAGTTATTCAACCACAAATTCAAAATCAATGGAATAAGAATGTTAATTCCCAAGTTAATAATATGGGATAAGGAAGTGATAAACAATGCGTGATGCGATTGGTGGAGTATTTACATTACAAATCATTTTAGTTTTTGTATTATTGATTAATGGGTATATGGCATATTCTGTCAATTATACTCGCGCCTTTCGTGTTAAGAATGAAATAATAAATATTATTGAACAGAAGGAAGGCTTTTCGGAAGGTGGCACAGCTGCAACAGAAATATCATCTTTAGTTAAAAGAGCTGGCTATGGTCTTTCTACCGTTCAACAACAAGCGGTAAGAAACAATAATAATGTTAATGGTTGGTATTGCAATGGTTCAGAAGGTTACTGTGTAAAGTGTACTGATAATACTGGTAATAACAAACTTAATTCAGATGATGCATCTTATCGAGGAGTTTATTATAGTGTAAAGACATATGTCAATATGGATATACCAATTCTTAACCGAATATTTACTGGTTTACCTGATATGTTATCAGTAAATGGTGATACTAAGACTGTATATGCTAAGAATGGATGTAAAGCAATGAACAAATAAAGGAGGGGAGAGTATGTACGTAATAGTTGCAAATGAAGCAAAAGATATGCTATCCCGACTTGATATAGATGTTATGAAAAGTGTAGAGGGAGTTCATACAGCAGATGAGATAGTTTCAATGTTTAAGAACTTCTTTTATGCTAGAATGATTCTTGATGTTACAGCAATTCAAGATTATGATGATGTTACAAATATTCAAAAGATTTCTATAGGTTTGGATGCTGAAAAAATTATACTTGTTTTGCCAAATAATGAAGTTTCTACATCTAGTAATTATTTATCAAAAATAATTTCAATGGGTATTTATAATTTCACTACTAATTTAGAAGGTGTTAAATATTGTCTTGATCATCCTAATACTTATAAAGATGTTGCTCATATTCAACAACTTAATACTTTGTCTAGTACAATTAATGAGAAAGTAATGAGTGGTAACCAAATTATTGGTATTAGAAATATTACTGATCATGCTGGTTCTACTACTTTAATATATATGCTAAAAAAAGAGCTTGAACAGTTCTATAATATGGACGTTGTAGCAATAGAGATTAATCGTCATGATTTTCTTTATTTTGGTGATAAGAATATGGTATCAACTACTGATGCTAACTTAATGACTGAACTAGTTAAGCATAAAGATGTGTCTGTTATATTGATTGATTTAAATGATTCTTCTAATGAAGGTGTTTGTGGTGATGTTTTATATTTGATAGAACCTTCTAGTATTAAACTTAATAAGTTAATGCGAAGAAATAGAAAAATCTTTGATGAGTTAAGGGGAAAGAAGATAATACTAAATCAAAGTTTATTAACTAATAGGGATGTTATGGATTTTGAATATGAAGGAAGAACTAAGGTGTTTTATAATTTACCACCTTTAAATGATCGAGAAAGAAATAATGTTCTTACGGATTTCTTATCAAAGATAGGTCTTATAAATAAAACAGAAGAGAAAGAAGACACTAAAATTTTTGGGTTATTCAAACGTTAATAATTGACAAAAATAACTAATTTATATATTATAATAGGTGTGAAGGAGAAATTGATATGGATTTATTAAATTTACAAATATTAGGAAACGTTGCTCCAGTAACTGATACAGCTTGTCATGGAATGTTATTCTTAGTAAGAATTATTCGTAAAGGTGTATTTCCTATTTTACAGATTGGTATACCAATTATCTTAATTGTTTTAGGTACACTTGATTTAGGAAAAGCTGTTATAGAATCAGATGAGAAAAAAGTTAAAGAAGCACAAGGTAGATTAATCAAACGTTGTATTTATGCAGTAGCTGTCTTCTTTATAGTTACGTTAGTTAACGTTATTTTATCAATGGTATCAACTACGGCAGGAAATGCTGTTACAGGTATGGAAGACTGGCGTGATTGTTGGAATGCCGCTGGTAAATAATTCTTAGAAAGTAGTAAATATAGAAATTGCTATTTTCTTTTTTTTTTGGTACAATAATTATGATTAGTTTGACTTTTATGTAAAATAATCTTTTGGAGGCGTTTTTATGAAGAAAAAGAGACTTTTAAGTTCGGTGATACTAGCTTTAATGATAGGCGTTTTTTTAGTACCAAATGGAGTAGAAGCTGCTACTCAATGTAAATATGTGTGGAAAAATACTATTATTGCTCCTAAGAAGGATTCAAATGGAAAAGCTGTGGCGACTGAACATACCTTTGTTTTGAGTACTGAAGGTGATTCGAAAAGATTAACTCAAGCAACGTCTCCTTTTGAGAGTACACGACCAGCAAAATTTGCTAATAGCAATGGAATTGCACTTAAATCCGATGGTAGTTGTCCAACTATAAGTATTTATATGCAAAGTGTAGTTGGTGGATTTAAAATTTATAGTTCTAATAGTAATTGTAAGTCCGGTGCTCTTACTACAGATAAAAATTGTTCTAAAAATCTAAGTGGAACAAAACTTAATGGTACTACCTCTGATTCAGATGTTGCTAATACTGGTACGCAATTTGAACTAAGTTCTTCCACCTCAAATAGCTGTAGTTATGTTAGAAAAGTTGTAAGTTCAACTGCTAACGAAAATGTAAAGTCTGCTAGAACAATAAACATAAATGCCAAAAGTAATAAAAAAGCGACTGGAACTTGTAAACAAGATATTGGTCTTTGTAGTTTGAAAATAAAAGTCCCAGAAAAATTTTATAATGATAATACTTTTTATTGTCCTAAGTTTATATATACAAGTACTGATACAACTGGTAAAGAAGGTACTAATTATAAGGTAACAGTATATGATGTTGGTAAATCAGAAGATACTAACAAATCAACTACTGATACAGAGGGAAATGTTGTAAATACTAGTCCAAGTAAAACTTATACAGATAATTCTACTTTAGATAATCTTAATAAACAATATAATAGTTGTAACCAAATCATTGATATGTCTGAAGGTAAATTTGGTTGGATTTTGCAGAAACTACTTAATTATATTAAAATCGCTGGACCAATACTTGTTGTTTTATTAAGTGCAGTTGATTTTATCAAAGCAATGGCTTCTAGTGATGAAAATGTCTTTAAAAAAGCTCAATCAAGATTAATGATTAGATTGATAGCAGCTCTTGCTTTGTTCTTAGTTCCAACATTAGTACAATTATTATTAGGTTTGATTAATGGAATAAGTGATCCAACATGTGGATTAAAGTAGAAAGGAGTGATGGATGAATGGGAAGTAGCAGTAGTACAGATCCAA
>JAQXHT010000083.1 GCA_029007415.1 bacterium
TATTGATTGTTAATTGTTATAGTATGTTTAAATACCTGTGAGGATAAAATGTATTTAGAAAGAAATATAGTTTTCAAGTTAGATTTATGTCATATGTAATAGTCTTATTACAGTAATAATTAATAAGTAAATAATAAAATTATTAATTTTTTCAAAAAAGTGTTGACAACACTCTAAGATATATGGTATATTTAATTTGTTGTTACGGGGAATTAGCTCAGCTGGGAGAGCGTCTGCTTTGCACGCAGAAGGTCAGGAGTTCGATCCTCCTATTCTCCACCATAATTAACATTTACTAGCTAGTGATAGCTAGTTTTTTTTATACATTTTTATCATAATAATATTACTATGTCTTTACCTATAATATTGACAACATCAGTGATAAAATGATATTTAATATTTTTGCTAAAAAAAGTTCAGAACATAAAATATTCTGAACTATATGTAAATCAACTAAATATTGATTTAAATTCCATTATGGGGCGGCGTATGAGGATCGAACTCATGCATACTGGTGCCACAAACCAGCGTGTTAACCACTTCACCAACGCCGCCATTTCAAGTAACAAGGTTATTTTATCAAAATTATAGAATTATAGCAAGAGCTTTTTTAAATATTTTTACACAAATAAGCCCTTTTTTATAAAAACAATTGTAATACTTAAAAATTTTTGTCATTTTTTAGCACTCTTACTTGACAACTGCTAACAATAGTGTTATAACATAATTGTGAAAGGAAAGTGATGATTATGTTACCAAGAAGATTTTATTTTGATAACGCATTAGATGATTTATTTGAAGAAGAAGGAGCTAAAATGAAATGTGATATTTATGAAAAAGAAAATACTTATCACGTTGACATGGACTTACCTGGATTCAAAAAAGATGAAATTAAAGTAGAATGTAATAAAGGAAACTTAATTGTTAGTGCTGAAAAGAAACACGAAGAAGAAGATAAAGATGAAAAGAAAAAATACATTCGTCGTGAAAGATTTTATGGAAAATACTCTCGTAGTTTCTATCTAGGAGACGTTGATGAAGAAAATATTGAAGCCTCTTATGATAACGGTACTTTACATATTGCTGTTCCAAAAATTGATGAAAATAAAAATAGAAAACTTATTGATATTAAATAATAATTAAAAGGAGCCATTAATTGGGGTTCCTTTTTTATATCTATATGATTTCTTGATCTTCAATGATAGTTCGCATTTTATTATTCATATCTACCATTTTTTGATCTAAGTCATTAATATCTAGGGCACATTTATACATATTTTCTTGTATTTCATTAGGTATCTCACCTTTGAACTTGTATCTTATTTTGTGATCTAAACTAGCCCAAAAATCCATAGCAACTGTTCTAATTTGAATTTCTGCTTCTACCATTTCTACTCCATCTATTAAATAAACAGGTACATATACCAAAAGATGATAACTAGAATAACCACTATCTTTCGGATTAGAAATATAATCTTTTTTCGTATGAACTGTTATTTGGTCGCTATCTTCTAACAACTTGACAATTGCATATACATCAGATAAGAAAGAACACACAATTCTAAGACCCACTACATCATGAATATGATTTTCGATATTTTCAACGGTAACATCATAATCTCTACTCTTTAATTTATTAACAATACTATCGTAACTTTTGATTCTACTTTTAACGTGTTCAACAGGATTATAATGATTTTTAAATTCATAGTCTTGAATTAAAATAGCGATTTGTGTCTCAAGAGTTTTTAAAGCAGCATTATATTTCAATAGCAATTCTTCATAATCTTCAGTTAACTCTTCCAAAAAAATTCTCCTTTCTAGCAAAAAATAGACTTATTATTTCTCTAAGTCTAAAACCTCAATTTCTTCTACTACTGCTAATTGTTGTTCTACAATAATTTTTAATTTTCTTTTAAATATTTTAATGTTTCGTTCCAAAATATCTGTCTGTTCGTCTATTTTCTCTGCTCTTAAAAGGGCATCATTAATAATACGTGAAGCATCATTTTTAGCATCACTTATTATAATATTTGCTCTTTCATTAGCAACTTTTTTCAAATCATCACTAGTTTTTTCTGCATTTATTAGTGACTGTTTAAGAGTTTCTTCTACTCTACGATATGTATTTAACTGTTCTTCTAAAACCTTTATTTTATCTTTTTGTTCTTCACACTTATTAATAATACCTTCGGTTTCTTTAATAACTCTTTTAATAAAGTCATTTACTTCTTTTTTATTATAGCCATTCGTCTCATAATGAAACTTTTCCATCTTTACACCACTTTTTCAGGTTTATTATTAATTACCAGTCGAATTCGTCGTCTTCTTCGTTTTTGCTTTTCTTTGTTGTTTTAGCTGGTACGTCATCGCTGATTTTCCCTTCAACATTTACATTATTTGGTGTACAAAGGAATATTCCTCCACCTAATTTTTGTAAATCTCCACCGATAGCATAAAGTGTACCTGATAAAAAGTCTACTATTCTCTTTCCTTGATCTGGAGTTACTCGTTTTAAATTAACAACTACTGCATTGCGATTTTTTAAATGATCTGCTATTTGCTGTGATTCTGAATAAGCACGTGGCTCAAGCAACATCATTTTGCTACCAGCTACACCATTATCGTCTTCATATTCTTCTCTTGACACTTTGTAATATTCCTCCTCTTTAATTTCTTCACTTGAATCTGATCCATCTTGACCCATTAATTTTTTTAATTTATCGTTGAAAGCCATATTGCTTAACCTCCTACCTTAACTACTATTTATAATAACATACTTTTCTAAAAAGGAAAAGACTTTTTTAGGCACCTAGCTTGAAACAAACATTTTTTGTATAATACTAGTTGAGGTGTTAATAATGAAAGTCTTTAACTATTTAGAATACAATTCAATAATTATTTTATCATTTTTCTTTATTTCTTTACTTGTTCTTATTTTGAATAGATTAACAAAAGGAAAAAGTAATGATTTATTATTTTCTACTTATCGAAGTAATCCTTTTAATCCTCTAACTTACTTAAGATTGATAACTCATATATTTGGTCATGCTAACTGGCAACACTTTACACATAATTTTCTTTATATTTTGCTGATTGGTCCGATGATTGAAGAAAAATATGGTAGTATTAATCTTTTAATAATGATATGTTCTACTTTCTTAATAATTGGGATTATTAATTCTATCTTTACTAAAAATAAAATTTTAGGAGCTAGTGGCATTACCTTTATGTTAATAGTTCTTTCTTCTTTTGTTAATTTTTCACTTAATAAGATTCCTTTAACTTTTATTTTAATTTGCATCTTTTATGTGATTGATGAAATTAAACTTTTTGGAAAAAAAGATTCAATTTCTCATAGCAGCCATTTCATTGGTGCTATTGCTGGATTCGTTTTTGGCTACATTATATTTCCTGTTTGATACCATACTTTACTGATATCAACGTTATTAGAAAGTGGTTCTGGATTAGCTTTCTCAAAGTACATACTAGTTGGAACTTTGAAAGCATTTCCAAAAGCTATACAATTACCAGGTTTTAAGTTTTTAAGTTCTTCTACTATTTCAGCTGAGACGTTTGGTACCATTTCTTTAATATATTGTAAATCTTTTGGATGTAATGTTCTTAAGACAACGAAGTTTGAACATTGGGAAATTGCTGTATCAGAAAGTTCACTTGGTCTTTGTGTGATAAGTCCTAAAATGGCGCCATATTTTCGCCCTTCCTTAGTTATTCTATCAAAGATATTATAACCAAGTATTTCTGTATCGGTATCTTTTTGAACATAGCGATGTGCCTCTTCAATTATTATGTGGAAAGGTGTACTTCCTCTATTCGGATTTTCTACAGTGTAATCAAATACTAATTTTGATAGCATTTTTGTTATTACTTTAGCTAATCTATCATCAATGTAACTTATATTGAAATTAGCGATTTGACAATGATTACCATTTAAATCAGTAAATAAATCATTTATATAAGTTGCTCTATCTATATAAGAAGTTGCATCAAAGAAGACATGATTTGGACTATTTACTAGACTATGAAGTCTTACACTTAAAACGTTTGCATAGTCATAAACTTTATCACTTTTTAAAATTCCTTCACTGATTAGAGCAAAATCCATTGCCGTTTCTAAGTCCTTTAATGTATAAGCTATCATTTTATTAGTTTTTGGCGTAGCTTCTTCCTCTTGTAAAATGAATTCTTTTACAAAATTAACAACAACTTCCATTTCTACTAGTTTACCAGTTTTATCGATATAAAGACATTGCTTTAAAGTTCTAGTATAACCCGGTTGAACTATCTGACTTTCAAGTGATAAATCTCTTGTATGAAACTTCGTAAGAACTGCTATTACTTGGTCTCTTATTTTAGTTGATTGAGAACCACTTAATAAGATATCTTCTACTGCTCTTGCAATGATATCATTTTTATATTTAATGACTGTTTCTTCTTCGCCAGTCAAAATTGGAACTAAGCTTAAAGCTTTTTCGATAATTGGTATTTGGTTAGTTGAAGTTACATCCAATAATAATGCTATATCATCTACTCCTAACAACCAAAGTGGAATATTAATCGGTGCACTAACTTCATTATTAGTATTAGTTGTATAGGTGGTATAATGCATATTAGGATTTACTTTATCTATATCTTTTAAAGCTCTTGTATACTCACCATAAGCATCAAACATTAAAACGTGAGCTCCTACTGGACTTGCCGTTGGACTAGCAAAAACGTTTTGTAAAATTCTTGACACTGAAAAGCTCTTACCAGCTCCACTATTTCCTAAAATAGCAAAATGGTTGCTGAAGAAAGAATTTACGTTTACGTGAATTGGATAATTTTGATAAATATTAGAGTAACCAAAAAGCACTTCTCCAGCCTGTGGAGTGGTTTTGCCTAAAATCAATTCCAACTCTTCCATATTAATTATTCTAACTGTTGATTTAAATGATGGTTTGCTACTTACACCTGGAAGAAAAACATTATCTTTTATTTCACCTACTATATTAGCTTTTAAAACTGTTCGCGTTGTACTAACGATTTGTCCTACAACTTTAGCTGGACCATCTTCAAAAATTATATGTAAATCAACTAAGTTTGTTTGTTTTGAAATATCAATTGATAGATTAACAAAAACATTACTATCAACTATCTCTTTGATATCGCCTAACATTTCATCACCCTCTACTCTTTTATATAAGTTATTGTATCACAGTTTTCTAATCGAGACAAAATATTATTTAGTAGCAGTGTTACCTACTTTCGCCTCTAAATAATTAAGTGTATCTATAGTATTTGGATGGATGAACTTTTCTTCTTTTGTTAACTTTGCTATTTTTGTTTTTAAGCATAATATTACTGCTTGATCTAAGTCTTGATAAGCTAGTTTTCGTTCTGATTCTATGCCTTCATAATTTTTACCTGGTTCTATTTTATCAGCTAGATAAACAATTTTTTCTAATTTACTCATTCCTGGACGACCAGCAGTGTGATAATAAACAGCATTAAACATATCATCAGTGAAATGATATGTTTCCTTAGCTATTATAGCACCAATAGTGCCATGAAGAAATTTGCTATTTTCTTTATTTAAAACTTCCTCTGGAAGATTATGACTTTTAACAAATTCTAAATTTTCTTCTTTAGTAAATTCTTTGGCCATGTCGTGAACAAGTCCAGCAAAATAAGCTTGTCCTTCGTCTTCCTTATAAAATTTTGCTAAATCTTTTGCAACATCAGCTACTCGCAAACAATGATTATATCTATAGTCACTTAGTCGTTCTTTTAAACTTTTCTTCACTTCTTCTATCATAACAACACCCTTATTATTATGACATAACTTTAATATTTGGTAAAGTTATATTTGCTTCGGTCCATTCTCCTTTGCGTGAGGAATAAGTTATGTTTCCTTTATGAAGTTTAATTATTTCCTTAGATAAACACGTACCAAGTCCAGAACCTTTTCTCTTTGTAGTAAAGAACATCTGTCCTACTTTCTCCAACTCTTCTTTTGTCATACCAATACCGTTATCTTTAATTTTTATAAAGATAATACTTTCAGTTTCTTTGACAGTAACATCTATATGACTTTCTTCTTTGGTATCATCTTTTGCTTCTAGGGCATTTTTAAATAGATTGATAAAGACTTGTTTCAAGCGGTTATAATCCGCTTCAAAATATAACTCTTCATAAGGTATATTATAATTAACTGTAATTTTCTTACTAGAAAAAAGTGGTCTTAATGATGAATCAAGTTCTTCAAATAACATGACTAAGTCTATTTCTTCTGTTTCTATTTTTATTTTTGTATAGTCTAAAAAGTCATCCATTAAAACTATAGTTCTATTTATTTCACTTTTTAATATTGGAATATACTTAGTACATTTTTTATTATCTGATGGATCTAACATATCAAGATAGCCTTTACAAACAGCAATAGGATTCTTAATCTCATGCGTTACTTTGAATAATGATGCACGCAATTCCTTTTCTTTTTGAATATTATATAAGCTATTATTGAAATCGACAATTTTCTCACCTTTATACAAAAAATAAAGAATCATGGAACTAACTAAATAGATTACAATAATTATGCAACATAGATAAATAATATTATTGTCGTAATAGCCATCTGGAGAGATAAACCAGAATACTTTTATGGCTAAAAAGAAACTATTAACAATTATGAATCCGTGAATTAGATTTCCTAAAGATAACTTATACTTATTTAAATGCAAATATCCTAGAAAATAAACTATATATTCTACAATTAATAGTAAAGGCATAGTTCTTAGAAAGATAGTCTGATAAATAATTAATACAATAGAAATAACGACACTAAAGCCTGTTTTTTTCTTAGAAAAAGTTAAAAGTAAAGGTACATCAAATAACATAGTCGGATAGTTATGATGTAGGGGCATTCCATACCTAAGTATAAAGTATAAGGAAGAAGAAATAGCTATTTCAAACGCAATAGAGTTTACTTCTTTATTAATGTTTTTTCTATACGAAATATATATTAAATATAGAGAAATTGGACATAACAAATAGACACAATTATTCAAAATTATCTCTAAATAAGACACAATGATATGACACTTCCTTTCAGGAGTATTATATGTCATCTTGCTTGTCGAAATTTGTCGAATCTTGCAAAAGATAGCGACTAGAGAGATAGACTTTCTGCTTCATCGAAACATTTTGTTTCTCCACAGACGAATTTCGGATGAGTGACACCCTACTATTTTTATTAGGTACTATAACCCCTATTTTATTCTTTCATAAATATTCTTTTAATATCAATATAATAAATATGACAATACTTTGCTTTAACACCTCGTTTCTTTCAAGTTATGTCATCTATTATAACATAGAATATATGTTCGTCAATAGCTTTTTTAAATTTTTTAATTAAATTTTTATATATCAAAAAAAGCAAGGAATCAATTTCCTTACTTTGCTAATAAATCACAAATTAGATTACTTAATTCAGTAGGATTTTCTACTGACAAACCTTCAATCAATCTTGCTTCTTGATAAAGAACTTTACTATACTTATCTAATGTATCAAAGTCTTTGTTATTATATAACTCTTCCATCTTCTTAGTAATTGGATGATTCATATTAATTTCCATAACAGTCTCTGCTTTAACATTCTGATTGTTCGGCATAGTTTGTAGAACTTTTTCCATTTCAGTTGATACTTCACCTTTAGTTTTTAAACAAACTGGGTGATTTTTTAAATGATTAGTAAATGTTACATCTACAACTGAATCAGTTAAAGTGGATTTCATTTTATCTAACATATCTTTATAAGACTTGTTAGCTTCTTCTAATTCTTTCTTCTCTTCTTCGGTTGAAAGATCTAGTTTTTCATCTGCAACATTCATAAATGTTTTATCAGCATACATACTTAAAGTTTTGATGGTAAATTCATCTAAGTATTCAGTTAAATACAATACTTCATACCCTTTTTCTTTAACAGCATCAACTTGTGGAAGCATTTCACATTTTTCTAAACTTTCAGAACAAGCATAATAAATATTCTTTTGGTCACTTTTCATTCTACTTACATATTCTTTTAAAGTAGTATATTTTTTATCATTTGAAGAATTAAATAGTAATAAATCTTGAAGTAACTCTTTCTTCATTCCGTATGTAGAATAAATACCATATTTCAATTGCATACCAAAGTCTTGATAAAATTTTTCATAAGTTTCTCTATCTTTTGAAAGCATAGTTTCTAACTCTTTTTTGATTTTTGATTCTAGACTCTTGGCAATAGCTTGTATTTGATAATTTTCTTGTAGTGTTTCTCTTGAGATATTTAATGCAATATCTTCACTATCTACTAAACCTTTAACAAAACTAAAATAGTCTGGTAATAAGTCACTACATTTGTCCATTATCAAGACACCTTTAGAATATAGTTGTAAACCTTTTTCATAATCTTTTGAATAATAGTTATATGGTGCATGTGAAGGGATGAATAATAAAGTTTGATAACTAGTTCTTCCTTCTACTTCACTACGAATTACTTTTAAAGGCTTTTCATAATCGTAGAACTTATCAGTATAAAAGTCTTGATAGTCTTCATCTTTTACTTCACTTTTTGGCTTCTTCCAAATAGGTGTCATACTGTTCAATGTCTTATCAACTTCTACTTTTTCTTCCTTATCATCATCTGTTTTCTTTGTCTCTTCTACTGTCATCTTAACAGGATAAGGAATATAGTCAGAATATTTCTTAACTAATCTTTCAAGTGTATAATTTTCTAAGAAATCACTGTAGTTATTCTCTTCAGTATCTTTTTTTAGATATAAGATAATTTCTGTTCCTTCATCTTTTTTATCTGATTTATCGATAGTATAACCACTAGCTCCTTCACTTTCCCAAGTATTAGCTTCTCCATCTAATGATTTACTATTTACTACTACTTTATCACTTACCATAAAGCTTGAGTAAAAACCAACTCCGAACTGACCTATTATTGATAAGTTTTTCTCATCTTTCATATTTTCTTTGAATAGTTCAGAACCACTTTTAGCAATTGTTCCTAAGTTGTTTTCTAACTCTTCCTTAGTCATACCAATACCATTATCTTTAATAGTTAATGTTCTATTTTCTTTATCTGGTATTAATCTTATTTCTAAGTCTTCTTTCTTTATTTTAATTTTAGTATCTGTTAGTGATTTGTAATATAATTTATCAAGGGCATCACTAGCATTAGAAATTAATTCTCTTAAGAATATTTCTTGGTTTGTATAGATGGAATGAATCATCATATCTAATAGTTTTTTTGATTCTGATTTAAATTGTTTTTTCAAAATATATGCATCTCCTTCTTGTTAGGTTTCCCTCTAACAATTAGTAGAATATCACTAGAATTAGCAATTGTCAACATTGAGTGCTAATTTTTTTTAATATCGTTAATTTTCATTGAATATTTACTTTATAGTAATAACGGAATTAAGTATGATACTAAATCTAAAAAAGAAAAAGCTCGTAAAAAACGAACTTTAATCTAAAAATTTATAATCTTTTGATATTTTATCTAACTCCCTTCTTCTTTAATTTTATCTAAGCTTAGTTAATCGCTTTACCATTAACATATAATTTATAACCATTGAAATCAATATTACTATAGTCAGTGTCACTATCCTCTAAGCTAGTTACATAGCTATCACCGGTTAATTTAATTTTAGAAGTTTTGTCTAAAACTAATTTTATAGATTTAGCACTATTATCACCATTAATTGTTCCTTCATAATATGATGAGTCTTTTAAATTCATTTTTAAAGTTGAGATTTCATCTATAACAATATTTCCTATAGCACTCTGATTGGTCATATTAAGAGTTGTATCTCCTCCGTTACTTCCATCATTTCCCCAAGAATCTTTTTTACTTCTTAAAAAGTTTCCCGTTTTATCATTATTAGTAATAGTATTATTAGAAAGATTAATAGTAGCGGAAGTGTTTGTTATATAGAAGGTATCACCTTTATTTGTTACAATGTTGCTATTCTTAGCAGTAAATGTTGCTTCACCATCACTGGCATCACCACTCATTGATTGATATAGGAAGATATTTTTATAAGTGGTTGATTGCCCATTTAATTTGTTATTAGTATCTGTTAAATCAACATTTTCTAAAGTCACCGAGTTTTTACCTTCTATTACGACTCCTTCTGGTTTAGTTGCTATCAACTTTGCATTTTTGACTGTAATATTTGCAGTTGAGTAGATAATAGGAGAACCAACACCATCAGTTTGATAAGTACCTTTATTGACGTTTACTTCACCGCCACCTCCATCACTTCTTATAGCTGCTGATGAAGTTCCACTTGTTTTAATAGTAAGATTAGTGGCATTCATTATACCGCCTCCAGTAGTCATTATTCCACCAGAGTTATCTTTAGTAGTAGTTATTTTTGAATCACTTATATTAACGGTAGTTCCATCACTAGAAGCGTTATTGGTAGTAGCACTTCCTCCATAGGAAAATACATCATTTGCTCCAGTAGCATTTGTAGTTACTGTGATATTTTTTAGTGTTAGATTAGCTCCATCTTTAGTAATACTTGAGTTTTTAATTGTTACTGTGTTTCCAGATACTAAAACACTATTTTCATCACTAGTTGTAGAGCCATAATTTTCATCGGTAATTTCTTTATCTTCTGTTATTTCTGTTGTTGCTTGGTATTCTACTTTATTAGTTTGATTGTTATTATCTGGTCCACTAGATTCTGTTTTACTAGTAGTTAGTGATTTGTTATTTATATAGAAAGACCCAATAGTTAATAATAATACACTAAGTACATAAATTACTATTTTGTCTGTTGATTTAAAAGTTTCTTTTGTTGTTTTCTTATTTAGATTAGACATTATTAAGTATATTAGACTAAGGGAAAGTACTAATCCTTCTATTGCAAATAAAACATAATAAATCGCTGATGTTTTATTACTGCTATTAGTCATATTTGGCATTTCTGGCATTTGATTATTATTGTTATCATCACCACTTGGTTTTTCCGGTGGTGTCCCTTGATTATTTTGACTACTTCCTCCATTAGCATTATCTTGTGTTGTGCTATTATCATTGCTTTGATTATCATCTGGTTGAGCTGGTGGAGTATTATCGCCACTTTGGTTATTTCCCATACTAGGAGGGTTACCCATCATTTCTGTATTTGGTCCACTAGTATTGGTAATGTTTTTCTTAGCATAATAATTTGTTAGAAACATTGCTGCTATCATTAAAATAATTATTCCTATGAAAATTCCATTTTTTACATTACGTTTCATTCAATTAACCATCTCCTTTTTTAATATGTATTTTTTTATAAGTTTTTATTCGATTAATCTATCCCTTCCTTTCGATGTATTAATAGTAATATACTTTTCTTAAATGAACATTAAAAAAAGAAAGATTTATTTATTTTTATCTTTCTTATCATAATCAGCTAGAAAGCTTTTATATACACCGTTAGTTTTCGTTCCTAGAACACAATCGAGATTAACGTTATCTAAGCTTTTAAAAATATTATAATCGGCGTTTTTATTTATCTTTCTTAAGTTTTTAATTAATTCTTTCATTTCTTTTCTCTTACTAGTTCCATCATTTATTAAAGAACAACCTTCCGTAAAGCGACAAGCACAATTGATAAAGGTTAATTCGTTACTATTGCGCCAAGAAATAATAGCTTCTTCTTTAACTAAGTATAAAGGTCTTATTAATTCTAAGCCTTCAAAGTTATCACTATGTAACTTTGGCATCATTGTTTTTATTTCGGAACCATATAACATAGAAAGTAATGTTGTTTCAATCACGTCATCAAAATGATGACCCAATGCTATTTTGTTACAACCTAATTCTTTGGCTTTACTATATAGAAAACCTCGTCTCATTCTAGCACACATATAACAAGGACTTGAATCTATCTGACTTACTACATCAAAAATATCACTTTCGAATATTTCAATTGGAATATTTAATATCTTGGCATTATCTTCAATCATTGCGCGGTTATACTCGTTATATCCAGGGTCCATTACAACATATCTCGCACTGAATTTAACTTTACCATGACGAATTAATTCTTGAATACATTTTGCTAGTAAAAATGAATCTTTTCCACCGGAAATACAAACCATTACATTATCATTTTCTTTAATTAGTTCATATTCACTGACGGCTTTGATAAATTTAGAAAAGATATCTTTACGATATTTTTTAATGATGCTTCTTTCTATTTCTTTATATTTTTCCATTTTCATACTCCCTATATAATAAATCAAATACTCTTAAGAATTCATCGACTTCTGCTTCTGTTGTTTTGTAGGAAAGACTTACTCTAACCGAAGAGGCAGCTTTTTGTTTATCTTTAGTTAGAGCATATACTAACTTAGATGGTGTAGCAATAGGACAGCAAGAGGTTTTGGTTGATAGATAAATATCGTATTTTTCAAAGTAATGTTCTATGTCTAAAGCTTTTACCCCTAACAGACTAAAATTAATAACAGATGGTAAAGAATTTTCTCTACTATTAATTGAAACATTTTTATATTCTTTAAGTTTTGTTTTTATTTTCGTTCCTAATTTTGCAAGATAGTTAAATCGCTCTTCTTGATTGGTAAGTGCTATTTCTAAGGCTTTTTCCAAAGCTAAAATATTAGCAAGTGATGGAGTTCCAGCACGATAAATGGTAGTTGATTTTCCCCCTTCTATCTGAGGGATTAAACGAACTCCAGTCTTTTTTATTAAAATACCAAAATTATCTAAGCCATGAAATTTATGAGGATTTACAGTTATCAAATCAACTCCATCATAATTAATTTTTACTTTTCCTATCGCTTGGGTAGCATCAGTATGGAAGTAACAATTAGGGTAATCTTTTAAAATAGCAGCGATTTCTTCAATAGGTTGAACAAGTGCTAGCTCACTATCAACAGAAGTTACACTTACTAAAATAGTATCATTTCTTAACATTGATTTTAAAGCTTCAATATCAACTATTCCAGAAGAAGTAATTGGAATAACTTCTACCTCAAAACCAAGTTTTTCTAAACTAACTACAGAACTCGTAATAGAGTTATGTTCTAATCCACTTATTAAAATATGTTTACCATAATTCTTATAACTAAGACTAAGTCCTTTGATAGCTAAATTATTTGCTTCTGTTCCACCAGAAGTATAAATTATTTCTTCTTTAGAAACTGAAAGTAACTTAGCAATATTAGCAGTTGCTCTTTCAATAAGTTCATTTTCGGTTAGACCTAATTTGTGTGAAGAATTCGGATTAGCATAATATTTTCTAGTAGTACTACAGAAAATATCTAAAACTTCCTCTTCGGTAAAACTTGCTGCTATGTTATCAAGATAAATCGTAAAACCACCCTCTTAGTAAATTTCTTTTCTTATTATAGATATTTAACATTTTACTGTCAACTAAAGAATTTATTCCGTTTTTTTAGCTTGTTCTTCTGCAAACAATTTTGCCATAGTCGGACTATTAGCGGTTAATTTTTTTATGGTTAACTCTTCTGCTTTGTTGTTAGCTAGTCTTAAGTTTTTATCACTTGATAATAATGCTTCTTTAGTTTTTTGTAAATGATCAATTGTTTTATCTATCTCATCAATCGCTTTACTAAACTTTTCTGATGCTAAGCGATAATTTCTAGCAAAACCACTTTTAAAAGCATTCATATTTTCTTCGAAATGTGATATATCGATGTTTTGATTTTGAAGAGTAATCATTTCTTTTTTATACTTCAAAGAGTTAAGAGCTGCTCCTCTAATTAAGGTTATTAATGGTATAAAGAATTGCGGTCTAATAACATACATCTTAGGATAACGATGAGAAACATCTACTATACCCGTATTGTAATAATCATTATCGATTTCTAATAATGATACTAATACTGCATACTCACAATTTTTTTCTCTTCTATCTTTATCAAGTTCCTTAAAAAAGTCTTCATTTTTATGTTTAGTAGCAGTCATATCAGCTTCATTTTTCATTTCAAACATAATAGATACAATTTCTGTTTTTTCATCATCATAATCTCTAAAGATAAAATCTCCTTTAGAGCCACTTTTAGCATCATTATCTTTTTCAAAATAAGCATTTGGAAAAAGTGGTCTTAAAGTATTAAATTCGTTATTACAATGCACTTCTAGACTTTCCCCTATCATTTTAGTTGATTGTCTTGCTTTCATATCTTTGTAATAAGCTATCATTTCATCTTTATCTTTTAACTTATTTTCATAAACATCTTTTAAATTTTTCTCTTTTAAGACATATTCTTTATTGTCTAACTCTATTTGATTTTTCAAATTTGAAATATTTTTATCTTTTTCATTTTCTAACTCTTTAATTTTAAGATTTAGATTAGCGATTTCTTCTTTATATTCATTAGCAGTTTTTATTTTAGTATTTTCTAAAACTGTTTCTTCTAATTGCTTCTTATTGTTTAACTCTTCACGTAACTTAATTATTTCTAAATCTTTAGCTTTTAATTGTTCAGTCATTTGTTTTTCCAATTCATTTTCTGCTAACTTTATCGCTTGTTTTTTATCATTTTCATACTGTTCTTGTCTTGAAGCTATCTCATTTTTAAATTCACTATCTCTCACTTGTTTTACAATAGAATCATATTGCTTCTCATCAATTTTAAATACTGTTCCACAGTTTGGACATTTTATTTCATTCATAATTAACCTCTAATCTTCACTTATTTTTTCTTGTAAGTTTTTAAACTTTGTTTTGAAGCTATCTATATAGCTTTTATTAATGATTATTTTATCATCCTTTTCTTCTTTTTCTTCAACAGGTGTAGGATTACAACCACCTTTTTCAATACCAATTTTATTTATATGAAATTTTGTTCCACAGTTTTGACACTCTAAGTAGTCACCTTTTTGAACAAAATAAGCCTTAGGGGACGGATTACAAACTTGACAAGTATTAAGAGCTATTCTAACCTTGCCATCCGTTCCTCTAACTAGGATGAACTGAATGATTACACCGTCATCATCATAGTTAACAAAAGTAGCCGTTTTAGTTATCTTGCTTGTATCTAAAGTAATGTTATCATCTTCATCGGCTGTTACTGTTATATATTTGTTTTTTTCTTGTTTTTCTTTTTTTACCTCTTTATTACTACATCCACTAACTGTTAATATAACAAGTAATAGTAATACTAAATAACCAACCTTCTTCATCTATTTTACTCCCATATATTTATAATCTAAAGCATTAATTTTTTCTTTTATCTTTTCTAAATTTAAAGTCTCTTTACTAAGAATTGTTACTTCTTTGTTTTTTAAATCAACTTTTACTTTAGAAACTTCTTCTAATTCTTCTAAGGAAGTGATAACCTTATTAGCACAATGGTTACAACTCATCCC
This sequence comes from bacterium, assembly GCA_029007415.1. GTDB lineage: Bacteria > Bacillota_I > Bacilli_A > RF39 > UBA660 > Onthousia. The sequence continues at coordinate 15,416 of JAQXHT010000083.1, forward strand.
TTCTACTTTGATTATGGTTTTAATCTTTTTATTAAACATTTTTACTCATTCCTTTCTAATTTTATTCTTCTAAGACGAAGAGCATTAAATACTACTGTTAAACTACTTAAAGTCATTGCTAAAGCTGCTATCATTGGGTTCATGATAATATTAAATTTAGAAAATAATCCCATAGCGATGGGTATCATTAAGATATTATAGAAGAAGGAAAAGAAAAGATTTTGCTTGATATTTTTGATTGTCTTCTTACTAATAGTAAATAAATTAAGAATATTTTCTAAATTGTCATTCATTAAAATAATATCACTTGAGTTATTAGCAATATCTGTTCCACTACCAACAGCTACACCAACGGTAGCAGTAGCAAGACTTGGGGCATCGTTTATACCGTCGCCCACCATCATTATTTTTTTCCCACTTGCTAACATTTTTTTAATAATTTCTGTTTTTTCCTTAGGAAGAAGGGAGGCTTTAACGCCATCAAGAGCTAAGTCTTTACTAATAATCTTAGCAATTTGTAAATTATCACCTGTTAACATTCCAACTTTTTTACCTTGTTTTTTTAATTTCTTTATGACATCTTTAGCATTATGTCTTAAAGTATCTTTAACTCCTATTAAAGCGATTATTTTTTTCTCTTCCATAACATAAATGATACTGCTACCTTCTTGCACTAAAGAATTATAATCATTAATATGAATATCTTCTATCATTAATTGGTCAACTAACTTAGCATTTCCTAGATAGTATCTCTTATTATTTATATTACCACTGATACCAAGACCTGCTATATTATTAAATTTACTAACTTCTAAAGTATTTTTCTTTTGAAAAGCTTTGGCAATTGGATGAGTCGATTTACTTTCTAAACTGCCTACTATTTCTAATAGATAATTATTATCATAATTACTATAGTTATATAGTTTAGCAATTTGTAAATCGCCATAAGTAAGGGTACCAGTTTTATCAAAAACAATAGTATCTATATTATTTAATTCCTCCAAAGTCTCACTATTTTTTATTAAAAGACCATTCTTAGCACAAATTCCTTCACTAACAATAACTGCTAACGGAGTAGCTAACCCTAACGAGCAAGGACAAGCTACTACTAATACGGTAACAAATCTAGTTAAAGCTATATCTAAACTATTTGTTAATAGGTTAATGATTAAAGTTATTAAAGCGATTATCATAATACTTGGTACAAAAATAGCACTAACTTTATCGGCTAATTTAGCAATCGCTGGTTTGGTATTAGTAGCTTCTACTACTAATCTAACTATTTCGGAAATGGTAGAGTCTTTTCCAATTCTAATCGCTTCATAAGTAATATAACCATTGGTATTGATACTTCCTGCTATGACACTAGCTCCTGTTCCTTTTTTAACTAATTTACTTTCTCCAGTAATAAAAGCTTCATCAAAATAAGCACTTCCACTAATAATATTTCCATCAACGGCTACTTTTTCACCTGGTTTACAAATTAAGATATCGTGTTTTTGAACTTCATCTATATTAACTTTCCTTTCACCTTCTCTTGTTTTTAAAACTGCTTTGGCTGGTGTTACTTGAACTAGTTCTTTAATCGCTTCTTTAGTTTTAGCTTTACTTTTAGTATCAATAAATCTACCTAACTTAACAAAATAAATTACTATACAAAATGATTCATAATATAGATTTTCAACATAAGAAGAGTGACCATTAATAATCATTATGGTACTAACTAAACTATAAAGAAAACTTGATAAAACACCAATCGCTACTAAAGTGTCCATATTAGGTGCTTTATGAATGAGATTTAAATAACCATTCTTCAAGATATCTTTACCATAATATAGAAAAGGAAGTGATAATATTAATAATGATAATGCGTAATTAAAAGGATACTTTTCCATATTAAGATACGGTATTACTGGTAGACCAACCATATGTGACATGGAAATATATAATATTAAAATAGCTAAAATAGTATAAGTAATAAATAATTTTTTATCTAGTTTTTGTTCTTTAAAGGAGTTATCTGGGGAGTAAATTCCTAAGCTTTTATAACCAGCTTCTTTAATAAATCTTTCTAAATTAGCTAATGTCAATTCTTCACTATAAGTAATATTAGCGGTTGCTAATACAAGGTTAACAGAAGCATCAACTACGCCTTTTTGTTTTTTTAAATATTTTTCTAAACTTGACGAACAAGCACTGCAACTCATTCCTTCAATACTCAAAATTACATTCATGTCAATTTTTCCTTTCAAAATATTTTTTATTATCAATAACTTTAATATTATTTTTAATCATATTCATATAGCAAGTATAAGTCAGTATTTCTTCTTTTGTAGGAGTAAATTCGATAATATTATCCCCTACTTTTAATTTTTTCTTTATCTTATATTTAGCTAGATATATTTCATTATTACATCCGGTTAGTTTATCTTCATCAACGTGAATAATTAGTTTAACGGGTATGTCTTTTTGAATAATGATATCTTGGTAATTTCCATAAGAAGCATTAATTTTTACTTCTTGATAATTTTCTTTTAGTATAGCTTTCTGATAAGTACTGTCATCATTATTTTTAAAAAGGTCTATATTTAGATAAAGTAAGGCTTGATTAAGCATCACTACTGACAAAATAAGAATTAGACAAGTGCAATTTTATTAACAATTATTTTCCATTTACCAGTTAACTTATTTAGAAATAAACCAGTTCCTAGCATAAGAGGTATTGTTCCTAGACAAAAAAGAAACATCGAAATAGCACCTTTGATTGGACTTCCTGTTGATAAGGCATAAACCTACATTGCTTGTAAAGGTCCACAAGGCATTAAACCATTCAAAAGACCAATTATTAAAGGGTTAGCAGTCACTGTTTTATGACGAATTAGTTTTAGTTTCTTTAGCGGTATTAACCCAAGCATAGCAAGAGCCATTAGAAACATTATAAGAGCTGCTAGTAAGATAATGATACCAGTTACCGTTTTATTGACAGTTAAAACACTACCGATTAAACCAACTATTCCACCTAAGACTGTATAGGAAATAAGTCTTCCTAAATTATAAAAAATCGGTTTTTTATAACTTCGTTTAGTAGTTTTATTAATTACCGTTAATAAATTTATAGCACCACACATACTTACACAATGAATACTAGTTAACAAACCAGTCACAAAAAGCATTCCATAAGTAATATTTTCATCAATAGTTGGAATAACGTTGAAGATATTGAAACCAATTATTTTATTTAATAAGTAAAAGACAAGAATTATTATTAATAAAGTAACGATTATTTCTACTGGTTTTACTTTATCAGATAATAAAGTTATATCATCACTTATATAACTATCTTGCGTAAAATAACCCAAGGAATTTATTATGTTAATAATTTTCTTCTTTTCAAACTTTCCAGTATACTCAATGATAGCAATATTTTTTTGAAATTTAACTTTAGTAATATTCTTTTCTTTTAATAAATTGGTTTCAATTGTATCTAAACAATGACTGCAACTTATTCCTTCGATTTTGACATAAATCTTCATTAAGAATTAATCCTTCCAAATAAATCAATGACATCATCAATCACTTCTAATTTGTCATCTTTTAAATCTTTTACTACACACGTTTCTAAATGATTTTTTAATATTTCGTTACCAAGACTTTTTAAAGCTTTATTAACTGATGATATTTGAATCAAGACTTCATCACAATATCTATCAGTTTCTATCATTTGCTTAAGACCGCCTATCTGCCCAGAAATAATATTAAGTCGTCTGATTAATTTTTTCTTTTCTTCTTCTGTTCGATGTTTGGTTCTTGTACATTCCTGACAATTTACTTTCATATATGGCACCTTCTTTCTTATCTAATTATAGGGGTAGGGGGTATATCTGTCAATAGAAAAATTATCTAATTTTTTTCTCGTTTCATGCCCCTATTATAGCATAGAAATTTTGTTCGTCAATACTATATTTTCACTTTCTAAAAATTACCAAAAAAAACAAGAAAGTTCACTATTCCTTCCTTGTTGATTTCAATTATATTTTGAAGTAACCTCCAAAGTTATGATATAAGTTTAGTTCAAAATAAATACTATCCAAAAAGTTTTCTTTGAAGAAATTCCTTTTAGTTGTAACTAATTTATTAAGTTTATTATACAATTTCAAAACATCTTCTCTAACAATTTCATCCTTATATTTTACTATCTTATAAGTAATCGAATCGGGATCCCCTACTAATGACTTATAATTAGTAGTATCTATCTTACATTGACTAGGTAGACAGATAAAGGAGAAGAAGTTATCCTCACTCATATGTAAATATTTTGCTAAAGCCTTGATTTCTTCTTTATTTGCTTTAATCGGATTAACTCTCTTTTTCTTAAAGAATTTATTCTGTTCTATCCAAAAGTCATCGTCTTCTTTCCCAGTTACTACTCCACCAAAGTTATGTACTTTCATCACAAAGATACCATATTTAGATAGTGCCATATAATCTATCTTATGAGTCTTTCCATCTACTTTAAAAACAACATCTCTTAGCACCCTATAATATTTTAGATTTAGACTTGATATTTCATGCATTGCGATATAGTCACAATAACCTCCTCTTAAATAAACATAAGTTTTTCTCATTAAGAAAATAACTAAACTTACCACTGCAATAATAATTAATATTTTCATTTTTCTTTTCCTTTCTTTTATTCGTTGTTAATTTGACAGTTTTCTTACTTTTCTTTACACCTTCACTTTCTTTCTTAATATATAGTAAATATTAATTTGTGACAAAAAAAGAGCGCAAAAAAATCAACTATTAAGCCTTTACTAGCGCTCTTCTAAGTAGATTAAGTATAACATATTACTACTAGTAATTGTCAACCATTTTTATCTCTTTACACAAATTTACGTTTTATTTAGTTTGTCTTGTCTTTATTCTAAGTTTTTTATACATATTGTACATTAATCCTAGACCTAAAATAATCATTACGAATAAATAAATAGGTCCGATATAAGGTATCATACTAATAACTTTAATACTTATAACACCGATTAATATTTCTAAATAAACATTATCTAGATGGAATACTCTTTTGGCCATTAATTTACCAAAGTAAATAGCAGATATTAATCTTGATAAATATATTGTTACCACATAGAAGAATAATAACACTATTCCTAATGGTAGACCAATTATTGTAGCCATTGATACTAAGGAAATTACAGGAACTGCTAAAAGATAGATGAAACCTGTTCTCATTGTATTTAACAGTTTTGACTCCTCCGCTGCCCTATCTAACTGAATGAAGATACCTGGTAAAACGTAATATAACATTAGTGAGATAAGAAAGCTAGTTACTATTCCCATTAAAATAGAAGCAATAGTTTTAGAACTGGTATAGTCTTTCTCTTTTCTTTGTTGATAAGTTTTAACTTTATTTATAACAGCTTTACTAGCTTGATATGTTGCGTCTTGGTTATATAGCAAAGTACCATTAATTTCACTATCATCAGCTATTTCAAGAGTAGTCGCTGCTACCTTGACATTTCCTGTAATATTTTTAGAATTAATAACTACTTTATTTCCAGCTAAGAAAAGATTTCCAGTAATATTAGCATTTACTGTTATATTATTTCCGGCAATATAAACATCTCTGGCAATATTAGCTGTTTCTGAAACTTCAATTGTATTTCCTGCAAGGAACAAGTCTCTTGTTACTAGTCCTTTAAATTTAATTTTATTTCCAGCAATAAGGCCATATTCAGAACTACCTTTAACATCTAAAGTATTTCCAGCAGCAAAATTTATACCTCTAATATTGCTATCAACAGAAATATCATCTCCTGCGGTAAAAAGACTATGATTTACCACTTTATTACTATTTTCGTTTTCAATATTTAAGTAATTTGTATCATCAACCTTACTTTCAACCTCAGCATTAACAGTATAAACATTACTAAATAATAAAGAACAACTTACTATAAGTAGAAGTAGCACTTTTTTTAAGTTTTTCATTAAACGTTTCCTCCTATCAAAAGAATACCATAAGAACTAGAAAAAAGAAATTACTTTTTTCCACTCCATATCTCATACCAGTTTTTAATGCTATTTTTGGAGTCAGTTGCAATTTCTTTTATTAAAGACCAAGATAGTCCAAAGTTCTTTTTCATTGTTTGAAAATCTTCTTTAGCAAGTTCACAAGTAGTAGCATCTTTTGTACAAATGGTAGAAGTGATATTTAGGTAACTACTTACTATTTTACTCTTAACTGTATTATATGCTCTACCAGTCTTACTACTTATTTCTTCTTTATAATTAGGAAAGTATTTATTAATCTTTGTATCTAAATATAGAGCGGTCTCTAAAACTTTCAACTTAGCACTAGCAGTTAAGTCATTAAAAGTATGTCCTTTAATTTGCCCGTTATAAAAGATAAAATCAACAACAGTAATAAAACTTTCTTTTAAATTCTCTTGATTATTGTTTTTCATACTATTTACATATGTTAAAACTTCACTATCGGTGCTAGTTTGACTAGAATTTTCTACTGTTTGTACTGTTTCAGTATTTGATATTTGTTCTTGACTTGGACTAGTAGAATTTGCTTTATCATTTTCAGTTTCTAAAGAAGTAGATGTTTCCGTCTCTTGCTCAGCTATCTGATTATTATTCTTAGAACTAGTTGTTAATACTAAATCTTCATCTGATATAGCAATACTTACTACTCCATCTTTTGTTTTCTTATCTTTTAGTTTATAAGTAAACTTCACTTTATCATTTTCTTTATAATCACCCTTATAGTTAGTAATGATATAACTTTCACTATTGCTTTCTCCTAAAAGATAATTTTTCTTCACAGCACTAATCGTCACAGTTATATTGGTTTCTTTAGAATCATTCTTTTTACTAATTACTAAGAAAATAGAAATGATTAATACTAATGCTAGAAAAATGATAATTACTATATTTCTAAGCTTAGACTTTTCCATAGTATCCCCTCTTTTCTTGGTCATATTATACCACTTTTTTCTAAAAAAAAGAAGAATCATTAAAGATTCTTGATTTTAATTAAAATATAAATGCTTTCCATCAAATTAACTGCTTCGGAAATTATTAAGAATGAACCAGCTAATGTTGTTAAAGCTATCATTGAACTAAATGGATTAGTGATTAAAACCACTCCTAGAATTACCATTAGTATTTGCATGATAAGAAGTAAAAACCAGTTACTTCCTTTAAAGGTACTTAGGTTGATAGATAGTTGCATTTTAATTAAGTTACTAGCAATAATCCAGATACCAAGTATTACTGGAAAAACACTGATAAGGTCTGCTCTATATAGATACATTAAAGTACCTGTTAAGATAGTTACTATTCCAGTTACTAGTTCAAGACTAAATAATCTTTCCGCACTATCTAACATAAAATAAGAAAAGAAACTACTTATTCCATTGATAATCATAATTACGGCAAAGAAAATGATTGCTACTTCTAATGATTTAAGTGGCTGAACTAATAAAAATGCACCTAATATTATTAGTAAACTCGAAATGAGAATAGAATATTTTTCAAAATTCTTTAAATAATTTTTAATCATTAAATCTCCTCCTTTGTTATCACATTCTCAATTAATATTATACCTTTTAAGGAGGAAAAAGGAAACTCTAAAATAGGAATTAGCAACCAGCTTTACAAGTCATCTTTTTAAAAAATCATTGTTACGATAGGAAACTAGTTTTTTAAAACTGCCTTCTGAATAAGGTGCTATTTGATATGGTGGAAAAAACACTAATATTCCTCTTGGAGTTAATGCAAAAACTTGATAATTCCAAGGAACTGGTTTGGTTCCTTCTAAGAGCATATTCTTATCAACTATTTTTTTATCATTAACAAATTGTTTTCTTATGTTTGTTGATAAATAATTTAATATAAAGGGGTCTTTTTGTAATAAGGTATCGATAGTTATCATCTTATTAGTTAAAGTATCATAAGTAAATGACACTATTTGGTGATTAGGATGTGCTCCAAAAACAAAACTTTCAACATAAAATACGTAACTATCATAACTATCGTAAGCATAATAATCATAAGTTATAGTTAAATATCCAGGTATTTCGATAGCATAATTCTCTTCTGAAGCGGTTAAAAATTCAGTTATTTCTTGTTTTAAAAACTTAGTTATTTCTTTCGCTAAAGTTTGATATGTTATTTTAGGAAATACAACATTTATTTTATTTTGCAAACTTATCACCTGTTTCAATATATGTTAAAAAAGATTATTTTAGAATAATTAAATTATTTTGTTCCATACTAAAAATGGTGATAGTTATGAAAGTACGACTTGGTTATGTTGCTAGTCCCTTGACTTTAGATAAAGTTACTTATTCCCATACAATGACTTATAAGACCTACTCTAATCTTAGTAGCAGTGAGGCACAAAGAAAATTAAAAGAAATTGTCAATAGAAATTTGTTTATCTTTAGTCAGGTACTTGATTATAACTTTATCAATGGCGTACACTTTTATCGAATGTCACCTAATATTGTGCCTCTTGCTACTCATCAATTAGTTAATTTTGATTATATTAAATTATTTTCGGAAAGGTTTAGTGAAGTTGGAAGAAAAATTAAAAAGTATAAGATAAGAGTTGATACTCATCTTGATCAATTCTGTGTTTTAAATAGCATTAATGACGAGGTGGTAAAAACATCTAGATTGCAAATTGAATATCATTATAATCTTTTTAAGTTATTAGGAATCGACGGGAAAGCCATTATTCATATAGGTAGTGGTAAAGAAAATAAAGATGAAGCGTTAGAAAGATTTATTACTAATTTTAGAAAGCTTCCTAAACATTTACAAGATATTATTATTGTAGAAAATGATGATAAGATTTTTAATTTTGAAGATACTTTAAAAGTTTGTAAGGAATTAAATATTCCAATGGTACTTGATTATCATCATTATAGATGTAATAAAAAGAAGAAGTTAACAACTAAAGACTTAGAAGAAATATTTGCAACTTGGAAAGGAACGAAAGATAATCCTAAAGTGCACTTTTCTTCACCGAGAAGTAGAAAGGATAAAAGAAGTCATAATGATTATATAGATGAAAAAGATTTTATCAAGTTTCTTGATTTAGTAAAAAAAGTTGATGTTGATATTGATGTAATGCTTGAATGCAAAATGCGTGATATGGCATTATTTAAGTTAATAAGGCAATTAAAGTGTCATAGTGAATATACTTTTCTTAATGAAACTTCTTTTAAATTTTAGATTCCAACCAATCTTTCGTGAAAATGAACAACAAATTTCAAAAAATATATTGACGTGGTTCGTTTATTATGATAATATAAGTTTGTCTTTTGAAGAAGAGCTTATGCGCTCGTAGCTCAGTTGGATAGAGCGTTTGGCTACGAACCAAAAGGTCAGGGGTT
>JAQXHT010000084.1 GCA_029007415.1 bacterium
TTTTTCTTCTTCAACCAAAATACTAACATAATATTTATTAGCTAATTTACGAATAACAGCATTTTTTACATTACCAGGTATTTCTTTTAACTTATTATAACCTCTTATTTTTACCTCATTCAATTTTGGTAAAGTAATTAACATTTTTTCTAGATTTATTTTAATGCTATATTCTTTTGTATAAGTTTTAAAGAAATTATTAGTTTTATAAGACTTATTTCTATCTTTAGATTTAAATCTTGGTGCTGCAGAATTGTGTTTTACAAATCTTTTAAAAGCATTATCTAGGTCAAAAAGACAAGATGTTAAAGCAGAGCCATCTACTTCCTTAAGCCAAGGATGTTCAAGTGAAAGTCTTGGAAGGTCTTTGATATAGCCATAACTTATTTTCTTCTGAATAGTCTTTTCAAGATAATAGTTATAAACAAATCTAGTACATCCAAATGTCTTATTTATTAATATTTCTTGTTCTTTATTTGGATACAATCTAAAAACGTAACCTCTTAATACTCGCACTTTGAACACCTCTTTTCTTAAGTGATACTCACTATTATAGCATAGAAAAAATGTTCGTCAATGCCAATTTAAATTTTTTTACTGGTATATTTTGACAAAGAAAAACCCATTTCATTAAGAAACAGGTATATTACTTAAAATTATTTGTTTTTTGGAGTAATTACTTCAAGGCCACCCATATATGGTCTTAATACTTCAGGAACAATTATGCTACCATCTTCTTGATAATTATTTTCAATGACAGCAATCATTCCACGAGGAGATGCTACTACAGTGTTGTTTAAAGTATTAACAAAATATGTACCATTTTCTCCCTTAGCACGAATACCAAGACGTCTTGCTTGAGCATCACCTAAAGTTGAGCAACTTCCCACTTCAAAGTATTTCTTTTGTCTTGGACTCCAGGCTTCTACATCACAAGATTTTACTTTTAAATCAGCTAGGTCACCACTACAACATTCTAATTGTCTTACTGGTACATTCATATTTCTAAATACTTCAACAGTATATTTCCACATTTTATTATACCAGTCCATTGCTTCTTCTGCTTTACAAATAACAATCATTTCTTCTTTTTCAAATTGATGAACACGATATAGTCCACGTTCTTCTAAGCCATGAGAACCGCCTTCTTTTCTAAAGCAAGGTGAATAACTAGTTAAAGTTATTGGTAAATCTTCTTCTTTAATGATTTGGTCTTTATAGCGACCAATCATTGAATGCTCACTAGTACCAATTAAGTATAAATCTTCATCTTGGATTTTATACATCATCGCTTCCATTTCTGGAAAAGACATAACACCAGTTACTACGTCACTTCTAATCATAAATGGTGGAATACAGTAAGTAAATCCTTTATTAATCATGTAGTCTCTTGCATATGCAATCATTGCTTCATGAAGTCTTGCTATATCACCTGTTAAATAATAAAAGCCTTGACCAGAAGTACGTCCTGCTGCTTCCTTATCCATTCCATTAACATTCATGATAATATCAGCATGATATGGAATTTCATAGTCAGGAACAGTTGCTTCCCCAAATCTTTCTACTTCTACATTTTCACTATCATCTTTGCCGATAGGAACAGATGAATCCATTATATTAGGAATTACCATCATTTTTTCTTTTAACTGTTTTGCTAGTTCTGTCTCTTTAGTTTCAATATCAACTAATTTTTCATTAATTGTCACAACTGAAGCTTTTTTATCATTTGCTTCTTCGATTTTTTTATCACGCATTAATAAACCAATTTCACTACTTATTTGGTTTCTTTCTTGACGAAGAGTATCGCCTTCTTGTTTTAAGCTTCTGATTTCTTGGTCTAATTCTACTACTTCATCTACAAGAGGAAGTTTTTCATATTGAAATTTTTTCTTTATATTTTCTTTTACAATGTCTTTATTTTCTCTTACAAATTTTATGTCTAACATTTTCTTCTTCCTTTCATTACTTAATATTATAGTATTTTTGACTCTAAATTACAATCACTTTTATAGGTTGTAATGCCTTCACCGATGTTTGGTTTGTTATGACAATAAATGTTATCAACAACAAATAGTGATAATAGTGTTATTGCTATTAAATATTTTATACTTGGTTTGATTTTATTATACAAATTATCTAAGAATGGTGCTACTAAATAGGTAAAGCCACATCCTCCTAGGCCGAAGACGAAAAGTCCTTCTAGACAAACTCTACCATTTAGATTTAGAAAGTAGCCGGTATAATCCCACCATCTTAAGTGGTATTTTACTTCTAGATACCAAGAGGTGCCATATTCTACTATTCCACATAAAAGACAGGTCAATATAAATAAGATGTACGGTTTATCTCTAAATGGTTTTAATAAAACTAAGATTAGAATTCCTCCATAGCCGTAGATTGGTAACCAAGGCCCAATTAGTGTTCCACGATTTACAAAATTACCGGTTTCAAATAAGTGAAGGGCTACTTCCCAAAGCCACCCTATCATGGCAAAGGTGAAGAAGAAAAGGACAAGGTTTACGACTGAGTAGTTTTTCTTATAATCAAAGTTCAGCCAAGTTCGATGTTCTTTTTCTGGAATGGTGAATTTATCCATTGGATAATAACTGTTTTTAATATTTCCATCTAGATATCTATCGTTTAGATAAATTGCTAAACTACTATCTTCTTCCAAGCATTCATTTCTTACATTCATATAAAATTCAGCTAGTATTGCTTGGTGGTAAGGATTTAAGAACAGTAAATCACTGAACTGAAAGGTTGCTACTCCTAATAAGTACCAAGGAAGTAGTGATAACTCTAGTTTGAAGGCTTCTAGCTTACGACCATTCATCATTTTTCTTGATAATTCAATGGCATCTTTTCCACTAATTGTAGGATTTTCAGCGATTATATATGGTACTAATAGATAGGAATAGTGCTTTATTATTCCACCAATAATGGTCAAGTTCCATAAGAATTGATAAATTGAGGTTAAAAGCATACTCTTCGCAGTTGTTAATGTTTTCTTCACTCTATAGATAAATAATACTTTATCAAGACGAACTTTTCGATATTTGGTACTTTCAAGAAAGAAACGACATCTACCAACGGCGATGATATTCTTTACAAAGATAAGTGCTAAAACATTCAGGTTAAATCCTAATAGCAAGATGAAGAATAAGGAGACGTTTCCTTTAAATAGCAGTTGGTTGAAGGCTTTCAAGATACCTATCATTAGTGAACCAGATGATGATACTTGATTAGCAAAAACTGCTAAAACGCCTCTTGTATATTTTTCTTTCTTGGCTTTTTCTCTTTCTTCTATATTGCTTTTGATGTCTAGTTTTATTTCTTCCTTTGATTTATTTTTTAGAGTGTCTTTGTTTTCTTCGACCGTTGCTACTACTTCTCTTGGAGTTTCATTGGGAAATATTTTAGTTACAAAGGTATATCCATTTCCAAAGACGATGGTAAAAAGGAAGCAGACTAATACTGCTTTAAAATATTGACGTTTTAAGTCTTTAAATGCCCGTTTTTTAATACTTCTTCTATTCATTTTACTACCTCATCATAAGTATAGCATAATAATTGAACAAAACTGAAAACAAGTTTTCAGTAGTCTTACCTCACGATAAGGCATTTCTGCTTCACAGAACTAAATTAGTTCTCCACAGACCAGTATTGGATGGTCGCCACCCTATTATTTTTCACTGAATTTTATTTTAAGTTAAGCTCTGCATATATATTTTTAAACCTTCAAACATTATATTCACGCTTGCGTTGAAATCTCTATCATGCTTTGTATGACACATTGGACATTCGTACTTTCTTATAC
>JAQXHT010000085.1 GCA_029007415.1 bacterium
ATATGTCATTTTTTGGTAGATAAAAAAGCTAATTTCTATATAAATAATTATCAAAAAAAGAGGGTAAAAGAAAAATATAGAAAAGAGCTTATAAATAAAGGAAAAAACAAGTGGTAGTGTATAAAACATTGCACACTACCAACAATAAAGTGGGAGGTATATATGAAAAAGACTTGTGTAGAATTATTTGCTGGTGTAGGTGGATTCAGATGTGGTTTAAATAAAGTCTCATTTGATGGAGAAAAAGTTATAGAAAATGGTAATTGGAAGTTTTTATGGGCCAATCAATGGGAACCATCAACAAAAACTCAAGATGCTTATAATTGTTATGGAACTAGATTTGGATTTGATGATGTAAGTAATGTCGACATATTTGAAATAGATAAAAAACAAATTCCAGACCATACTTTATTAGTAGGTGGATTTCCTTGTCAAGATTATTCAGTAGCACAAACACTATCAAATAGTAAAGGGATTGAAGGAAAAAAAGGTGTTCTATGGTGGGCGGTAGAAGAAACTTTAGCTATTAAACAACCTCCATTTGTTCTTTTAGAAAATGTTGATAGATTATTATTATCTCCTGCAAAACAAAGAGGAAGAGATTTTGGAATTATTTTAAGAAGTTTCTATGAAAATGGATATGATGTTCAATGGAGAGTAATTAATGCCGGTGAATATGGATTACCACAAAAAAGAAGAAGAACTTATATATTCGCATATCATAAATCAACTAACTATTATAAAGAAATGCAAAAATTAACTGATAATGATGTAATCTTTGAAAAAGGATTATTTGTTAAACAATTTCCAATTAAAGAATCATATGATGCGATTGCCGAATCATGTGTTTCTGGCTATAAAGATATTATAGAAGTAAGTGATATGTTTAAATGTGAATTCTATAATGCTGGTGTTATGAAAAATGGTGGAATATATACAGTTAGAACAAAATCGAATTTTAACTTAATTTATCCATTAAGAAAAATTAGAGAAGAAAATGAAGTTGATGAAAAATTTTTCTTAACTAAAGCACAAATTGAAAAATTTACGTTCTTAAAAGGAAGTAAAAAAATTCCTAGAGTTAAGCCAGATGGAAATCCTTATTATTACACAGAAGGTGCTATGCCATTTCCTGACAATTTAGATACTCCAGCTAGAACAATGTTAACCAGTGAAGGTGGTGTAAGCAGAACAACACATGTTATCGAAGATTTTAAAACAAAGAAACCTAGATTATTAACTCCAGTTGAATGTGAAAGAATAAACGGATTTCCAGATAATTGGACTGATACTGGTATGACTCAAAGAAAAAGAAACTTCATGATGGGTAATGCTTTAGTAGTTGGTATAATAGAAAAAATCGGCATAGAAATAGAAAATATTATAGATAAAGAAAACTAAGATGTTATAATCAGAATAGTTGAGATATCTTTAATTTATAAGTCATAGAAAAGTCAGAATTTCAGTAAAATTTAAAACGAGCTATTGACTAGTTCGTTTTTTTGTATAAATTATTTTATTTTCTCAAATACTAACGTTGCTTGAATTCTATCTCCACCCATTAAACCTTTACTTCCACCATTAGAAGTTGTTATAGTATGAAGTCTATATCCTTTAGTAGCCTGAGTATTGATTACATTCTCTAACTCTGTCAAGTTTCCAGAACCTGTCCCTAACAATTTTTCTTTTAGAGTTACTTGCATTACAACATAGTCTAGATTTTTTCCAGATGCTCCTGAAAATGATGAAGAATTTAAATTCATATATATACCTCTTTTCTTTTTGTTTTATATTATAGTACTGCAAGATAAATAAATCAAAAAATATCTATTAATCAAAATGATAAACTTCTATTTAATCTTATATATGAAAAGATATTTATCTATATAAATAGAAGAAATGCTATTGGTGACAGTTGACACCGAAATAAAGATAATATATAATAGAGCCATCTTAGAAAAAGCAACTTATGTAGGAGGCAAAATGCTATGTACTTTGAATTTGGATGCAGTTAATTCCTTTTTAAATACTTGTAGAAAAGAAATTAAAAAAGGAAATCATTACTTTGTTGGTTATAGAAAAATTAATATCAATGGTAAGAAGATATCTGCTAAGCAGGCTTTAATTGATATTGGTATTATGAAAGAAAAAGATATCTGGAGGCATATACAAAGTTTAGAAGTAAATGATTGTGTCAAAATTGACCGTGACTACGACAGGTCAAGAGATATGAATTCAGAAATATATGTTTTTAAGAAAATCATCAATACAAAAATGGTCTATATAAAGTTAACAATAAATCATCGGGGAATTATTTGTATATCTTTTCACGAAAGTTATTAGTTAAGAAAGAGGTGAATGATATGAAGAAAAAAGTATACTGTTTTACTTGTAATAAAGATGTTGAACCAAGTTATAAAAAAGAAAAAAACACTTATACGGTACATAAACAAAAAGTTACTGTAGAAGAAGAAATACTGTTATGTCCTTATTGTGAAAATGAACTAATGAATGAAACTCTTGATGACTCATTGTATAACATTTATAATGCCTATTTAAAACTATACGACTTAAGTTTTGAAAAATTAAAAGAAATAAGAAATTCCTATAATCTATCACAAGAATTATTTGCAACTGCTCTTGGATGGAGTAAAAGAACTATTGTAAGATATGAAAATGCTGAATCTTTACCACAAAACCAATATCTTGCAATTTATAAAAAAATACTTAATAATAAAAATGAATTTTTAAACATTCTAAAAAGTAATCAAAACTCAGTTGATAAAACAACATATTTTAAAATATACAACACAATTAATGCTGATTTAGATTTAAAAACTATAAACGTATTTTTATATGTATTAAAAGATAATTATTTAACCAAAACGCAAATAATGAAAAATCTATTTTCTATTGATTTTCAATCTGAAAAGGAAAATAACAAACCAATCACATCTTTAAGATATGCACACGGTACTTATGGTCCAATCATAGATAATAAAGATGAACACTTATCATTTTTGATAAAACAAAACTATGTGAAATTCGTTAATGATGAAGAAGATAAAATTCTATTTAAACCAATTCAAGAATGTGATTTATCATTATTTACAAACGAAGAAATTACTGTAATGAATGAGGTTCTACACCAATTAAAAGGTAAAGAAGCAAAAAAATTAACTGATTGGTCTCATAAATTCAAAGGTTGGACTGACACTAAAAATGGTGAACTAATCGATTATAAATATGCAAAGTATTTTGAATTAGATAAGAATTGGTCATAATATTAATAGTTCCTGCTTAGCAGGTTCTTTTTTATTAATGAGTAAAAATGATTTCTAGTCATCACCTTCTGTACTTGTTAAATTGCTAAAATACTTTGTTCTACCTACTATGACATCTTGGTAAAAATTTTTTTTCCACTTAACAAAAGTAATCGCTTCTTCTATTTCCTCTTTTTTGTGTTCTAGTTCACAAAGTTTAATGTCTAATATTTTTGTCTTTCTGGAATAGATGATTTCCCCATTAAACATAAATTAAGATATTCCTTTATCTCTGCTATACTCATCCACAATTTTTTAAGCAAGCTAAGTTATCAATCCACGCAATATCTTTATCATCGAATACTCGATAATTATTTTTATCTCTTTTAACATTAGGAACAAGTCCTTCATTACAATATAATTTTAATGTATCATAAGTAAGATGTGTTTTTGCACAAGTTTCTTTCATTGAATACAATGTTTTATTTTTGCTCATACTATTATCGCCTCTTTATATTATTTTAAGCTACATTCTTTACACTTGGTCAAGAAAAAAGTAATTAATTCACAGGATAAAATAATGACGAATCTTTACGAAATGTAGAATTAGAAACTACCACAGTAGATAATTGGGATAATTATGATACTATCTTGATTGGTTATCCAATTTGGTGGGGTATTGCTGCTTGGCCAGTAAATACATTTGTTAAAGCAAATGATTTTACCAATAAAACGGTTATTCCTTTCTGTACATCAGCTTCTTCTGGTATAGGTAACAGTGGAAAATTATTAGAAGATGAGGCTAAAGGTGGTAAGTGGCTTACTGGGCAAATATTTTCTTCAAGTCCATCAGATAATGATATTAAAGAATTTACTGATACTATAAAATAAAAATAAACCATGGCTCGGTAAAGTCGCGGTTTTAGTTTGTTCAGATATATCCTTCTATTACTTAGATTTTTTATCAACATTTACAAAAGTTAAATCATCTTCTGTTAATTCAACACTAATATTACTACTTGAAGAAATATTTAAAATCTCTTCTAAAGATTTTTGTGCTGATTTTACTACTTTTTTAATAGTATCTTTATCTTCCATTATGTACTCACTAGTATCATAAACTGTATCTTGAGCTTTTTCATTTAAAAACTCCTGCGCACTCTTTCCAGATGTTAACATATCAGTAGCTTTATCTAATAAGCCATTGGAAGAATTAACTATTTCAACATCACCTTCTATCTGAGAATCAACATTAACAGTTAAAGGCTTCTTAAAAGTCACCTTATTATCCTTAATAGATATGTCATCTTTATCTATTTCATTTAAAACCAATTTAAACTCAGTTTTTACAGGAATCTTCAACTCAATTCTCCTACCTGATACTAACTTTACTAATGGTTGAATCCAAGAAGGCCATTCTTTGGTTGCTTCTGGAGTAAATGTTTTTTTAGCATTAGTATCAACTGTAGCATCAGCTACTACTAATTCATTTTTCTCTGTAAACTTACTTATTACAAAATCATAAGTTTTTTCTAATTCTTTATTATGCTTATAACTACGATAGATTGAAAATCCTCCCATAATAATCACTGCAATAATCATAAATGTTATTACATTTTGTACTACCCGTTTCATATACTCTCCTTACTTATATTTTTATTTTCAATATATATTCTATTCTTTAAAGTTTTAATTTTTCTATTAATAACCCCAAAATAAATATTCTTCTATATTATATAGCAAAAAGAAAGATAAAGCTATTTAATACACCAAATTACTAAGTCTTTGACAGAAACTAACACTTGCTATTTCAATACGACTAGACCAAAATCTAATTTCTTTTGTATAATTATAATGGTGATAGTATGAATAATAAAGAAAGATTAATGAATATAATTAAGATATTAAAAGATAATAACATTCTAAACGATAGAAGTCCTAAAAATGTTAAAAAGACAATTGAAAATTTAGGTCCAACGTTCATCAAAATTGGTCAAATTTTATCCACAAGAGTTGATTTAATTCCAGATATTTATGCCAAAGAATTATCTAAATTAAGAGCTAACGTAACTCCCCTTCCTTTTGAAGAAATAGAAAAAATCTTAAAGAAAGAATATAAGGATGTAAAAAGTGTCTTTTCACGTGTTAATGAAAGACCAATCGGTTCTGCTTCAATCGCCCAGGTTCATAAAGCTAGATTAAAAGATAATACTTATGTTGCCCTAAAAATTAAAAGACCACATATTGAAGAAGAAATCAAACAAGACATTGAACTTTTAAAAGAAGCAGTAAAAATTCTTCATCTTAATCACTTCATAAAAATAATGGACCTAGAATCAGTCTTAGATGAATTATATCAATCAACAATGTTAGAACTTGATTTTGAAAAAGAGAAAGAAAATATGTTATTCTTTGAACAACATAATAAAAATGAAACATTTGTTGTTGCACCTAAAGTAATAGAAAATTTATCTTCAAAGAATATTTTGGTAATGGAATACATCGATGGTATAATGGTTTCTAATATCGAAAAATTAGATAGTGAAGATTATAACAAAAGTTTAATAGCTAAAGAGTTAAGTAAGAATTATATCAAGCAAGCTTTAGATGATGGCTTGTTTCATGCCGACCCTCATCCAGATAATATTACTATTTATAATAATAAAATATACTTTTTAGATTGGGGAATGGTAGGTACCTTATCAAAATTAAATCAAGCTTTATTAAATAAATGTATGAAAGCGATTATTACTGAGGACTATCAAGAAGTAGCAAATTGTCTTTTATCTATGTCAATTAAAAAGAATGAAGTTAATCAAGCAAAGTTAGTAACTGATATTAAAAATATTTTAGAAGAATTTTCAAATATTGGTCTAGAAGAGATTGATACTAAAAAGTTTATAACTTCAATGTTTAAGATGTTACAAGAAAACAATTTAATTTTAGATCATAATGTTACAATGCTAATAAGAGGAATTGGTGT
>JAQXHT010000086.1 GCA_029007415.1 bacterium
ATATTGCTAGATATGAATCCAAGTTGGTTTGCAAACACTACTTTCTAATTCTATATTAAATTCATATCTAGCAATAAAATTGTAACATAAATTCTCGATACTGTCTATATTGCATCAGCACTTTGTTGCATAAGAGATAAATATTATTAAATAAAATATCACTTAATTCATTTCTCTTTTCATTATTTTCTTCAATCAATATTTTTATAAGAAACCTTTTTACAAATCCTACCGCCATATTAAAATTAACTTTCATTGGATGTTTAAATTCTTCTTGATTTATTTGAGTATTAAGGTCATTCGCTATACTACGCACTATATTATATACAGTCATTTGTGAATATATTTCTTGTTTTATAATTGTATCTTTACTACTTGAAATATTTGTAACTTGCATACTTTCTTTTAATTCATGATAACTAGTTTCTATTCCCCATCTTAATTGATATATTTTATTAATATCTTCACTAGATAGTTTATTTTCACTTATATTTGTCATTATTGTTTCAATTTCTACTGTTGGAAGTTTAATATTAACAAACCTCAAGCTAATTGTATTACCATCTTCATAATAATTATAAAATTCTTCATCTTTATCTTTATAATTTCTTATTCGATCATATTGATATTTTATTTCTACAATTTCATCATTAGATTTCATTGATTTTTGTTCTGCCTTTAAAAAGCTTTTGTTTAAACGAATTATAAATTTTATATCGTCATTAATAAAATGATACATAGTTGCAAGTGAAAAATATCCTCTATCCATAACATAAATCATTGGAAAATACTTCGTTATATAATTAGTATTTTTAATATTTTTTATAGCTAAATCCATTTCCCAATGTTTATATTCTGCTATTTCGGTATCTAATACATAGCCATTTATAATATCATAACAATTTGATAATTTTATTCTTGCAACTCGTTCCTCATCTTTAGAATTTATCGATTTGTATCTTTCTCTGGTTTCTTTTGTATTTGGAACCTCACAATCTGAACCATCTATTGCTCCCAATACATAGCCTTTATATGTTTTTACCTCTTGCGGAAATTTGTCATAAAATCTAATTAGTGATTCTTTATTAAGTTCTTTAAATATATCTTCATTTAATTTTTCACGTTGTTTTAACAAAGCTGGTGAACTAACAGCTTCAATATTATATTCTTGTATAAAATCATATAATTCCATTTTAGTTGTTTTACCTCGATTATTAAGTGTATATAATATTAAATCCTTAGGTGTTAATTTACGGTTTCTTGAAAAATCTTTTTCCAATTTTCTGCATCTAATATTTAAATCATTACAATTAATACTTTCTTTAAATTCAACTATATTATACATCACATACTTCATTTTTACCTCTTTACTCTTTTTTATTATATCTTAAAAGGATACAGATTCAAAATCTATATCCTTAAGTTAATGACATTGCTAATCTTAGAGACTTTTTTAACAAATTAATTATCAATATTTGTAAGTTTACAAGTAGTAGAACCCCCAGGAAGCGGAAGTGAAGCACCAGAAGCAACTAATGTTGTTCCAGTAAAGCCACCTTCTTTACGAACTTTAACAATATCTCTATCTAAAGAATTTTCTGCTGTTAAAACAAAGCCATTACCCTGTGCATCATTCATTGCTGCATAGTATAATAACTTATCACTACCTGTAGAAGTAGAGTTATAAATTACTATAAAACTTTGATTATTAACAAGTGCTTTTCCGAATGGACTATTATTTATTCCAGATTCTGTTTGAATACTATTAATATGAACAGCTGTACATTCACCAGCTATAGGTGAAGTATAATCTCCATTAGTAATTCCTAATCTTACAGATTGTAAAAATTGTTGAGCGGTTGTTATATATGTATCTTTCTTAGCACCATTAATATATCCTTGCATACTAGTAATAGCTAGTGTCATTAAAATTGCTAAAATAACGATAACTGCTAATAATTCAATTAATGTAAAACCTTTCTGATTCACTTTATACTTATTCATAATACATCCTCCATTATTCTATGAGTGACAATTTTTATCATTCAATGTCAATTTAAAGTATAGTCATATATAAAATAACTATACTAATAATTTTTTTCTACTATCCATCAATATTTGTTAATTTACAACTACTAGCAACTACACTAGCACCTTTTCCCCTTGGCAAATTAAGATTAGCAGATTGAGTTGAAGTTATTTTAGCAGGTAAAGTTGTACCGGCAAAGCCACCTTCTTTACGAACTTTAACAATACTTCTCCCTAAAGAATCTTCTGCTGTTAAAACAAATCCATTACCTTGTTCATCATTCATTGCTGCGTAATATAATAACTTATCACTACCTGTAGAAGTAGAGTTATAAATTACAATGAAACTTTGTGAATCAACAAGTGATTTTCCAAATGGACTATTATTTACTCCAGATTCTGTTTGAATACTATTAATATGAACAGCTGTACACTCACCTGCTACTGGTGAAGTATAATCTCCATTAGTAATTCCTAATCTTACAGATTGTAAAAATTGTTGAGCAGTTGTTATATATGTATCTTTCTTAGCACCATTAATATACCCTTGCATACTAGTAATAGCTAATGTCATTAAAATAGCTAAAATAACGATAACTGCCAATAATTCTATTAACGTAAAACCTTTTTGATTCGCTCTCTTCTTTCTCATAACATCCTCCATATTTTCATATATTGATGATAACACATCATGTCGTTTTGTGTCAATTTCTAGTATTTATTTTTTCGATTATTTTAATTCATTTACGGTTTGTACAACTCCTGAAGTTGATATTGTTGGAACTGTATTTAACTTACTAACTTTATTTATCGCATTTTCATTTAGTAACTGATCTCTTGTTAGATTAACTACACCACGATGTTTATTATCACCATAATTTTCTATTAATGTTGCATAGTAAACATAAGTACCACCACTATTTGTTAACTTAACATAGGAATAACTAGTATCATATTGACCACCTTCTGGTCCTTCACTAAAATCAGTTAAGTCCATAGATTTAAGTAAGAAGATAACACTTTGACCATTACTTGGTCTTTTAACAGTAGTATCACTTCTCAATCTATATTCAGCAAGAGAAATCATCTTTTTAGCATCTTCTATATAAGTTCTTCTTTTACTCTTATCAAGGGTACTCATTATATTGGGAACTGCCGCCAACATAATCATTGCTAAAATAGTAATCGTCGCTAATAATTCAATTAGTGTAAATCCTTTTCTATTCATCTAAAGCCTCCTACTATTTAAGTATAACATAACAATTAGTCTTTAAGTATATTTTTTAAATTTTCTTTTTCTTTAAAAGCTTGCTCCGTCAAATTATCACTTAGTATAGAATCATATCTAAAAATAGCAAATCCTTGATAATTAGATAATGGTCTACTAGTTAGTACTTCTCTTGCTATTATATTGTTAGACTCAACCCACTCATATTGACCTTCTTTAGCATATAAGTCTTCACACCCAACTTTATAAAAGGCAAGAGCAGGTATTAATTTAACTTTATCAGTAGTTATATAACTATTCCATTCTTTAACCGTTTGATAAAATGGTTTAACAGAATTAAAGAAACCAAAATATATCTGGGGCATTAAATAATCAACATAACCTTCTTCACTAGCAAATTTTTTAGTATCAATATAATTAACTTCATAATTATTGGTAATATTTCCTTCAGGACTTATTCCAAATAAAATGTTCTTATCCCTCTTTTTTACTCGTTCATAAGTTTCTTTAATAAGTTTAGTAGTATTTTCTAATCTAAATTGTTGCAGTGTTAAATCTTGATTATCTTTTTTCGCCTCATTATAGTTTTCTAAATCAATGGTATCACTTGGATAAAAGTAATCATCATAATGAATGCCATCTATATCATAATTATCAAGTATTTCATCTACTCCACTAAGTATTAACTTTCTAACTTCTTCATCAGCAGGATTATAAAAAATACCTTTAGCATTTTTCTCTACTTTATTAGTATTTAAATACTTAAAAGCTGGATTATTATCTTTAATTTCTTCCTTTGATAAATTACTTCTTATTCGATAAGGATTAATCCAAGCATGAAGACGAATATTATTTTTGTGACTTATCTTTATAAAATAATCTAACACATCAAAAGGTAATTTATCCCCTTCTTTAGCAACAATAGTAATACTACTAGGAAAAATATCAGAATAATAAATAGCATCAGAAAAACTTCTAACTTGTAAGATTATATCGGTAAAACCGAAATCTTTACATTGATTTATCATATCATCAATAGTATTTTTCATTACTGTTTCTTCTTTATCATTTAAATACTTAGCAAGTTCTATATAAGATATAAAGATAAATCTTTTCTCTTCCATTTTCTCTACCTCTTTAGATTTTTTTCCAAATAATAAAAATAAGCCTAGAATGAATATTAAAATAATGATAAGATATTTCTTCATATTTTCACCTATCTTATTTTATATATTATTCTATACTTATTTTGTCGTTTAAGTGATACAGTCACTATTTTTTATTAAAAATAATTGATGGTCTTTAAAAAAGCCATAGAAGACATCTTCTAATAAAACATTTTCTAATAAAAGCATCTCTTCCAACCATTTTTTATCTCTTTTAATCGCTTTTAATGTATCTTCTTGAATAACACCATCAAGTATTACTGCTAAAGGATAAACACTTTTCCCTTTTTGTTTTTGAAAGACAGAAAGTTTACCCGATGTTTCTAATATTGCATAATCAACTTCTTCTAAGCTTTTAATTTCTCTTGCTCTTAGCTGTGTTAGTAAATCCTCAAGATTATATCTTTGCTTGACTAGCTCTTTATAATTTACCTTTCCTTTTTCGATAATGATAGAAGGATTACCATCTAGTAAGGTTCGAAGTTTCGGATGCTTAAGAGATAGTTTAGCAAGAATTATTTGGAGCAAGACTAAAACTATCATTGGAATTAAGCTTAAGAAAATACTCTTATCATATTGTTCAATCGACATTGCTGCTAATTCAGCTATTAAAACTGATACTATCAAATCAACTATACTTAACTCTCCAACTTCTCTTTTACCCATAAAACGATAGACTAAAACTATAATCCAATAAAAAAATAGTGTTTTGACTAAGACAATTAATAAATCCACTTTTATCACCTAACACTATTATTAACTATTTTTCTAAATTTATTCTTACTATTTTCATTATCTCTTGATGAATTTCTTCTACTGATTTCATTTTATCATTAGCTACACAATCAATAGTATCCCAATTATATAATTCTGATAATTCAATATATGATTTTAAAACTAAATCTTGGTCAAAGATATCTTCTTGAAAAGTAAATGATACTTGTTTTTCATCTAATTGATTCAAATATTTGGCTGGTACTTTTAAAAGAATAGTACAGTCTGGTTTAGGAAGTCTTAATAACCAATACTCTAATTTATCTATCCATTGATACATAAAAAAGCGTTCTTCACTATCGTTATATCTACTTCCTTGATGAGCCATATTTGAACTAGTATATCTATTTAGTATTACAATATAGTCATCTTTTAGATAACGTTCTATCTTTTCTTTATGATATTTTCGATCAGCTGCTGTATAAAGACAAACAACATATGGATCTAGTTTTTCGTATCCCTCTGGAAACCAACCGTTATTATTCTTTCCTAAAACACATTCTTTAAATATTTTCCCTGTCGGGCTTTTATACATTGGAAAAGAAAATTCTACTACTTTATAGCCTTCTTCTTTCAAAGTTTTAGCTAGTAGCTTACTTTGTGTTTCTTTTCCCGAATCATTTACTCCTTCAATTACTATTATCTTTCCCATTTTTAGTTCCTCTTATATTAATGATACATTATTAGCACTATCAAAAGGTACAAGTAAACCTTTTCTACTAGCTAAGTAATCACACATATGAACAAAATTCTGGTACTTAGTTTTGGGATAAGGTAATACTTCGTTACCATTATAATCTTTAGTCCAAGGTCCCATATGTGATGAGATTACTTCTTTTAAGAATAATGCTTCTTCTTCACTAATACCTGCTTTTTCTCTATTTTCATAAACAAAGTTTGCTACTAATAATGGATGGTCAAATCTAGTATATGTTTCTTCTTTTACTCCTCTTTTTAAACCATCATGCATTATTAAACCTACTATCATTAAATCTTTTTCACGAGATGTATATTTCTCCCCAATCGCTGGGTCATTTAACAACTCATGTGCAATATAACAAGCTGCTTTAGTATGTCTTAACAGGCCACCTTCTCCTAAAGCATACTTAGGATGATACTTTCCAGTAGAAGATGCTGCCTCATGAAAGAAATAATCAGGTAACAAATTGATTAGTTCCATTGCACTTTTCTTGATGTCTTCATTTTTCAAATAGTTTAATTCATCTTTAAA
>JAQXHT010000087.1 GCA_029007415.1 bacterium
ACCTAGCTAAGCTCTTGCAGAGCTTTAAGATATACTAGATTTTAAGACTGTTATAACTGGGCGAACCCCATCGCCGCCCGAAATGCTATAGGTGCCGTAGTCCAAGGTGCCGTAGCGGCCGTACACACCCCACACGCCGCTAGTGCTGTAAGCAGAGCCAAGCCAATAATATAAGTAGCCATTTGTATTTTCTTTTCCCCATAACATTGTTGCTATTTTTGTATTTGACCTTTCTTTTGTTTGCAACGCTTTTGCTTCTTCAAAAGATAATAATCTACTTGCAACTGCTCCTTTACTTCTTCCATAACTTTTTGACTTTCCTAATGCATCTGTTGATGTAAATCCAATAACATCATTTAAATTAAATGGTGAACTTGTAAAACTACTTGACCAATAATTTGTACTTGAAAATACAACAGTTACACTTGATGATGATTGGGCAGTTCCACTTGAATTCAAGTTATATTTTGCAATTAAATCTACTGTATCTCTATTATTGTCCCATCCTAATACATAAAATTTTTCCCCTCCTACTGTTACTTCATCTCCTATTGATTTTGTTGGTAATCCTGCACGTAACTCATCTAATGCTGCTTTTACGCTTAGTGTTGTTCCATCTGATTTTGTATAACTTACATCTGTTGCTGATAATGCATATCCTGCATATACTCCTACACTTAAACATAATACTATTATAATTAATAATATTAATATTGTTTTTAATTTGCTTTTTTTCATTTGTCTTTTCCTCCCTTTTTTTGCTTTTACTCTTATACCTCAATTATAACTTTAAGTTTAAGTTACTGGATAATGGTTTTTAATAAAAAAATCTATTAAAGCCAGTTGTGTGTAATATTTCTGTAATCAAAATTTAATATAAATTTTTAAAATAAATTTTTAAAAAAATTGTTTGTTAAATAAAACATATTCATATAAGGATTATACGCCTTATAGAGTATGTTTTATTTTATTTTTCTTTTTTAAAATAAAAAATTTTTGAAATAATGCTTACGTTTAATATGACAATGTAATATTTTTGTTACATACTTGTAACGTGCATTATTTAGGTATTTGTAGTATAATAAGTGCATAAAGAAAAGAGGTGATTTTACATGTTTTATTCTGAAAAACAATATAAGGAGTTAGAAGAAAAATATAAAAAATTAAAAAAAGAAAATGAATTAAAAGAAAAAGAAAATAAATTATTAAAACAACAAAATAAACAAAAAGATGAAGTTATTCATGATTTAGATAAAAATGATTATCGTGGACAATGTGAAACTTTGAAAATAGAAAATGCAGAAATAAAAAAAAAATTACAAATGTACGAAGAAAAATTCAGTCTTGCGAGAATCAGCTTAAAAAAAGACAGTAGTAATAGTTGTAAGCCATCATCAACAAATGGCTTTAAAAAAGTTGTACAAAATAATCGTGTAAAATCAGAAAGAAAACCAGGAAGAGAAAAAGGTCATAAAAGATCAGCACCAGTAGTATGTAAAAATCCAGATAAAGTAGTAAATGTATCAAAAGTTGCAACATGTGCATGTGGATGCAAAACAGTAGAAACAGAAGAAGTTGCAAGAGATTTAATATCAATTGAAATAATAGTTCATACAACACAATATGTAGGAAAAAAGACAAAATGTCCATGTTGTAATAAAGAGTACGAACCAAAATTTCCAAGTAATGTAAAAAGTATCATTAATTATGATGAAGGAATTAAATCATTAGCAGTATATCTAAATTCATATTGTAATATGCCAAACCAAAAGACAGTAGAACTTTTAGGTTTATTAAGTGACAATAAAATAAAAATAAGTCAAGGAACAGTTGGAAATATTATGAAACAATTTGGCAAAAAAAGTAAAGCAACATTAGAAAAAATAAAAAAGGAAATATTAAAGCAACCCGTAATTAATGAGGATGAAACACCAATAACAGTAAATGGAAAAATAATGAGTGCAATAGGAGTGTTTACAAAATACTTAAGTATAATTGAGGCATTTAAAAATAGAAAATTAGAAAGTTTTAAAGAAATGGGAATATTAGATAGGTATATAGGAACAGTGTGCCATGACCATAACAAAATACATGCATCATTTATACAATCTAAACAAGCAGAATGTAATTTCCATATTTTGAGATATTGTAAAGCAGAATATGAAATACATAAAAGAGAATGCATAAAAGATTTTATGAATTATCTATTAGAATTAAGAGATAAAGTAGATGAGCATAAAATAAAAGGAAAAAAAGCATTTGAAGAAAAAGAATATCTTGAAGCAAAAGAAAAATATTTAGAATTATTAAAGATATGGCAAAATGAATTTAAAGAAGATTATAGAAAAGAAAAATCTAAATATTATGATAGTGAGAGGTGTTTAATAACAAGATTAAAAGAATATGTAGATGATCATTTAAGATTCTTAACCGATTTTAGAATTGATTTTACGAATAATTTAGCAGAAAGGGGATTAAGAAAAATAAAAACAAAATTAAAAATTGCAGGAGGATTTAGAAATTTAGATTATTGCAAATATTATTGTAATGCAATAAGTATTATAGATACATGTAAAAAACAAAATATGAATATTTTTGAAACTATAAAAAATATATTTATTGGGAAGAAAAAAATATTCGATTTTGTTTATTAAAAGAGCCTTCATTCTCTAGTGAAAGCTCTTCTTTTTTATTAAAAACCATTATCTAGTAACAATTTTTTGGATAAGGTATTTTGCGTTTTAAAAAAGAAGTAAATTCATAAATACAAAAATTGAAGATAAATTTTTATATTTATGAAAAATTGTATTTACTAAAAAAGTTTAATCTTTATTTCTGTGGAAAACGGTAAAAATTTGACAAAATTTACATAAAACGCTATAATAATAGTATGGAAGGTTTTTATACAATTGCATTGTTTCCTTTTTGTAAGCACATTGTGCTAATAAATATGGAAACAGAGCCTTCTAAATAATATTAAGAAAGGTCGTAAGACTATGAAAAACATCATTATCGAGGAGCTCGCATACGGTACAGAAAAGGTAATCACGCTCAAAGGCAAATACGTTAAAACGTTGGCTCGGGCAGTAAACGGTGGACAGCCTATTGTTAATGCAGAGCTTATGCTGATGACGGAGAACACCAAGGAACTTACGCAAGTTAAACTGACCTATGCGGAATACGGCACAATGAACGAGTACGTCTTTTTCAATCTGGAGGAATATCTCCGCAACAATGCTGATCTCATCGACGTTGTTTCTTTCAACTATGTCGTAGATGAAGCTATTAAAACGGGAGTTATCATCGTGGAAAGAAAAAGAAGCCTGATTTCTCCTGACATTTAATGGTGATTAAGAAATGAAGGCACGGCAGAACTGGGATTATATCTCAGTTCTGCTGTTTTTTATTTCAAAAGTTCCGCTTCTATGATGTAATATTATACTTAATAAATAAGTTTGAAAATATGGCAAAAATAATAAAAAATATAACTAGGCTAGAGCTTGACTTGTTTTATGCTCTTTTTTCAGCTGTAAGGCTTATATTTGCGTTGATTGGATGGATTGCAAATATAAAATGTTATGATATAATGAGCACAACATTATTGTAATTAATTATAAGTGAGGGATAAAATATGAGTAAGAGTAGAATAGTTATATTTTCAGACTTACATTATGCACATAATTATTTTAGAAACATTTGTAAATAATGAAATGGAAACTGCAGAAGGTGGAATATTTAAGACACAATTTATATCAGACGAAGATTTAAAATGGCTAAAAAACGATTTAGAAAAGAATAATTTACCAAGTATAGTATGTGTTCATTTCGGAGTAGCAGAAGACGAGATGAAAGGTAATTGGTGGTTTGAAAGTTGCCCTGAAACTGCATTACTAGGAAACAAAAAAGAGTTAAAAGAAATATTAAAAGATGATAAGAACTTATTAGCGGTATTTTCAGGACATCAACATTGGACAAAGAAAATTATAGAAGATAGAATACCTTATTATGTAGTAGGATCTATGACTGAAAATATAAATAATGATGGAATCCCAGACGGAGTATATTTCATTGTTGAATTTGACGGAGAAAAATTAAATGTTATTGAGAAACATATAAGATTATAAAAAAGTTTGAAGGAGAAATGTAGAATGAAAATACAAATTAATTTAGGTTGGATTTTTTATATTGGAGATACTTCAAATATAATACAAGACAAAGTAGGAAAATGGATGTATTTCTTTAAAGAAAGTGATGACATTAATTATATAAAGAAACTATGTGCTGATGCAGTAGAACAAGGAATTGTTGCAGAAGCTAAACATACCAATCCAGATTCATTTGGATTAAACCCACACGGAACAGATGATAGTGGAGTCTGTTGTTTCTATTTAAATTGCGATGATATAGAAGGGCATAAGAAAATATTATCATATTTTATGAAAAACAATATGATTCAAAAAACTAAAACTGGAAAACTTTATAATATATCGTTTAAGTTAGATAATCAAACAAAAGCAATGGAATATGGCGACAAGTTTAAAGGAAAAATTACATTATCTGACTTTATAAATTTAGAAACAGGAGAATGGATTATATAACTTCCGCTTCTGAAAATACAAAAATGAATGGAATGCATGTACTATAACAAAAAGTAATGAAGAAATGATAGCTTGGTATAATAACTGGATTAATCAAGAACCAGATAAATACTTTGCGTATATTTATGATAATTCAATATCAGAACCTATTGGAGAGGTCTATTACTATCTTGATAATAGAATAAATAGTATTGGAATTGTAATTCAAGATAAATATAGAGGAAAAGGTTATAGTTATATGGCTCTACTAGAACTTCAAAAAGTTGCCTTTAGTATGTTTTGAGATGTTTGAAGTTATAGAAGATTTAAGAAAAACAAGATTAAAAATAGCAGAAAGAATAGTGAATAATAATGAACAAATATTTGAGAATAATTTACACACTATAACGGAAGTAAATGCAGGATTTAATAACGACTTATTTGATATAGATGATAGATACATTATAAAAGTCTGTGGTAATGGTAAAGAAGAAAAATTTGAAAAGGAAAATCTATTCTATATAGAGAATTCTAATTCAACACATATACCTAAACTATATAAATATGATAACACCAAAACAATTGTAGATTCTGTATATGAAATAATTAGCAAAATAGAAGGTAAATCCTTATAGTATTATTGGTATAAGATGAATGAAACTGAACAAGAAGCGGCAATAAAAGAATTGATAGATATACTTAAAGACATACATAAATCAAAATGTGAGCCATATAACTGGACAAATTATATTAAATCGCAAATACAGGATTACTATAAAGAAACAAAAAAATACTTCTCTACTGAGGAACAAAAACTAATAGAACAATTGTTCACTTACTATGACAAATATCTAAAAAATAATAAATTTGCCTTCATACACAATGATTTACATTTTGATAACATTATAAAAAATGACAAAAATTTATATCTAATAGACTTCAACAATGCTATGACAGCACCTATTGATTATGAGTTTAGATTATTGTATAGATGTAAAAATGAGCCTTGGAAATGGGCTAATTCAGAAATGAACCCATTTCAAAAACCTGAAGATTATAAAAATATAGATACATATATTAAAAAGTATTATAAAGAATTTGCTGATATTAAATACATAGATGAAAGAATGATAATATATAGTATATTAGATAATATGCGATTACTAACGAGGTTTGATAATAACGAACTAAAGGAAAGTGTAGTAAACTATACTCAAAAACTTCTCAAGCTAAATTAGTACCGCTTCTAAAAGCAGTAACGTTGTAATAGATTTTCAATTTGATTAAACATATGGATTTTCAGATGGATTGGCACGTGTTGGTAAATTTTCTAAATATGATAATATGAACCCAATTTATAAATATGGTTATGTTAATAGAAATGGAAAACTTGTTATACCTTGCGAATATGATAGTGGAGCTAACTTTGAAAATGAAACAGCAGATGTATATATTAACGGCGATAAAATAGAAATATGTAAAAATGGATGGTATAAATCAAACAAAAATTGATTTGTATGATTTTAATAAAAAAATATAAAGAGATTAGAAGAATTTAAAAATGAAAAAGAAAAATATTATATTTGGATTTGTTTCATCAGTGTTATTATTAATAGCATATTTTATAAGTAATTATAGATTCTATACACAAGAATATTTAAAAGTTTTAAAATATATGGATATTAGATACATTATGAGTTATGTAGCTATTATTCCAATATGATGCAAATACGAATGAGAATGTCTAATAAACTAACGATTAGTTTGCAGAGTTATAATTTCATTACTAGAACTCAAAAGACGATTAAATTGAATTTTAGAAAGGATGGATTAGTATGTAATGTTTATATATTTTCTATTTAAGATTTTTAGATTATACAAAGATAATATTAGATAACTATTATCTACCAAATCTATAATGATTATATTTTACTAATGAACAACACTACACCAATTTACAAATAAAAATTGTAAGTTTAGGTGGTGTTTTGTTTTGGGTGTATTTATATCCGCTTCTAATATTTCTTATATTAATATCATAGAACGTAGAATATCTTTACTATTAGTTATTAAAAATAGTAGCTCTAAAATGCGCCTATTTGAATTTTATGTTGTAGATAAGAATTATATATGTTGTTGTATGCAAGGCTTTAAAATTGATTTTAGGCTTTGCATTTATTGTTTTTATAAGAGGTCCTCCTTGTTGATTTGACATATATTAGGTACTATTTTAGAATGAAAAATATGGACAAGTTTGAAGAAATATATGTCAATGCTCCTAAAGTATATGATGAACTATATAAGATTTTATATCCTGAAAAATTTAGATACGAAAATGAAATAGTTGGACATAGGATAAAACATATTGATGACACAGTAAATGAACTACTAACTAATACAAGTACAATTAGTAATTCCACTACTAGAAGAAATCCTATTGATCCATATATAGAAATTGAAATTTATGACTTTATCCACAGGTCGTTATTCAAAGAACACGCCAAAATCTTCTTAAAATACTTTTTTGAAGACATACCTCAAGATAAAATCGCAAAAATTCACAGATGAAGAGTAATAGCAAACTCTTGTTTGATATGAATAAATGCTAGTAAATGTAAGTATTTGCATTTACTAATTTGATAATAAAAAAACAATAATACAAGATTTACTTGTAAAAAAATAAGGAGAAGGCAGAAATGTTCGTAACAATAATAACAATTATATTATTAATTATTGATTTTACTTTATGGGCGATTATATATGGTGGAAGTCAAAACATATCAGGAGTAGAACGAGTGTTCGATGATGAAGAAGAACAAGAATATATAAATGAATGGCATATAAAACACGAGAAGAAATTAAATGAAAAACTATTAAGAAAAACAAATAGAAAAAACTGATAAATAAGTTGAGGTGGATACTATGGCATTAGATAAATATTATAGAAACTTAAAAGGAAAAAATAGATGAGGAATACATAAATGAGATAAAGGATACTATAAGGCTAACTAAAGAACAAATAAAAGCATATAAGATACTAACGACATATAACCTATCTAAAGAATTAGAACTTTATGATAATTATGATGAGATTTTTGAAAATTATTTTTGGGTTATGGTAGTAACAATTGATGAAAACTCTATTTTTGAGTATATAAAGATACATTGTAAATAACAGCAAAAAATCGACACACGAGAATCAATTTTAAGGCGTTTTAAAATTTTAGGTATATAGTTTATTGTTTAAAAATATAGTTAAAATCTGTATTTTCCGCTTCTAACTAAAATTTCTAAAATAAATCACATAAGATAAAAAATTCTTATATAAAATTTTATAATTGGTCAAAAATTTTATAATTGGTAAAAGGTCTATATAAAAATTATAGACCTTTTACTTTTTCAAAAACAAAATTTAAAATCATCTCAACAATGGAAAACAAAATCTTCGATTTTGTCTATGAGCAATTTGAAGATGAGAATTTGAGGAGGTCTTTATTGTGAAGTATTCAATTTATCAAAAACAAAACCCAGAGTTTTTAAATAACTATCTTAATTACAAAAGGTGTATTGAGCATTATTCTAATACAACAGTAAGAGAAGATTATTTCGATATAAGAACTTTCTTCAGATACTTAAAGTTTAAAGAGCAAAATCCAAAAGAATTTAATATAGATGATTTTAAACAATTATCAATAAAAGATATAACTATTGATGATATGAATAATTTAATAGAAAAAGATATAGATAATTTCTTATTCTTTTTAAGATACGAACTGAACAATACACCTAAATCTAGGAATAAGAAATTAGCATCATTAAAAGGCTTATTTAAATTTATATCAACAAATAATCATATAAACAGAAATCCAACTGCAAATCACAAATCAACTAATACTGGTAAGAGATTACCTAAATACCTAAATCTATCACAAAGCAAAAAAATGCTATCCAAAGTAATAAACTCTGAACAAAGAAATAAAATAAGGAATTATGCAATAGTATGTGTATTTCTTAATTGTGGTATTAGATTAGGAGAACTTGTTAATATAGATTTAACTGATATAAAGTTTGATGAAAGAACTTTAAAAATATGTGGTAAAGGTAATAAAGAATGAAAAATGCTATTAAGTATTGTGCTGCATAAATATAAATTAGAAGCGGAGGGAATAGGAAATGACAAATTTAGAAGATACAAAGGCAACATTTTATTTAAAAAGAGTTCAACCTGTTACATTAAGTTTATTAAACGGACAAGTTGATATTATATTAAGAGCATTAGAATTATATGGCTATAACCTAGAATTTATGCTTAATACTAATGGAGAATCAATTTCTAATAAAGAAAAAGATAAAAAACTAATGATGCTTAAATTTACTTATGAGCAAGTATTAGCAACACAATATGTCAAATCATATAAATTGACATTTTACATAAAAAATGATAATATAAATCCATAAATTCCAGGCACTTAGCCTGTTTATATAGTCCGGGTTAGTGGAATAATGCAGAATTTGCAGATATTTGTGTTCAGCACTAACAAAGTCATATCAAGTAAGAAGGTCAGCTTACTTGCTTACAACCTAAATTTAGGAGGAAGCATAAATGAAAATAATTCGCCCAAAGAGGTATATACACTTACTAGTGAAAAGCCAAAAATCAGCTTTACAATTGCTACACTACATGTTCCTCGGTATGGAGAACTGATTGCTTCAGAAAAAAGAGCTTTGCCAACACTGCAAAAAGAGCTTGATGAAGCTAACAGGTTAAAGCAAGATAGTTCTGTAACAATGAGAAGCAAACGTCATAAACTTAAGTGAGGTGTTTGAAATGAGCAACAAGCCAAAAAAAATGGTTCGGAATCCTTGTCTAGATGAGCCAATGCATTCTAAACCCAAAGCCATACGTAGCATGGTAAATGCAAAATATATGCGAAACTTGCCAATCATGCGCCGAAACATTGAACGTGGTAAACTGGAATCAGCAAAGGCAGCTAAAGAACTTGCTAAGTATATCATTAAGTAAAAAATTACTGGCCAAATAAACAAGACTTTCAATTCAAAATTGAGAGTCTTGTTTATTATTTATAATACATTTTGAGAAGAACAAGGATGAGTTTTGAGACATTTTTATAAAAAAGACATATAACTTGTTATTTTACAAATTTTATAATTTTAACGAATTTGAGAAGTAGAGGAGAAAAATAACAATTTTTAGTAAATGATTAAATTTTTATAAAATAAAAAATTAAAAATAAAATTTATAAAAATAATTTTTTAAAAGTAAAAGATAGTGTCCCAATGACTTTTGATGTAGAAAAAGTACAAGCTTTTGATGAATTACAAACTATATGTAGCATGATGGATAAAATTGAAGTAAAAGAAGCTTATAAATTAGGTGCAAAAGAGAGT
>JAQXHT010000088.1 GCA_029007415.1 bacterium
GTAATAACTCTTCCTCTTTCAAGTAATTCTTCTAAACTAATAATAGCATTTTCTTCTTGGTCTTGTTCAAAGTTAGTTAGTGTAATATTTTCTTTTGCATTATCTAACATTTCATCAAGAACAGGAATTACTTCTTCATTAGTAACTTCCTTAACTTCTTTTGGTTCTACTTTTATATTAACCGGTGTAATAACTTCTTCATGTTCTTTTTTATCTTGAAGAATTAATTCTCTTTCAAGACGTTTTAACTCTTCCTTAGCTTCTTCTTGTGTATAAACTTCATCTTTGTATGTTATTACATCAGGACTAGGTGTAACATCTAAAATTTCTACTTCTTCTAAAGAATCATTAAAGTTAATTGTTTTCGTAATAGCAGGTTCCTCTTTTTTTGGTTCTATTACTTCTGTTACAACCGGCAAAGTTGCTACTGGTGAGACAAAAGTTTCTTTAACTACTACTTTAGGTTCTTCTTTTTTAACTGGTTCTTCCTTCTTAATTTCTTCTTTCTTGATAGAAACAACTTTTTCCACTTCTTTTTTCTTTTCACGTTTAATAATCTTTGGAAAATCAACTTTTTCTTCTTTTATTCTAAAAACAGGTGGCAGTACTTCTCTTTGTTCTTTTTCTAAAATCTTTACTTGTTCTGCTAATTTTGTCAATTCCTGAGTGTTGTTTTTTAACTTTTTCTTTTCATTCTTCTTCTTTATAAAGGAGATAACCCATAGAATTATATATAGAAAAATAGCAATCATTAAAATGATAAAAATGATTAAGACTTCCTTCTTAGCTAAAAAATCAATTAATTCTTGCACTTTATTCACCTCTTACACTTCTTATATTAACTATATCATAAACCCTAAGCATAAGAAAAGGAATAATATTTTTTTTAAAAAACTTTTACATCTTATTTACAAAGGAGAAAGTTATGAAAAAAGAGACATTTATTAAGTCCACTATTATCTTAATGATTGGTGGTTTTATTACCAAAATACTAGGAATGTTTATTAAAATTGTAATGAGTAGATTAATGGGAAGTGAAGGAATTGGTCTTTATATGTTAGTTCTTCCAACTTTTTCGCTTTTTATCGGACTCGGTCAATTTGGTCTACCAATCGCTTTATCGAAAATGGTTGCAGAGGATAAAAGAAATAACAAGAAACTGATTTCTTCACTACTTATTACTTCCCTAATAATCAATGTTTTTCTAATTGTTTTTCTGATTTTGTTTGCACCAATTCTTGCTAATAAGTTACTACAAGAAGAAAGAGCTTACTTACCAATTCTTGCTATGGCCGTTGTTATTCCTCTTACTTCTACTTCTTCGATTGTGAGAAGTTACTTTTTCGGTAAACAAAAAATGTTTCCCCACGTCTTTTCGAACTGCTTAGAAGATATTGTCAGACTTGCTCTTATGTTTATTCTTATTCCGCTTTTTCTTCCTAAAGGATTAGAAATAACAGTAACAGTTGTTATCTTGTCAAATGTAATTAGTGAGTTAACATCTATTCTTGTTTTATTTTTCTTTCTACCTAAAAATGCTACTTATCGTTTAGAAGAGTTTCATATTAAAAGATCTTATATTAAGGATGCCCTAGATATCAGTATACCTACTACTCTTTCAAGGCTTATTGGAAGTATCGGCTATTTTTTAGAACCAATTATTTTAACAACTGCTTTAAAATATACAGGTTATTCATCCGATTTTATTCTTAATCAATATGGTATCTTACAAGGTTATGTCTTACCTTTAGTGTTATTACCTTCTTTCTTTACTCTAGCTATCTCACAAGCTTTACTACCCGTCATTGCTAAAGCAGTTAGTGACAAAAAGATAACCTATACTAAAAATAAGATTAGACAAGCGATTATTTTTTCTTTGTTAATCGGCATACCAGCTACTATTCTCTTTCTTATAATGCCTACTTTTTTCTTACAAATAATGTATCATACTAATCAAGGCAGTTTATATCTTCAAGTACTTGCTCCTATCTGTCTTTTCCAGTATATTCAAGCTCCACTAGCTTTCTCTTTAGATGCAATGGGAAGAAGTAAAGATAACTTAAAAGCTACTATTTCGGGAACAATCATTAGAACTATCACTCTTCTTTTCTTCTCCCTTTTAAGAATAGGTTTATGGGGCTATATTATTTCTACTAGTATTCACGTTATTTTTGTTACTATTTATAACTATTACCAAGTAAAGAAATATTTAAATAATTTCACCACAATTTCACAGAAATAAGTTATACTAGCAAGTGAGGTGGTTTAGCTGATTAAAATATTAGTTGTTGATGATGAAGAATATATAAGAGATGTTATTGTAGAGTATTTAAATAATGAAGGTTATCTAACATCTCAAGCAGAAGATGGTTTAGAAGCGAAAGAATTATTAGAAAATGAAAAATTCGATTTAATGATTTTAGATGTAATGATGCCAGATATGGATGGTTTTACTCTTTTAGAGGAACTTGATAATAGCAAGAAAGTCCCTACTATCATTTTATCTGCACGAGGAGAAGAGATTGATAAACTAACTGGTTTTGATAAAGGAATAGATGATTATCTTTGCAAGCCATTTTCTCCTAAGGAATTAGTAGCAAGAGTTAAAGCTATTTTAAACCGCGTTTCGACGAAAAAAGAAAACTATCGTTATAAAGATTTATTCGTAAATTTTCTAGAACAT
The DNA here is from genome assembly GCA_029007415.1 of bacterium. Classification (GTDB taxonomy): domain Bacteria; phylum Bacillota_I; class Bacilli_A; order RF39; family UBA660; genus Onthousia. The sequence goes on from JAQXHT010000088.1 coordinate 2,684, forward strand.
ACTGTTATGATTAAAGATGAAGAAGTCTATCTTACTCCAAAAGAGTTTGAGTTATTAGAATATTTTATTCAAAACAGAAAGATTGCTATTAACAGAGAAAAGTTATTAAAGTATATTTGGGGTTATGATTTCTTTGGTGATGATAGAACCGTCGATACTCATATCAAAATGCTTCGAAATCATCTTGGTGAATATCGTGATTTAGTTGAAACTGTTCGTGGAATAGGATACCGTTTTAATGATGAAAAATAGTTTAAGAAGTAAGATATGGCAATATCTAATTATCTTTTCCTTAATAATTATTGTTTTTCTCTGGCTCTTTCAAGTAATTTTTATTAATAAGTATTATCAATACACCAAAACAAAAGATATAAAGCAGATTGCTACAAAGTTACTTACTGGTTATAAAAGTGAAAATATTTATAACACGTTAGATGAAATTTCTTATCAAGAAAATTTATGTATTGAAATAACTTCTAGTAATTCTACTCTATATCGTTCTAGTTCTAGTGGTAATTGTTTATTTAGTAAAAGTCTATTAAAGGAAGAATTTATTAATAGCAGTCAAAAGGAAGCAACTTATAACTTACAGAACCCACAATTTGCTAATAAAACTATTTTAGAAGCAATTAAGTTAGATGATAATTTATACGCTTTTTTATCTACTTCCTTAGAACCGCTTGATTCAACCGCTAAGATACTAAAAGAGCAATTAACAATTATTAGTATTTTGATTCTCTCTTCTTCTTTATTAATTGGTTATTTTATTTCTAAAAGATTATCTAACCCGATTGTTGATATTTCTAGAAAAGCTTCTTTAATCGCTAAAGGGAAGATGAAAAAAGAATTTAATAGTAATAGTGATATCTTAGAAATTAAAGACTTAAACAATTCTTTAAATGAAATGATGATTGAACTTTCTAAAACCGAAGAGTTAGAAAGAGATTTACTAGCAAATGTCTCACACGACTTAAAGACTCCTCTTACAATGATAAAAGCTTATGCGGAGATGGTGAGAGATTTAACTTATAATAATAAAGAAAAACGAGATGCTAATTTAAATATCATTATTGAAGAAACTGATCGACTTGCTCTTTTAGTTAACGATATTTTAACGCTTTCCAAACTACAACAATCAATGGATAGTTTAAATATCGAAGAATTTGATTTAATTATATTAGTTAATAACATTTTAAAAAGATTTACTATCTATCAAGAAAAGTATAATTATATAATTAAGTTTAAACATACTAATATCAAGAAATTAATTATAAAAGCTGATCAAAAGAAGATTGAACAAGTTCTTTACAATTTAATTATCAATGCTATCAACTATACTGGTGATGATATGAAAGTTATTGTTAATATTTCTAAGGTTAATGATAGATATAAGATTGAAGTTATTGATAGTGGTAAAGGTATCGATGAAAAAGATTTAGAAAATATCTTTGATAAATATTATAAATCAGCGAAAAAACATAAGAGAAATCTATACGGTACTGGACTAGGTTTATCTATTGTTAAAAGTATTTTTATTCTTCATAATTATGAATACGGTGTAACCACAAAAAAAGGAAAAGGCACTAGCTTTTACTTCTATATTTGAGAAGTAAAGAGTGTTCTCTTCCTTTTTTTGTCATAAAAGTCATTTTTATCTCAGACCCGGTTTAACTCTGGGCGAACTGTAAACAAGGTGGTAAAGAAATATAATGACTAGAAGTTATATCTGAACTTCTATAACTACTATATAACATATTTCGAAAATATACAAGTAGTAAATTGAACTTTTTTAAGCAACTAGTGCTTGACTCTGTGTATTTTGCGGTAAAAGCTCATCTTTAGCAATTGTTTTGATATCTGTCAAGGCTTGTTTTATTCTTAAAGCTGACTGATTATTATTGTTTACACCGATTTCAATTGCTTGATCAAATAGCTTAGAATTCTCACTAGTTGGATCTAAATAGTCATAATCAAATTTTTTAATAGCTTCTTGTAATAAGTTATCACTTTGTAAAAATCTAGTACGCATATCTGTAGCAGAAAAGTTTTCTTTTGACAATTCATCTTTAACAAAAGATAATATTTGTTGCATTTTTTCCATATAACTTGCATCTTCGGCTGACTTCTTACCACTACCAGCAAATGATTTAATCATATTTTCAAGTAATAAAGACGTATAAGCATTTGGTTTAACACTAGTTGCTAAGTTTCTAGCATTAAAACTAGAAGTAAATCTATTAGCTTCTCCTGTTTGTAAATAATGCGTAATAGCAAATATTCCTTGACCATTTTTATATTGATTATCAGATATAGCAGCAGCTACATTCAAATCAAAGATAGTATTTACATTTTGATACATTGTTTCTTTATTTTCAGATACTTTAACACTACTATCACCATTAATACTTATTAAGTTAAGTTCTTTCTTTCTAGTAGCGATATAATCACTTATTTTTTGATAATTTGTAGTCATTGAGATAACTTTACTAGTTGGTTCTTCCTTTTTTTCTTCTTGAATTACTGGTTTAGGAGCAATTTCTTCTTCAATTGGTAGCTGAAATTCTTCTACTAAATCATTAGCTATCTTACTACCATAGATGATTGTTAAAGCATCTTTAGTTGTTATCTTATTAGGTACGGTATCATCTGCTAAACGAACCATTAATTTTCTTTGTTCTTTTACTTCATCACTTATTAAACTAGTTTCATTTAGGGATACTGGATAAAAGTCTTTTACTAAAGCATCATTATAGAAAATGTTAGGATATTTAGGACTTGTCTTACCATTTAAGATAGGTGCTATATCATCCATGAATTCTAACTGACTTTTCAAAACGTTTTCCATAGTAGTAAGTCTTGTTTTGTATTGAGCGATAGAATCATCTACTTCTTTGGTCATTTGTTTTTTATAAATCATTTCAATATATCTTGTATATTCGTTCAAATCATAATAAGCGATAATATTGTTAATCATAATCTTTAAGTTTCTATCAACTTCTTCTTGACTCATAACGAAGTTAGTAAAAGTTTTAAAGTCTTGCTCTTCACTAAGTACCTTATCACCATTCTTGATGATAGCATAGTAACAACCACTATTCTCAAGTTTATATTTAGCATAAAGCAAATCATCTACTTTTTTATACTCTTTACCAATTATTTGGTCATTTATTTTATCAAATAAATCAAATACCTTTTCCTTTGAAGCCGCCTTTATCGCTTCTATAAAGCGATTTTCTTTATCATTTGCTAGTATTCTTTTCTCTTCATCTAATAGTAAAGTAAGCGTAGCTAGTTTATTCTTATCTTCCTCACCTAGCGCTTTTTTATAAAGTTCTACAAGTGGTGCTAAAACAGAATCTATACTAGTATCTGCTTCCACAAAGGAAACATCAATCTTAGAAAATAAATCATTTATTGTAGAAACTGTTTCTGCTAATTTTTTCTTTTCATGATTCTTTGATAATTCTTGTTTTATAGAAGCATCACAAGCTTTATATAATTCGTTATATTTTTTCAAGACTTCTTCTAAATTATTCTTACGTTTATCATTTTCCTGTTCATTTAGTTTCTGTGCTTGTTCTTTATATTCTTTAAGACCATCTTGTCCTACTATTTCTTCACCACGAACTAATAGTTGATTAAAATAACCATTTACCTGTAATAAATAAGCAGATAAAACATCAACATAGCCTTTTTCTAAAGAATTATTATTTTCTATTAGAAAGTTATTTACTTCATTAATTTTTTCTTCTGTTAAATAAGATGGCGCTATTATTCTTTCTTTTTTAGTTCCATCTCCATCTAATAAAACTGATAATCTACCCATTTTATTCACCCACTATTCTCTATTCTGATAAAAGTATACCATATTTTGAAAACAAAAAAAAGGGATAAAATCCCTTAAAATTTTCTACATTGAAATACGAGATACATTCTCATTTTGAGTTGGTTCATCTACTATTTGTGCATGCCAACTACCTGTATTAGCATCGTAAACTGGTACAGCATTAATACCATTTGCATTGTAACTTAATACTTGATCAACTACAGCATCTGGAGTCATACTTGCTACTACTTGGTCATTATTATCCTCGTTTGATGCTACCTCTCCTTCATAAACTGGAGCTTCTTCAGTATAAGTATCAGTTGAGTAAGTATCTACATCTGAAGTTGTACCTTCATCATAACTAGATACATCTGAATAAGTTTCTACATCTTGAGTAGCAGTATCATCATAAACTGGTGTTTCTTCAGTATAAGTATCAGTTGAATAAGTAGCAACATCTGAAGTATTATTTTCTTCATAAGTAGGTACTTCTTCTTCAGCTGATGAGATATCACCACTACTAGTATCAGTATTTCCTTCAATAGTTATATCACTAACACTACCATCGATAGTATTACCATCTTTATAATCATCATCGATTTGCCAACCATCTGGTATTTCAGCAGTTCCACCACTATTTATAGTGTCATTAATAGAACCAGCAATATCTTCTTCTGATTCAATTATTTGGTCATCATCAGTAGTTGTATCATCTGAAGAAGAATTATCAGTGTTAGTATTTTCATTTTCTCCTTCATCGCCTTCAATAATTTGGTCTCCGTCGATTTCAGAGCTATTATCGTCTTGGTCTTCATTAGTATTGTCATCTTCATTAGAATCACTATCATCAGTATCTGATGAAGAATCATCACTACTAGTATCGTCAGATGAACTATCAGAAGATGAGTCATCATAACTTGTATCAGAATCACTAGAAGAGGTATCATCTGTATAAGTATAATTGTCACTAGCTGTACTTGTAGCATAGTAATCATAATTATCAGAAGCAGTTTCTGTTACAACTGGTTCAGTTGTTGTCTCTGTAGTTTCGGCAACTACAACTTTATGTGGTAATTCTTTGTTCTTTTGATATAAAGCAGTATCAGTTATATCACGAGTATCATCAATTACATATAAATTCTTTGCTTCTAATTCACTTTTAATAGCTTCAGCAAAGTCAGTATAACTTGGACTAGCATTAAAGTTTACCTTAACTGAATTTAATGCTGCTGTAATATTTTCTCTTACAACTGTTTTATAAGCTTGACTTAATTCAGCCATTTCTGTCGAATCTATAGCATTATCATAACCACAATTTTTAGCTCTATCATAGAAACTTCTTACTAATGGCATAGTAGCAATATATTTAGAATTTCCTCTAAATAAATTTTCTTTACCAGCAAGATTATCTGCAAGTTTAAAGTCTTCTTTAATTTGTGCTAAAATTGTTTCTGCTTTTTCAATTTTCTCATCATCATCAGTAGTTCTATTTAAATCAATGATTAAATTTTCATATTTTTCATAGAATGCTTGATCATCAGCATTTTTTAATACTTTAGAAAAACCAGTTGTATCCTTCTGAACAGTAGCTAATTGCTTAATTTGGCTATTAACTTGTTTATAATCTTCATAACTATAATTCCAATATTTAGAAACATTAGTTACATTATCACCAAAGTTTTCTCCTAACAAAGCCATTTGTAATACTGTATAATCAGAAGTATCTAATCCTAGACGACTATTCTTACTAGAATCAACATAGTTTCTTGCTAAACTATTGAAATTTTTTAGATTATATCTAAACTTATTCATATAATTCTTAGTTACAGCGTCACTGTTAGCTAAACAGTCATCAAATTTAGAGTAATCAGGAGTTGGAGTAACAGTTGGTACCATATCGACTAAATCTTTATCATCATCAACTAAATCCTGTGGATCTTGTCCATCATAAGCATATTGCTCAGGATCTATATGTTTATTATAAGTATAGTTATTATCATCATCATTATTATATTCAACTACTAAGTCATCAGTTGTACCTGATTTACTACCACAAGCTTTAAGTTTACCTGCACCTACTCCAAGAGCTGTTATAGCTCCAAAAATTAAGCCTGCTCTTATAACAAATTTCTTTATACCATTTTCTGTTATATAATTCCCTAGTTTTTCTTTAATAGAACCAAAGAAGCCTTTTTCTTTAATAGCTTTTTTTCTAGCTTCCCTTTTGGCTTTTCTTTCAGCCTTTTTAGGATTTTCTTCTTCATTTTCTGGAGTACCATTTATAACAGCTTTACTATTTAATATAGTTGCAAAATCTAGTTTGTTTGGCACTACTATATCTTCCCCAATACTATCATGAAAATTATCTACCGCTTCAGTTGTACATCTATATTTTTTCCATAGAAAGTCACGGAAATTTTGATTACTAACTTGAAGATGTAATTTGTCTGACTCAAGTAAGTCAGCTGGATTATATATATTATTGTTATAAGCAAACTCTCTTAACTCATCAAGTGCTTCCCCAAAATCATCGGTAAAGTGAAATGTTATATTGCCTGCATTTAACTTAACAAAGCAATACATGCATACGTCGTTACCATCTTTATCCTTTTCATGAAATTGATAATATTCTATATAATTATTCATTTTTTATCCTCTCCCCTAATTTATCTCTTTCTTATTTCCAGTCATTTTATAACCAGCATTAATAAGAGATTGATCATTTGCACTACTCCATTTTGTATCAGTTGCTCCTGGAGTATAAGTTCTTGTTCTTACTTGATAATAACTAACTGTTGCTACAATATTATTTCCAAGCGGTGTCTTACCAATAACTTCTCTAGCAGTCGAAATCTTTATTTCTTTTAAACAATTACTATCAGTACTACCACAAGTTATTTCTTTAAGTCTATCGCTATTTTTCTCTTTACCTGACCAATCGGACCATTCAGAGAAAACTCCAGCTGCTGTTTTCTGATACTCATAACTATAAGTAACTGTTTTTTGTTCTGTATTGTTATCAGTCTTAGTTTCTTGTTGTTTATTATCAGTTGTTGGTGTCTTTTCTGTATTATCTGTCTTATTAGTACTATTATTACTAGAATCATCAGTAGAAGGAGTACTAGTAGAATCTTTGGCATTTTCATCAGTTTTATTAAGATCCTTTTCACAGGCTTCAGTGCTACAGTATGAATAACTTCCTACTTTAGTTAAAACATAATCTTCTTCATCACTGCACTTTAATTTTACCTTTAAAACATACTCACCATTTTCTGAGTAAATTTCTGAATAACTTTTATCAACATTACAAGCTTTTCCTTTATTATCAGTAAATGCTGATAACATTTTCTTACTAATCATTTGACGTAATGTAATAACTTCTTTATTACCATCTACTGGTAAATTTGCTTTCTTACTATAGTAATCTATACTTGCTTGTTTCATTGTTGCAAGGTTCTTTTGGAATACCTTTGATGAAGTTGTTTCAGTTGCTTTTGTCTTTGGACTAGTGAACTTTGGTATTAACCAAATCAAAAACAAAGCAAAGATAACAATAATAATAAATTTTAGTAAAAAATCTCTAAACGGAAATGGCCGTTTATCATATTCTTCTGTATACATTGAAATCCCCTCCTCTGTGGCTCATATTATACATCTTTTTGCTTATTTTGTCAAATTATCTTTAAGTTTAATTATTGTGCAACCAGGATTCATAAAATCAAGCTTATATTCTAACACCCGTCTATCATGACGTAAGTACTCACTTACTTCTTTTCTCAATACTCCTGTGCCAATTCCGTGAACAATTACCCCTTCTTTTTCTCTTAATCTTATCAAATCATTTATAAACTCATCAACAGTTATTTTAGCAGTAATTCTGTCCATTCCATGTAAATCAATACTCCTAATACTAGAAAGATACATACTCCGCTTCCTTTCAGTAATATTATACATAAAAATAAAGAAAATGAACAGTTTTTTTCGAAATATGTTATACTACCTTTAGGGTGAAGTAAAGTGATTAAAAAGAAAAAAGATAAAAAGCCAAAAAAAGAGCGAAAAAAATTAACCAAAAAGCAAAAAATACTTGTTATTATAATAGCAATTGTCCTAGGAGCTGGCGCCTATTTTCTCGGTACAGTAGTAACTAAAACCTATCTAAATAATAAGAAAAAAGAAGACCAAAAGATAGATTTTGAGGAAATGACTAAACTAGAAACCATTAAAAGTGTCAGCATTGACAAGCTAGTTAGTAGTTATAATGAGTTATTAACAGCAAAAAAACTTGATAAATATAAAATTGATAAAGATAAAATAAATAAAAAAGATACTCTTTACGAGTATACAACTAATAATATAACTTATGTTTTTCAAGTAAAAAACAAGAAAGTAGAAATTATGACTATTTATTATAAAGAAGAAAATGATGATACTAAAGAGATAATTAAACTAGCAATGCAAGCAAATAATAGCGAGTTAACTGATGAAGACGTTACTAATATGTATGATAGTATCATTAGAACAAGAACTAATAAAGAAGAAGATGGCGCCAAAGTTTCTGAATACTTCCAATATAAAGGTATTGAAGCTAACTTAAAAGAAACCGTTATTGGGGATAAATCTATCTATCAATTTAGAATAGGAAGAATTACAGAATAGTAGCAATACTATTTTTCTTTTTTGTCTAGACTAATACCTTCTTCTTTTAATAGTTCTATTTTATTATTTAGTCCACCACCATATCCTGTTAGATTTCCATTACTACCAATCACTCTATGACAAGGAATTATTAAACAAATCGGATTCCAACCAACAGCACTACCAACTGCTCTAGAAGACATTTTAGAAATATTATTGTTTTTAGCAATCTCCTTAGCAATATCACCATAAGTTGTTGTTTTTCCATATGGTATTTTTAACATTATATCAATAACTTGTCTCCGAAAAGGTGTTAAAACCGGTAATTTATATTTCGGAGTAAAGTCTGGTTCTTCTCCACTAAAATAAATATCTAACCACCGACTAGTCTCTTTAAAAATAGGTAAATCAGTATAAATTGTTTCTTTATTACTATGTTTATTTTCATATTTTGACCCTTCAAACCAAAGACCAGTAAGATATTTACCATCACTTTCAAGAAAAATATCATCATAATTTTCTTTCGTTTTATATTTATATATTTTCCACTCCATCAAATAAAAATAGTTCCTTACTATTAAAGAACTATTTATTTTTATTTCCTATTCTATTAAAAGGAAGTATTACTAAAGATGTTCTACCTAATATTTGTTTTTTCTTAATAAATCCAAAAGCTCTTCCATCATAAGATGCTTCTCTATTATCCCCCATTACAAGATAAGAATCAGCTGGTATCTTTTCACTCTTATAATCAGCAGTCTTTAAACCTTTTACTTTTTCTTCTACTTTCTTACCATTTACGTATAAAGTATTATCTTTATATTCAATAACTTCTCCAGGAAGACCAATTACTCTTTTAATAATATCTTCATCCTCTAGTCGTACCACTACTATATCAAATCTCTTTGGATTTTTAGTAAGGTAAGCGGTTTTATTTAAAATCATTATATCTTTAGGATGTAAAGTATTCATCATACTAGTACCATTAACTCTAATCGGTGTCACTATAAATAGTTTTAAAAGTATCACAAGAATAAGTATAACTATATATGGTATTAATTCTTTCATTTTTTCCATTTTTCACCCTTAGCAAAAAAAGTAGACTTTAAATCTACTTTTCGTTTTCTTTCTTTGTTTTTTGTCCACGTTCTTTAATCTTGTATTGACCAACCATTCCTTTTAAGAATGTTAGTTTAGCTCTACGAACGCGACCACGACGTACTACTGTAATCTTATCAATTTTTGGTGAATGAATTGGGAAAATTCTTTCAACTCCAACACCAGATGACATCTTACGAACAGTAAATGTTTCAGAAACACTACCACCACGTCTTGCTACAACTAATCCTTCAAATGCTTGAATACGTTCTCTTTTACCTTCTTTGATTTTTACATCAACACGAACAGTATCTCCAACTCTAAATTCAGGAATTTCAGGATTCATTTGTTTTTCATTGATTTTGTCAATTATATTCATCGTTTTTTCCTCCTAACTATACCCAGTGCTCATATGTTTACATATAGTAATAAAGCGGAACACTTTCTTTTGACGTTTCTTATTATAACAAATGTTTTGTTTTTACGCAATAGGCTTTATCTTATTTTTTTAGTCTATTATCTTTAACATAGTTCAAAGTTTTAGTAAGTACCTTTGAGTCTTTATAAATACCCTTATCCCAAGCATACCAAATATCAAAGGCAGTAGTTGCACCATCTGTAACCATTTGTTTTACTTTTTCGTTTTTAAATACTACATTATTATCTTGGTCAGTTAATGGATGCTGATATCCCATCTCTTGATAAACTTTAGCCTGAATATCTGCTTCTAATTTATCACAATAATAAGCAAATTTAGCCATATTACTTTTTCGTTCATCAAATTCAAATATCGACTTAGCCATTTTTTCCTTATCTGTTAAATCACCAATTACTTCGATAATTGCTTTATGTTCTATCTCTTCTTTTTGTTCAAGAGTGATTTCATCAAAAGGAGTAATATCTCCTATTTCTATTTCACCAAGTTCATGGATACATAATAAAGAAGTAACTTCATCAAGATCAATATTAAAATCAAATTCAGAATCAAGAGCAGTTGCTAAAGCAATCGTTCCCACAATATGTTCTGAAATTTTTTCTCTTCTATCAGCTGAAACATTCCAATGATAATCGTCCCAACCACTTCTATCTTTATTTTTCAAAACGGTATTTAAACAATAAAACTTAAATATTTCTAAATTTTTCTTATCATCATTACCAATTTCATCAAACAAGCCATAGTTTTTAGCTGTTTCATATAACTTCTTATCATCAGCAAAAGTTAAACCTTTCTGATAAGCTACATTAAGAAACTTTTCCATCTCAAGTTCATATTTTATACAATCAAAAGCAAAATCATTATAAGAATGGCATGGCATATTTTCATAATTATCTAACTTTGCTATATATTCCTTCCCTTTATCCATTTTCTTTAAGATACTAAACAATTTATCTTTAGAATAATCATTCATTGTTTTAAGTAAGATTATTCTAATGGTTTCTCCTAAATTATCTACTTTTTTATATTCAGAATTAATAGCTGTTGCTAAAATCATACTACCATATACCTGATTAGCAACACTTTCTCTTTCATCAACGGTTAGATATTTAAGATTGTTTGCTAACATATAAAATGATAACACTGTCTTTATCTTTTCTATTTCCTTGTCCTTCATAATATAAACACCTCTTGTAAAAGATTCTACTCGGTCACTTAAAAAAGTGCAAGAAAAAATGCATCAATGCACTTTTACTCATTAGTAATTGGTTCATAAACGGTTCCAACAAACCATACTTCACCAGTATCTTTATCTCTTATTAAGAATAGATAAGGTTTATCAAAAGTAATATTAATTTCTTCTACTGGAACATCATATAAATGTTCAAAACTACAATTACTTGCTCCAAAGCCACCACCAACTGTTACAGCAGCTGCTTTTATTCCTTCATTAGAAAATTCAATATTAGCTTTATGATCAACAGAATCGATATAACTACTAGTACCAGTTACCATATTAGACAAGTCTGCTTTCTTTTCAGAAAAGACATCAACTACACCAAGTTTTTCTAAATCGTCTTTTAATTTTAATTGGTAATCAAATTTAAATAACGGAATATACCCAGTAATTCTAGTAACTTTCCCCTCGGTAAAGTTTTCTGCTTTAATTTCTTTTAAATTCTTAATAATTCCACTTATATCAGAACTATCAAGATTTTTAACGTAACTTGTTAAGTCATCAATCTTAGGCATTATACCAACATATTGTAGAGTTGTTCCATTATAAGTTTTCAAATCTTTTGCAAAAGCCTTAACTTTATCATCAGTATATAACATAAAATCAGTTGAAGAATCTACTCTTTTATAATTTTCTTTCAATTCACTAATAAATTTATTAGTAAACTTATCAACATCAAGGTCATCTTTGCTAGTGTCGGGACTAGTTCTAATTCCACATTCATCTCTATCTATAAAGTTTTGATATTCGCTTTTAATGGTTTTACGAATATTTTCTTCTCCTAGTTCTTTAATAATATCATAGTTATTAATTGATGCTCCTATTTGTACAGCTTTAGCATTTACACTATTATTATTAAATTTAAGAGTTTGATATTTATTTTCCATAATAGGTTCAATATAATCAGTATATTTCTCATGATTATAACTGATATTATAAAAATCTTTAGAAGCACTTTGACTAGTAGCTTGTAACCATTTATTCCACTCCATATCAATCGCTAAAGCATTAACTAAAAAGAAATTATTACTAGAAATATCTCTATCAAATAAGTTATTAATCAAACCAAAAGTCTTATCACTTACAAAACTATTAATTTTATCTGGTGTTTTAAAAGAGTCATAAATAACTGATGCATCATATTTACTACTTAATTTATCAGTATAATCTTTCTTGATATTCTTTTTAAAACTATTTTTAATAAACAAAGCATTAGCAAAAGACATATTATTACTATTTATATATTTTTTAGAAGTATAATCACCAATAATAGCATCTATCTGGGCTTTACTACTTCCATTAGTACCAGTACTTAACATTGCTAAGGCATATTTTATTGATAATGGACTATATAAAACATTTGTTTCTTGATTCTCAAGTTTTAAAAATGACAAATCAAAGTTTTCTATACCATTACCAGACATTCGATAAGCTGATGACACTTCTGTCTTGTCATTAGTAATACTACCATTTACTCCTTTATTTTTCTTATTATAAATATAGAAACCTACTACTGCTATTATGGCAATTAATAAAATAATTATTGCTACTTTTAATTTACTTTTTCCTTTCTTTTTCTTAACTTTCTCATCCATAAACATTCCTCCCATCCTTTAGTTAGAGAATACTATAATCGTCTTTAAAAAGCAACAAATTTTTATTGTTTTAAAGCAGTTATTGGTACTATATAAATTCCAGTTTCCTTATCCTTTACTACAGCTTTATAATTTCCTACAATTATACACATAAATTTAGGTTTTTTAAGCATATTTTCTTCAAAGGATAACAAGTTTTTTCTCGCCTCTTCAATTTGATTACTAACAAGTTTAATTTCAATAGCTGCATAATCACCATTAGCAAACTCAATAATCGAATCAACTTCTAAACCAGTTACATTGTCCCTAAAATGATACAAGTTTCCCCCAAGTGATTCTATATAAATTCGTAAGTCTCTTTCAACAAGAGCTTCAAATAAAAAGCCAAAAGTATTCAAATCTCCAATCAATTTATCTACAGTTAAATTTAAAGTAGCACAAGCTAATGATGGGTCGACAAAATGTCTTTTAGGTGCTTTCCCAACTCTTTTAGGAGAACGATAGTTAATACTATAAGAATCTTGATTACAAGTTATATGTAATCTATCTAAAACATCAAGATAATCTGCTAAAGTAATTCTACTTTCAATCATTTCACTTTCACTATCATTAATATCTTTTATGAGTGTTTGATTAAAAACAACTGTAGATTCATTCCGAGCTAGTGACCTTAAAAGCATTAGCATTTTTGTCCTATCTCTTTTTTTATCGTCATTCATATCTTTATCCAAAATAGATTCAATATAACTTTTAGGAATAAGATTAGCATTTTCTTGTGATACTTCTATATTTCTTGGCCAACCACCACGTACAATCAAATTAGCAAGACTTCTAATATCAATTTCTTTTACTAAGACATTTTCTTGTGTCCCATCATACATTTTAGTTAAAGAAGCTTGACCACTGGAATCACCTGATTCATAAAGACTCATAGGATACATTTTTATCTTTCCTATTCTTCCAGCGCCAGAGTGATAAACCTTCTTCTTTTTCTCATCGTTTAGTTCTGTCGAACAAGTCAAAATATACTTACCACTTTTAGAATCTTCATCACATTTTCTTCTTACTGCATCCCAAACTTCTGGTACTAAATGCCATTCATCAATTAATTCTGGTGATTCTTCATTAAGAATTAAATTAATATCATAAAGTGCTAAATTTCTAGTATTTTCATCATCTAACATAACAATACTTTTTGAATGAGCTGATGAAGTCCAAGTCTTACCACACCACTTTGGTCCTTCTATACTAATAGCACCAAAAACTTCTAAATATCTTTCAACCATGTTATCAATTAATCTCTGTTTATACATTTTCTTATCAAATGCCATTATTACACCCTCCTCTTATCTATAGATTATCATTATTTTATATTTTTTACAATCAAAATATACATTTTTTAAGGATTTTAATATACATTTTTTAAGACTTTTGATATACATTTTTTAAAAATAAAAAGATGATTACTCACCTTTTTCCATTTCTTTACTAATCATTCTAACAAATGCTTTATTTTTAAAATCTAAACTTTTAATTACTGAATTCATCGTATCAATATCCATTTCTCTAATAAGATTAATATAATGATCACAGAAATCATGATATAAGTTTAAATCAGTTACAATGTTATTAACCATCGCTTCTTTATAATCAGTTTTCATTACTTCTGAAGAAATCCATACTTTTTTAATTCTTTCTAAGTCTTCCTTCGTAACTTCTAAGTTAGCTAACTTTTCATCTAGTAAAGAGGTATAACCTTCTTCATTTAAAGCATCAGCTTCTACTAAGAATGTTAAGATATTACCAGCTTTATCGAAATTATAACCAGTATTAATCGCTAAATGATTATTTCTTACCTGCTCTTGGAATAATGATGTACTACCAAAGTTAACAGATAAAAGCATATTAAGATACAAGTCTAAAATCATATCATCAGAAATTTTAAATTTACTTCTATCCATTTTATAACCAATAGCAATTTTTTCTAACTTAACATCTTTATAAATAGTTTCTTCTTCCTTTAAAACTGCTAGTTGTTCTTTTAATTCTTTCTTTTTTACATTAAACTCTTCTTTTTCACTGAATCCTAATTTATTTAATTTATTTTTAACTAGTGGAATAACTTCATCTTTATTGAATACTCCACCTATTACTAAGAACATATTACTAGGACGATAGAAAGTATTATAACAATCATATAGTAATTCTTTGTTAATTTCTTTAATATCATAATCTTTACCCGCTACTGGATATTTAAGAGGATATTCTTTATATAAATTATTACTCAAAGTATAGAAAGTTTCATAATCTGGATCATCCTCACGCATATGAATTTCTTCGGTAATAATTCCTTGTTCCTTTTTAACATTCTCATCCGTAAAATAAGGACTAAGAACAAAGTTTAATAATTCTTCTAAGTTTTCTTTAAAGTTCTTACTACCACTAACTACATAACAAGTTGTATCGTAATTAGTATAGGCATTTACATAACTACCTGTCTTAGAATAAAAATCAAAAGGTATTTCGCCTTCTTCCATTTCAAAACATTTATGTTCAAGGAAATGAGCAATACCATGCGGAAAATCAACCATTTCTTTTTTTCCATAAGGAACAAAAGAGTTAGTTAAAGCTCCATAATAAGTTCCAAAGTTAATAAAATAATTTTTCTTTTTATCATTATCATCTGGAAGAAGGATAATATCTAATCCATTAGGAAGCATCTCACGATAATAGTAAGTATCAGTTCCTTTTATTTCATACTTAGTCATTATTTACCCCCTTTAAACAAAATATAGTGTGAATATTAACTTTATTAGCAACAGCTGCTATTTCTTCTTTACTAACCATCAACATCTTTTCTCTTTTAGTAGCAAAATCATCTACCCCTAAGACTTCCATCATATAATAACAATCAATTATTTCTAATGGACTTTCTAACATATCATCAAGAGCAGTAGTAAAGTACTCTTTCGCTTTAACGATATCTTCATTAGTAAAGTTACCTTTTTTCAAGTTTTTAATTTCTTTCTCAATTAAATCTAAGGCTTTCTTCTCCATTCCTGGAGTTACTCCTGATCTAATTAATATTAAGTCATCACATTTATTAGGAACACTACCAATATAATAAGCAAGAGATGACTTTTCTCTAACTTCTTTAAAAAGATAAGAATTATCTCCGCCCCCTAATATGATGTTATATAAGGTTAAGGGATATTTTCTTTCATAATCAGTTAAGTCTTTTAAGTTTAAAGCTAGGGCTAACTGACTTTGTTTAGCATCAGATATTTCTTCAATATAGTTAGTTTTTTTATTTGGAGTAACATCTACTTGAATATCATCATTCTCTTTCTTAAAAGTATCAAAGGGAAATAACTCTTTAATCATTTTTTCTGTTTCATCTACTTCTACATCACCAAGAACAAAGATATCAACTAAATCATGTCTCATCATTGCTTCATAATATTCATAAAGATTTTCTAAAGTAATGCTATTTAAATCTTCTAAATAACCAGCACCTCTGATAGAAACAGGACTATCTTTATCTATTTCATCCATTAGTCTAACAGCAGCATAACGAGCTTTATCATCAGATAAGCTTTCAATATTTGCTTTCTTCTGTTCATAAACAATATCGAATTCTTCCTTATAAAAAGCACAATCTTTAACTTTAGGTCTAAATAAAATAGAAGACAAAAAAGAAAGAGATGCTTTAAAATTTCCTTCTTCCGTATATTTATCATTTAATACTTTCAAGGTAATGGAAGTATCAAAGTAGTTACCAAGTCTTCTTAAACCATGCGTAATATTAGCAGCATATAAGTCTTGCTGTTTTAAAGTCATTTCTCTTTTACTAGGATAGTCTTTACTAGATAAAAAGAGCATACTATTTAAAAAGCTTCTTTTTGTTATGTTGTCTTTTATGGCTTTTTCTCTTAAATGAATCTTAACAGTTATTGTCTTATAACTAGCTGTTTTTATAAAGTGCAATTTATAAGCACCTAAATCTTTTCTTGTATATTGCATTCTTATCACCTTTTCATAGTATTTACTAAATATTTATTTTTATTCAATAACTGTATCTAATGCTACTCTTATCATATCGTCAAGAGCTTTTTCACGTTCCTCACTTGATAAATAAGCTTTCTCATAAATTGAATCTACTACAGTTAAAACACAACCAGCTTGTTTCTTTAAGTGTTCACTCATACAGTAAAGAATGGCACATTCCATTTCTGATACTAGAGTATCAACAGAACTGTCATAATTTTTAAAGTAAGTATCTTTATCAACATAAACATCAAAGATATCACTAGTCATAACCGTACCTTTTTTAACATTAGAAGTTATATCTTTAGCATGATTATATAAGGAATCTACTAGTTTAGTATCCCCTTTAAATATTTGGTTAGTATCATTAAAGAATAGTTTAGGATAACTTGACAAAGTATAAGCAGCATCAGCTACTACTAAATCACGAACTCGAACACTTTCTTTATTACTACCACAAGTACCTATTCTAATTATTTTTTCAACATCATAAAATTTATACAACTCATAAGCATAAATACCAATAGATGGCCCACCCATACCTGAAGCAAAGATAGTAACATCTACACCTTTATACTTACCAGTAAAGCCTAGCATACCTCTCGTTTCATTAATACATTTAGCATCAGTTAAAAACTTAGAAGCCACATACTTAGCTCTTAACGGATCACCAGGCATTAATACTCTTTTAGCAATTTCTTCTTTTTTACTTTCTATATGTGCAGTCATAATCATCTTCTCCTTTACACTTTAATTTTAGCACGTACTTTTCCTTTTTTAAAGTAAAAAGTAACCTCTTTACAAAAAGGCTACTAATTAGTTGCTATTTTATAGGGAGCACTAGAAGTTCCATCCCCCTTGCTTATCAGTGTATCAGCTTTTAGGTTGATAACTGGACGGGCCCCGAAGGAAATCGAGACGTCATGCCAGTCAATCAGACCGCCCGAAGGAAGGACGTTCCAAACGCACGCAAAAGAGTGGTGTGAAGCGAAGTAAGACGGAGACAGCATCCAGAAGTATTGTCCATTATATAGATAATAATTACTATTTGCTGTATTATATACTCCTCCTGCCATCGCTACTTCATCTGCTGTAATAAGTGAGATTGGATAATCTAACTTGGCACTTGCATTTGATACTTTAAATTTATCATTATCTTGCGTACATTTTAAACTTGGGGTTTTCTTATTATATAAACGATTGAATGCTCCATAATATGTTGTTGGTGTCGTTAAATATCCTGAGCCTCCTGTTACACTTCTATCATTACAAAATGTTTCATCTGCTATATATGAAGCATAACTTGTTAAATTATTTTTGTACCATGTATCTAATGTACCCTTCATAGTTGAATTTGTATTATTTGCTACTGCATCAGCATAACTATCACTACTATATGATATTGGTTGTACTATCATTGTTGTATCATTTGAATACCCTGTGATTTTATATACTACATTACAGCTTGTATTTAAACAACTGTATAGTTTTCCTGATACAATTTCGTTAGAATTATCTTTCCATGTTAATTGTTTGATTGTTCCTGTTAAGGTGAATTTCTTGGTTGATTCATCAAATGTGTATCCTGTACCAAAATTGTATTTTTGTGTATTAGTAAACCAGTTGTATCCTGTTGTTCCATTATTTTCATGTAATGAGAATTTCTCATTGTATTTATAGCCAACATAGGCTGGGTCCCAATATTTACTATTATATTGTGAATTTCCGATTGTTACTGACGTTCCTGTATCTGATGTTGATTTTCCCGAATAGATTAAACGGACACTTCCATCTCCATTACGGCGGATGATTCTCCATGTA
>JAQXHT010000089.1 GCA_029007415.1 bacterium
TAATAATGGAAAAGTAGCTTCGCAATATACAATTTATTTAGATGACCAACCACTAGACGATGGTGATGTTAGAATTAATCAAAAATATATTCATTATAGTTTAGAAAAAGATGAATCTAATAATATAGCTAAATCATTAACTGAAAATCAAAAACTAGAAAGTGGAATAATTAATAGTGGACAAACTATTAGCTATAAATTAAGATTATGGTTTTCTAGTGATATGACGATAGAAGAAGAAAATAAAGTCTTTAAAGCAAAACTAAGGATAGAGGGAATATCTACTAGTGAAGAAAGTTTAAATAAAAAGTGTCAAGATGCAGGAGGAGATTCCTTTATTGATGGAGAATGTAGAAAATACTATGTAATGAAAAATAATATAGCGGTTGTTAGGCAGGGCTCTTATGCAAAATTAATAGCAAATTCTGATGGGTCATACACTTTTTCTACTGATGGACTTACTTATTTAGCTAACTCTATAGCGACGACAACTACTAGTATGAAAAGTGTTGGACACAATTATTATTACAATGTTAACATATTATCCATGGTTGAAAAGTTGGGACATAATTCGGAAACAATACTTGAATTTGCCCACAAAACTGTAATAGATGGAATAGAATATTGGCCAAAAACTCAATTCATTTATAGTCTTAATGCAACAGGAATGTATACTGGAATTATTGTTTCTAATAGTGAAAAGGACCATTTTTACATAGAATCATATGATTGGGCAGAGTTTACTTTTAGAGATTATATGATAATTGACTTAACATTAATGTTTGGTGAAGGAAATGAACCAAGTAAAGAATGGTGTGATAAGAATTTAACTAGTTATATAGAATATAATGAAATCGGAGTAAAGACTCCTATTAGTGATATAAACTATACTGGTAAGACTAGTTATTATGATGTAATATCAATGTATAAATAGTAGTAAAAACCTCTTGACAAAATCTTGGTATTTTCATTATTCTAGTAAATAGAATGAGGAGGAATAAAAGATGGAAATAGTTAGAGTGGTAACTGGGACATTAGATGAAAATTGTTATGTATTAAAAATTGATGATAAATGTTTATTAATAGACCCAGGAGCAGATGCTGATAAGATAAAAGAAGCGATGGGGGAAGCTAAACTACTAGGAATATTAGTAACACATTCCCATTTT
This sequence comes from bacterium, assembly GCA_029007415.1. Classification (GTDB taxonomy): domain Bacteria; phylum Bacillota_I; class Bacilli_A; order RF39; family UBA660; genus Onthousia. The sequence goes on from JAQXHT010000089.1 coordinate 1,170, forward strand.
GACCATGTTGGAGCTTTAAGAGAATTTCTTAAAAATAATAGAAGACTTATGGTTTATAAGAAAAGTAATTTACAAGACTTAGTAGAAAAAGAGATAGGTCCTTTCAAATTTAAATGTTATTATACACCAGGACATAGTAGTGACTCAGTGAGTTTTTACTTTAAGGAAGAAAATGTCTTATTTGCAGGAGATTTTATCTTTAAAGGAACGATAGGTAGAACAGACCTTCCAACTGGTAGTAGCACTGATATGCAAAAATCTTTAGAAAAATTAAAAGAATTTGCTGATACTACTAAAATATACTCAGGACATGGTGAATTAACAACTCTAGAAGAAGAAAGAAAAAATAACCCATATCTATAATATCTATGATATAATCAAAGAAAGAAGAGAAAGGTGGTTATTATGTATATTGATTTAATTGTTCTAATAGTTTTAATTTTACTAGTTATTATGTTCTTTAGACAATTCTCTAGTTTTGTTTACTTTATAGCAATTACTGATATATTTCTTAGAATATTAACATATATAGGACAAAATATTCCTTTGCAAGATGTCGCAGCAGTAATAAATAAATATATACCTAAAAGTATTTTGGGTATCCTAGGAAGTTATACTAGTGGACTTCTATATGAAATACTAGCATGGGCATTCATCATTATAATGATTATATTTGAAACATATATCATTAAATTCTTTATAAAGAAAAAGAAGGTGTAAAAGTGGGTAAAGGAACTTTAAAAAAATTTGTTGTAACAGTAATAATACTAGAAGTATTGATAGGTGCTATTTACTATGGTTATAAAAAACTAGGGACTAGTTCGGATGGTACTAGTAAATTATCATTAAAAGATAAGACAGTAACAACACTTTATAAAAAAATAGCTCATGAAGATTTAGAAATACTTGATGTAATGGAAAATAAAGCAATGTTATACTATGCTTATTGGAATATAGATGATAAAGAAACAATTAACTGTGAAGTAGTAGAAGCTAAGCAAGATGGTTATACTTGTGATGGTTTAGTAACTTTTGTTCAGAAAAGTGATTTAGAAAAAGCAGTTAAAAATCTATATGGAAAAGATATTACTGTTCAAGTAGAAAGCTTTGAAGTAGATAAGAAGCACTATGCTGTTTATGATGAAACTAATAAAGGAGTAGCAGTATTTTCTAAAGAGGATAACTCCGCTCCTATCAATATAAAACTAAAGAGTGCAGTAAAAGATGAAGATAAAATCTTATTAACAACCCAAATATTAGATGGCATCTATGGAACAGTTAAAGAAACTTATCAGTATACATTTGTAAAGAATGGGAAAGACTATTATTTAACAAAGAAAGAGAAAGTAAAGGCGTGATTAAATATGTATGACAAGATTAAAAGTGGAATAGTAGAAGCTATGAAAGCTCATGATAAGGAAAGATTAGCAGTATTAAGAATGGTTAAAGCTGCTGTTGATTTAGACCATATCGATAATAAAGTAGAAATTAATGATGATTTAGTTTTAAGTGTAATCTTAAAGCAAGTAAAGATGAGAGAAGACTCTATTGAACAATATTCTAAGAGTGCTAGAAGTGACCTTGTAGAAAAAGAAACAATGGAACTAAACACTTTAAAAGAGTTTTTACCAGCTCCTTTAACAGAAGAAGAACTAGCTAGTTTAATTACCGAAGCTATTGAAGAAGTTAAACCAACTGGTATGAAAGATATGGGCAAAGTGATGGGTTATTTATCACCTAAAGTAAAGGGAAGAACAGACCAAAAAGCTTTATCAGTAAAAATTAAAGAAAGATTACAATAAAACTTTTCCTATTAGGAGGGAAAGTTTTTCACTTGGAGGACTTATATGGAAATAGATAACTATAAATATGAAAGAGAATTAAGAAAAAAAGGTGTTACTTTAATAGCAGGAGTAGATGAAGTAGGAAGAGGTCCTTTAGTAGGACCAGTTGTAACTGCTTGTGTAATATTACCAGAAAAGTTTGATTTACCACATTTAACCGATAGTAAGAAATTAACTGAAAGAAGAAGAGAAATCCTTTATAAAGAGATACAAGAACAAGCTTTAGGAATTGGTATTGGAATAGTAGATAATGAAGAAATTGATAGAATTAATATCTTAAATGCTACTAAGAAAGCAATGAAGATGGCGATTAATAATTGTAAAGTAAAGCCAGAACATGTCTTAATAGATGCTGTCAAACTAGATATTGATATACCAACTACTTCTATCATTAAGGGTGATTTAAAAAGTATTACTATTTCTGCTGCTAGTGTTATTGCAAAAGTAACAAGAGATCACATGCTATACGAATTAGATAAAAAATATCCAATGTATGATTTTAAACATAATAAGGGTTATCCAACTAAGAAGCATATCGAAGCAATTAAAGAATATGGTATTATTAAAGAACATCGTAGAAGTTACTCTCCTGTTAAAGAATATGTAAATAATAAGTAAATTTTTAAAAATGCTTGACAATGATAGTAATTATCAGATATAAGAATATGGAAAAGGAGGAGCTTTATGACAAAGAACTTAGTAATAGTAGAAAGTCCTAGTAAGAGTAAAACTATTGAAAAATATCTTGGTAAAGATTATAAAGTAGTATCTAGTAAAGGACATATTAGAGATTTAGCAACTAGTGGTAAGTTGGGACTAGGTGTTGATATAGAAAATGGCTTTAAACCTAATTATGTTCCTTTAAAAGGAAAGAGTAAATTAATAACAGAATTAAAGAAAGACGTTAAAAATAGTGATCATGTTATTCTAGCAACCGACCCTGATCGTGAGGGAGAAGCGATATCTTGGCACTTAAAAGAAGCTTTAAATATTAAAGATGATGATTATTCTCGTGTTTTATTCCATGAGATAACAAAAGATAGTGTCTTAGAAGCAATTAAACATGAAGGTAAGATTGACCAGAATTTAGTTAAGAGTCAAGAAACTAGAAGAATATTAGATAGAATCATTGGTTTTAGATTATCAAAGTTATTACAATCTAAGATTAAGGCAAAGAGTGCAGGTCGTGTTCAAAGTGTTGCTTTAAAGTTAATTGTTGATAGAGAAAGAGAAATTGAAGCTTTTAAACTAGAAGAATATTATACTATCACAGCTTATTTTGATTCTGTTGCTGCTAATCTTTTTGAATATAAAGATAGTGAAATTAAATTAAGTTCTAAAGAAGAAGCAGATAAAGTTCTAGCTGCTTTGACCGATGATTATAAAGTTTATTCTGTAGAAGAAAAACTTAAGAATAAGAAAAGTAAAGCTCCTTTTACGACTTCAACATTGCAACAAGAAGCTGCTAATAAACTAGGATTTCCTACCAAGAAAACAATGATGATAGCACAAAAACTTTATGAAGGAATTGATCTTGGCAGTGAAACGACTGGTTTAATTACTTATATGAGAACGGATTCTATTCGCTTATCTGATGAGTTTATTCATAATACTTTTAACTTTATTGAGAAAAACTATGGTAAAGAGTACGTTGGTTATGCAAAACAAGCCAAGAAAAAAGAAAATGTCCAAGATGCTCATGAAGGTATTAGACCGACTAGTATTTTAAGACGTCCAGAAGATGTTAAGAGTCATTTATCGAGTGATGAGTTTAAGTTATATCGTTTGATATATTATCGTGCTTTAGCTAGTTTGATGGCTGATGCGAAAGTTAATCAGACAACAGTATTGTTTGATAATAATGATTATCACTTTAAAGCGACTGGTAGTGTTATCATCTTTAAAGGTTACTTAGAAGCTTATGCTACTTATGAAGCTAACGAAGAAAATTATTTATCTGCTTTTGTTAAGGATGAAGTAAGACAAGCCACTGATTTAGTTAGTGAACAACATTTTACTAAACCACCAGCTAGATATACGGAAGCTTCGCTTGTCAAGAAAATGGAAGAGTTAGGAATAGGTCGTCCATCAACTTATGCGCAAACGATTGATACTTTAAAACAACGTGCTTATGTTACTTTAGAGGAGAAAAAGTTTCATCCGACAGAAGTTGGGGTGAAAACTACGGATAAGTTACAAGAGTTTTTTAAAGACTTAATTAATGTTGAATATACTAGAGAAATGGAAGAAGATTTAGATAAGATTGCTAGTGGAGAACTTGTTTGGAATGAAGTGTTGAAAGAGTTTTATGACGAATTTGAACCACGTGTTGAGAAGGCTTTTGATGAAATGGAAAAAACACCAGATCAAGAGACTGGTGAACTTTGTCCAGAATGTTCTCATCCTTTAGTTATTAGAAAAGGTAGATATGGCGAGTTCATTGCTTGTAGTAACTATCCGGAATGTAAATATGTTAAAAAGGAAGAAAAAGAAGTCATAGAAGTAGCGCATTGTCCTAATTGCGATGGAATGATTTTAGAGCGAAAGACAAGACGTGGTAAGACTTTCTATGGTTGTAGCAATTATCCTAAATGTAAAACTGCTTTTTGGGATAAGCCTTTAGAAGAAAAGTGTCCTAATTGTGGCTCTTTACTAGTAGAACATAATAATGAAGTTAAGTGTAGTAGTTGTGATTATACTAAATAGAAGGATGGTTAGTCCTTCTTTTTCCTTTTTTTGCTATTATTATCGTGGTATATTTTTACGTAACGCTCATACTCAAATAATTCATTTGGAGTCATTTCCAAAAAATAGCACAACTCAGGTATTAAAGTTGAGGGGAAACTTAGTTTGCCATTTTCGTATCTTGAATATAAATCTTGTCCTATTCCAAGAGAAGTGGCAATCTCTTTTTGTGTGAGATTCATCACTTTTCGTTGTTCTTTTATTTTTTCGTGAAAGTCCATTTCCATATTTCATCACCGTAATTAGAGTGTAAACTATTATACGTTTAAATGTCAATTGAAAACTAGTTTTAACAAAGTTACTTAAAAACTAAATTTTTTTAAAAAGTGGTAATTTTGCAAATTCAGACCTAAATTTTCCTGAAAATAGCAAATTCCATAGCTGAAAATGCCAAATTCGGCAAAAAAGAAGGGTGAATTTTAAAAATTCGGTGTTTGCTCTTCTTTTTTATATGTGTTAGATTAGGTCTCACCGAAAGGAGGTGAGAAAATATTGTAAACTTAGATAATGATAGAGTTTTAAAATTAAAAGAAAAACTCTTAAGTGAACACAAGGTTATACCAGCTACACAAGACTCTGTCTTTAAGATAGTGATGACTTCTTGTCCTAATTATCTTTCTTTTCTAATTAGTGAATTTACGGGTGTATCAAAAGAAGAAATTAAACGTAAATTAGTGATTAAGAATAATGAACTTAATCTGAGTAATGCTAAGGAAAAAAGAAAAATCTCTGATTTTATTGTTGGTATTGATAAGTTATTAGTTAATATCGAAATGAAT
>JAQXHT010000090.1 GCA_029007415.1 bacterium
AAAAGTTAAAGAAAATATCAATCGTGAAATAAAAACTAGTGTATTGAATGATGTTATTAGAGATGCTTATGATAGAAATCCTGCTCCTAGTTATAAAGCCAAAAGATTAAAGATTTATTTTGTTAGTCAAACTGGTACTAAGCCACCAAAGTTCACTTTTAGAGTTAATAATAAAGGACTTGTACATTTTTCTTATGAAAGATATTTAGAAAATCAATTAAGAGAAAACTTTGATTTAGAAGGTACACCTATCATTTTACAATTCAAAAACAGAAGTGGAGATGACTTATGATAATCGGTGGAAATAGCTCTTTTAATAATAAAAGATTTGAAAAAACAAATTTCTCTAACTTACATAAGGAGGAAAAGAAAAATATTTTTACTAACAATTTAGCTAGTTACCGTTATGCTAATCCATTAGATAGCAAAATGATGCACGAAAAGTCGCTCGCTATGTTACAAGATAGACTTGATAAAGGTTTGATTTCAATGGAAGAATTTAATAATCAAGTAAGGAAGATTACTAGAAATAGATAGAACCTAATCTTAGGACTTTCATATAATGAACTAGGAGGTTTTCTATGTTTGGAGATAGTTTTTTTAAAAGAGTAGAAAAGAAAACTAATGTTAGTAAAGATACAATTTTATCTCTTGCTAATAAACTACAAGATGGAAATATGAAAGATGAGAAGACTTTATCTGAAGTTGTTGATGAAATAGCTACTATGACTGGTAAAAATATTTCTAAAGAAAAGAAAGAAAAAATAATAAATACAATAATGAAAGATAAAGTACCTGATAATGTTGATAAGATGTTTTAAAACTACATCTTTCTTTTTTTGCCAAAATATGATATAATATGGGACAAATAAGGGGTGGTAGGATGAAAAAAATTGATATTACATGTATTAATTTTGATAAATTAACTAAAATTAATAGTAATTTATCAAGTGAGAGTACTGTTTATTACAATAATGATTTAGTTTACAAGATTTATAAAGATTTTAGTATTAGTGAGCTAGTAGAAAGAGAAGCACATGTTGAAGCAACTAGTAAGATTAGTAATTTAAGAATTGCTGTTCCTCTTGCTAAGCTATATAATGGTTATTCTTTTTGTGGATGTGTAACAGCTTATAAAAAAGGAATTACACTAGCAGAATATGAAAGAACTCATTCTATAGAAGAATTAAAAGATAAACTTATTGATGTTTCTTTAGAATTAGAAAATATACATCAAGATAAAAGAAAAATTATATTAGGTGATATTAATTATAAAAATATTATAATTGATGAAGAAAACAACGATTTTACTTTTATTGATTTTGATGGAGTTGGTATTAAAAGAATGGAACCAATGGGTATTTCTGCTCCTTTGTTTGAATATTTAGAAAATAGAGGTATTGATTATAAGGGAAAACAAAACTATGATAGACTTTCTTACCTTTTATCATTTTATCATACTGTTTTCCATAAAAGTATTGATGATGTTAGTGAAGATGAGTTTGAGAAGAAAACAGACGAATTACCTTTTCTTAATAGATCAAGATATGACTTTAAAGTACTAAAAAAGAAAAATAAGACTGTCAAAGACATACCTTATTTCCATGATATTTTTTCAAAGTAAGAATGGTAAATTCTTGATAATGAAAACTACTAATACTTTAATTGTATCCCAAAGACATTTTTTTACTTTAGTATCTAAAGATTCCATTGATTTTATAATTGGTGGAATTTTTTTATACCAGTTTTTTGATAAATCCTTAAGTGTTTTAATATCTGCCCTATCAAAAATAGTAAATAAAGCATTAACAAATTCTTCTTTTTCTTTTTTTGTTAGATTGTTTATGGTATCTTTTAGTACCTTATTGGTATAAATAGATGTTTTAGTTAATCTTTTTAAATGGATAAAACTATTATCATTTACTAACCATGAGAATGGATCATGCTGTAATATTCCATTTTCATTACTTTTTACTACTGTATAATCTTCACTATTACAAAGTAACATACCTATTATTGAACTTTCTGGTATTGTTTTATAAAGTAGTGGTTCAGTATTTTTAAATTCTTTACTAGTAACTACTTTTTCTTGAAAACCAGGGCCATCATGAGAGAATACTTTTTTTATCCTTCTTTTGTCTTTTAAATATATAGTAGCATAAAATGCTAAGTTTCCTCCTTTAGAGTGTCCACCAATATAACAGTAATTATTAGTTAAAGACAAGACTGTTTCTAAATACTTTAAAGCTTCTACCTGGGCTGGTACTGGTGATAAAAATGACATATTAAAATCTTCTTTCCAGCCATTAACTGTTCCATCCGTACCACGATAAGCGATATAGATATCCCCTGTTTCTAAGAAAAAGGTTATAGCAGAGAATTGTTTATTCTCTACTAAGTTATCTTTACTGATATAGTAATTAACTATTATATTAGAAAATCTTTTAGAGGAACAAACTTTTTCTAATAGGTTTAAGTTATTTAAATCATCCCTATCAGTACCTAATAAATCATAAAAGCAATTATTTAAATCACTTATCTTACAAGGTAGTGGTACTTTTTCATAGTAAAGATATGAAAGTTGTGATAAAACTAAGCTATCTACTTCATTAAGTGGTGAGTCTTTCATTGTAAGATTATTCTTACTAACATAATCAATTATATTCATAATGTATTATATGATAAGAAAAAATAA
>JAQXHT010000091.1 GCA_029007415.1 bacterium
CTACCATTAAAGAACAATTCTTTTGTTCCACTAGTTCTTTGATAAGTAAAAAACGGACGTAAGACGTATCTTGGTATTCATCAATGATGATATATGATATTTTTTTAGAATAACTTTTAACTTTCTCTCTAGCTACAAATAGTAAATCATCAAAATCAAGCTCCTTTTCTGCTTGTTTTTCTTTTTCATATAATAAATAGATATTAAATGCTAGCAAAAGAAAATACTTCTCTTTTAAATAAGTTATTGGTAAGAGATAACTTTTTATCTTGTGGAAAAAATCTTTAAAATCTTCTATTTGGTAACTACCACACTTAAATAATCTAATAAATGTTATTAACTCTCTCTTCAAAATTTCTACTTCTTTCCGATTATTCACTAGTAATTTTTTGTAGTTTTCCACAGGCTTTGTGGAAAAAAAGTTATTAAAGTATTTTAAAACTGTCTTCAATAGATAATTTGAATTAAATATTTCTATATTAAAAAAGTTTTCCACAATCATTGTTAATAACTCATCAGCTGCTATAGAATAGTTATCTTTAGAATCACTTATTATTTCCATAGCTAGTTTATGAAAAGTATAACACTTTATCTCTTTATTAAGTTCTGTTCTTATCTTTTCTTTTAAGCTTTCTACTGCCATATTTGTGAAGGTAATACAGATTATTTCGTCTTCCTTAATATGTTTATTTTCAATTAAATACTTAATTTTTCCTACAATAGTTAATGTCTTACCACTTCCTGCTCCTGCTAAAACAAATAAGTATTTACTATCATCTTTTACTACTTTTGTTTGTTCATTATCTAGTTCATAATTAAGTATTTTGAAATTCATTCTTTCCACCTCGGTCCTAATTATAACTACTCACAAGCTAATATGCAAATCGGAGATTTTGCATTTTCCACAGTTTTTTACCCTGAATTTGCTTTTTTCCACAGGTAATTGTGCAAAATTCCCCTACTTTTATAGCTGAATTTAGCAAATTGCCCATTCTAAAAAAAGTTTTCCACATATTTTACTAATAGAGGTGTAATATGATTAATGAATTTAATAATTTATCTTATGTTTTGCAAGCACTAATCGCTAGCATATTCACTTGGGGAGTAACTGCTCTTGGTGCTAGTATTGTTTTTTTCTTTAAAAAAGTCAATAAAACTGTAATGGATTCTATGCTTGGCTTTTCTGCAGGAGTAATGATTTCTGCTAGTTTCTTTAGTTTAATATCGCCCGCTTTAGAAATGACAAAAAACTTAAAAATGAATGGTCCACTTATTATATCAGTTGGATTTCTTCTAGGAGGAATATTACTCTTTATTGGTGATAAAATTTATGATTTAATAGATAAAAAGAAAGATACTAATACTAAAAGTAGAAAACGGTGCTTTATGTTAATTTCTTCGATAACGCTCCATAATATTCCAGAAGGTCTAGCGATTGGAGTTGCTTTTGGAAGTTTAGCTTATAACTTGCCTGGTACTACTTTATTATCAGCTTTTACTTTAGCTTTAGGTATTGGTCTACAAAATTTTCCAGAAGGAAGTTCTGTTAGTTTGCCTTTAAGAAGAGAAGGTTACAGTAGAAAAAAAGCTTTCTTTTATGGTCAATTATCTGGGATAGTAGAACCAATTTCGGCAGTTATTGGAGCTTTACTTGTACTAAGTATTAAAACAATCTTGCCATTTTTACTTGCTTTCGCAGCAGGGGCAATGATTTATGTTGTGGTAGAAGAATTAATACCTGAAAGCCAAACCAATCAAAAAAAGGACCTAATGGCCTTCTTTACATTATTTGGTTTTGTTCTAATGATGATTTTAGATATAACTCTAGGTTAATTATTCAATATATAACTTCTCATTTTCGTTAAGTTCTATTGCGTATAAACCACTTTTCTTACAAGTAAATATTAATTCTAATTTACTACTATTAGTTTCATCTGTTGGTGGAACTTCTTTTTCTTTGTCATCATCACCAATTTTTGGTACTTCCTCTATTTTTCTAAAAGTATAACCTTTACTATCTAGTATCTTAATTGTATCATCTATCCATAAACATTCTGTTGGTTTCTTTGGATTATTAATCGACCAGTAACCAGCACTATTTTTATGCCACCCACTACCTGTAAACTTACCTTTTCCACATTCCATATGAACATGGTTTCCAGTTGCATTTCCTTTTGTTCCTTCCTCGTAAAATCTAGTTCCTTTCGGAATAACTTGTCCAACTTTTAAATTAGAAACATCATTATCATGTGCAAACATCATAGTCATATAATCAATCGTACCATCTGGATATTCTACTTTGTCAACACTTTCCAACCAAACTTCATTTGCATCATTAGGATAGATTTTTTTAATTACTCCAGTGAAGGGAGCTAAAATAAAATCAATTCCAGAATCACTACCAGCTTCATCAATAGCATAACTATCAAGATGTGTTCCTACATTATAGCCTTGAGTGATTCGCATATAAGGACTAGGATAAAGTGGTTTTTCCATTATTTACTACTCCTTTTTATAATATTTTCTTTTTCAATAGTTACTGTTTCACTTCGGGTTAATTCACTGTATGATTTAAGTTTTCCCTCTAAAGATTTATAAATTGTATCAGCACCAATAAAGCTAAAAAAACCGACCCATAAACTTTCTGGAAAAGTTATTGAAGTAAATGTAATACAGAAAAGTATACCTAAAACTAAATTGACAATAAAACTATAAAGACATAAATGTGCTGAACATTTAAAGCATCTCTTTGTCTTTTGTACTAAAGCACAAGTTACCGTACTAAGAGCAACAGAAACTATTAACATTTCTTGCAAAATACTTAATTTTAACAAAAGAACATTCCTCCCTCTAACGTAATGTATGCGAAAAGAAAAAAAATGCTACAAAGAAATAAGCATTTTTAATAATAAAAGATGAAGTGGATAATATAGATAAAAGAAATATTTAATCTTTCTACCACGTTTTCCATTATAAAAATAAAGAAAGATGAAAGCTACAATACTATACAGTTGAATATCATTTGTTTCTAAGAATAATGCTGCTAAAAGATAAAGTATAAATGATAAAAATATATTAGGTGATAAATAAAAAATAAAGATTGTTGTTATTCCTAATACAGTATAATCGACATTTAAAAAGATTGCTAATATTGAAAATAAGATATAAAAAAGACTATAAAAAACAGTTTTATAAAGATAAGATTCTAACCCTATATTATATTTATCAATAATTTTTTTACCTGACTCTATTATCATCATTAAAAGAAATCCTAGTGAGAAAGTAAATAAAATATTTAAAGTATTACTCTTAAATGCATAATCATAAATTGGTTGTGTAATAAAAGCAAAGATAATTAATCTCAAAAAGTATTTCAGACGATTACTACTATTTTTAAAACCTTCTACCAGTAAGAAAGCAAATATTGGAAAACTAATTCTTCCAATAATTCTAAAAATATCTATATCATTATAAATAATTGCTCCGATATGGTCAATTGTCATAGTAATGATTGCAATCAGTTTTAAGTCAAAATTAGTAAGATACTTCTTCATTTTTCCTCCAAAAAAACAAAACCTCGAAAATATATATTTTCGAGGAATAGAAACAAATTAACGTTTTGAAAATTGTGGTGCACGACGTGCTTTTTTAAGTCCTGGTTTCTTACGTTCCTTCTTACGTGGATCTCTTGTAATAAATCCTTCTTTTTTAAGAATTTTACGGAAGCTATTTTCTGCATCAGCTGGAGTTGCAGCATCATAGATTAATAATGCTTTAGTAATACCATGTCTTACTGCTCCTGCTTGTCCAGAACATCCACCACCAGATACATTAGCTGTTACATCAAACATATCTCTTGTATTAGTAACATCAAGTGGTTGAGTTAAATCCATTACCATAGTCTTGTGTGGGAAATATTCATTTACGTCACGACCATTGATAGTGATTTTACCAGTTCCTTTTGTAAGAGTTACACGAGCAACTGATGTTTTTCTTCTACCTGTTCCAGTATATACTTGTTTTTCTTTTGCCATAACTTAACCTCCTTAAATATCCATTTCTTCTGGTTTTTGAGCCATATGAGGATGATTTTCACCTGCATATACAAATAATTTTTTGTACATACTACGTCCTAAACGATTCTTAGGTAACATTCCTTTAACAGCTTTTTCTACCATTTCTTCAGGATAACGTTCTACCATTTCTTTAGCAGTACGAATTCTTAAACCACCTGGGTATTGAGAGTGATTATAATACTTCTTGTCTTCCATTTTGTTACCAGTTAATAATACTTTAGAAGCATTAACAATGATAACATAGTCACCACAATCAACATGAGGTGTATAAGTAGGTTTGTGTTTACCACGAAGTACAACGGCTGCTTTACTAGCAACACGTCCTAAAGGTTTTCCTTCAGCGTCAATTACATACCAATTTCTTGTAACTGTTTCCTTTTTTTGCATATAACTATTCATAATTTTTCTCCTTTACTTAAACCGAACGTTCCCACCGTTCAATTTATGTGGGGATTTAAATGTACCGATTAAAATTATACCATAATCTTTATATTTGTCAACTTTTTAGCTTAATATTTTTCAAATAAAGTCCCTCTGCTTTAGCAGTTGTTCCATGTTTTCCTCTTATTTTACTATCTAGAATTTCTTTTACTAAAGTTTTATCTATTTTACCAGTACCAACTTTGATTAAGATTCCAACCATATTCCTTACTTGATATCTTAAAAAGCCATTACCTACAAAGGTAAATATAATCTCATCTTGATAGTAATCATCTTTTCTAATACTAGCTTTTGTTATAGTTCTAACACAATTATCTTTAATACTATTTTCTGTCACAAAAGCCCTAAAATCGTGAGTTCCCACAAAATATTTTATCGCTTCCTCCATCGCTTCTAAATTAAGAGGATAATTATGTTGATAACAATAGTTTCTTCTTAGTGGATTATATTCCCCCATATTTAAATGATATTCATAAGTCTTCTCTTCAACAAAATACCTTGCATGAAAATCATCACTCACTATTTCCACCTTAAAAACATAAATATCACAAGGTAAATATCTATTCATTGCTCTTTTAAGCTGCTTTTCACTGATTTTTACTTCCATATCTAAATGAGCAACTTGATGATAAGCATGTACTCCTTTATCAGTTCTCCCACTAGCAGTTATTTTTACTTTCTTGCCATTATTTATTTTTGTAGCAGCTTTTTCTAATTCTTCTTGAATAGTTCTATGTCTAGGTTGAGTCTGATAACCATGAAACATACTACCATCATAAGAAAAATGTATTAAAAATCTCATTCTACTTAACCTCTCTATATATATCTTTCATTAAATCTTTTATATCTTTTCTATGGTCTAATTTTATCTTTTTCATTTTTTCTACTAATTTTATAAATGATACTATTTTAGGTAATTCATAACCCAATTCTTTCTCATTAAATAGGTAATAATAAATACTCTCTGTAAGTCCTTCTTGATATAACTTTCCATCTTTTAATATTACTAAATATCTAGTTGTTTCATACAGTAAATCTTGATTATCACTAGTAATTATTATTGTTTTATGAAATTTATCTTTAAGACGTTCTAATATTCTAATTAATTTTGCCTTTTCTTTCTCATCAAAGTAAATAAAAGGATTCTCAAGAAGTAATATTTCCGGATTATATAAGAAAGCAAGAGATAGTTGAAACCACTTCTTTTCACTAGATGATAAAGTAGTAATTGTTCTTTTTAACAATGATTTATCAAGTCCAACTATCTTTAAAGCTCCTACTACTTTTTCATCTATATTAACTATTTTTGACGAATTAGAAAGAATAAAATATCTTAAATATTCTTCTACAGTATACAAAGGATATTCTAAATTAAATTCTAATGGTACATAATAAATTTTACTTTTATAATAATCCTGTTTTTTTTTGGTAACTCTTTCTTTATCAAAATATATATTTCCACTAAATTCGTTAGAAAAAGAAATAACTTTCAGTATTTCTTCTTGATTAGTACCTGTTACACCGGTTATTACTGATGAAGGTATGTTAATAGAAACATCATTTAATTTAGCTGTTTTAATATGCGAAAGTTTTATTTCCATAACATCTCCACCATTTCTTTTTGATTTAAAATAATTTTATCGACTAAATTATAATACTTTAATTTTAAAGATAAATCAATCATAAATGGCAGGCGAAAGCCTAGTTTATTTAGCATACTGTCGTCATTTAAAACGGTTAGTATATCTCCTTCTTTTATTATTTTTCCTTCATCTAATATCGATAAGTCTACATTAGAAAAATATGTTGGTACTTCTAAGTTATTAGTCATACAAATAAAGACTATCTTCTCTTTATAATTATTAAATATTTTTGCTAGAAATTTCAATTCATCTACTTTTAAATATTTAAACACATCATCTAGTAATATTATTTCTGGACTATAAAGGAAAGCACAAGCTAGACTTAATTTTATTTTAGTATATTTATCAAGTTCGATTATTTTTTTATTTTCATCTTTTGTTAATTGAAATAGTGATAAGATTCTTCTTTTTTCTTTGGTGATACTATCTTCACTAATATTTAATCTATTTAAAGTGAAGATGATTTCTTCTTTTATTGTTTCAGTTTTAAATACTTCTTCTTCAAAAATAGTTTGAATTTTATATGGATACTGTCTAGAGTTTATTTTTTCTATGAACGTTCTATTAACTCTAATCATTTCTTCTGTTTTGATTATACCGGCTAATACTTTTACTAAAAGAGTTTTATAGGAATTACTAGGTCCAGCAATAAATGCTATAGAACCAGTTTTAAAGGTTTTATTTATTCCAGCAAATGGTGATATTTGTAAATTTTCAACAGTTAGTAAGGACACTATTTTTCCTTCTTTTTCTGTATGTGATAGATTATTTTTGCAATCATTTTATCACTAGCAAAGTGAGAAATAAATTTTGTCAGTTTCATCATTGTTCCTGGAATAATAACCGTTTTTCCTTGTAGACATTTCTTTATAGTGTATTCTGCTACATATTTACTTGATAAAGGTTTAACTGAAAAAGTAACTCCTGCTCGCTCATTAAAGTTAGTAGCAACAGGTCCTGGACATAAAACAGATATTTGAACATTACTTTTCTTTCGTCTTAATTCTTCATTAATAGCAAGACTTAAACGATAGACATAACTTTTACTAGCATAATAACTAGATAAAAGTGGTCCTGGAAAGAATGCTGCACTACTAGCAACATTTAAGATAATTCCTTTATCTTTCTTTTCCATTTCTTTTAGATAAAGTTTTGTTAGAATATGCAAAGCATTTATATTAACGTTTAACATTTCTAGTTCTTTCTCTAAATCAGTTTCATCAAAAGAGCCAAATATTCCATATCCTGCATTATTGATTAACAAGTCAATATCATATTTTTTTGTTAATTTGAAAACTTCTTTAACATTTTCTAATTTACTAAGGTCTTTAACTATTATTTTCACATCAGTATTTAATTGTTTCTTTATTTCTTCTAAGGCTTTTTCACTCCTGGCAACCAATATTAAATCGTATCCCATATGACTAAGTGTTACAGCCATATCTCTACCGATTCCACTCGATGCCCCTGTAATCATCGCTCTCATCCTTGGTATCACCTCATATCATCATTGTACCAACTTTCATTAGAAAAGTCATCTATTAATAAGTTTTTTTATTGGCAATTAACTTTAATTAATGTTAGTAAATGATTAAAGCAATAAGGTTTAGAAAAATACTATTATTAGTTTTTAATAATTAATCATATCTTAATTTTATGCACAAAAATAGGGCTCCACCGCTAGATAGTGCCCTTGCAAAAACGATTTAACGTTTTTTCCTCGCATAAACAATATATCATAAATCTATATTTGTATCAACTACTAATAATTATAACTCCAATCAAAATTAATTCTGCTATTTTATTACATATTTTTACTACCTTTGCTATCTTTATAACTTTCACAACTAATAACTTCTTCTTCATAACAAGTTGTTAATTTACTAATAGTTTCATCAGTAACTTTTATATCTCCATCTTTAACAATTGGAATACCAATTTTTTCTAAAGTTTTTAAATCGGTACTGCTAGTTATATCACTATGTCCTAACACATCTATTAAATAAGATAGTTTTTGAACTTCTGCAGGATCTTCTTTAATTTTACTATGAAAATCACTAGCAATAATGGTTCCAATTACGTATCTTTCTCTTTGCGGAAAGGAAAGAGCTCCTGTTCTTACAATTGAGTTCAAGTATTTTTCTCCTCTTTCAAAAAATAATGAATATAGTTTAGAATCTTTATTCATAGAATTCAAATAATCTAACAAGACATCTTGTGTAAGATTACCATTATTCTTTTGATATAATTTCAATAACTCCCTTTCAAAAAGAATAGCGCCTGCATCATCTAATGTTTCATACAATCTATTATTTTTATATATTGATATTTCATTTTCATCATAGTAACTATTGTTAATAAGATAATCTTCTAGTAAAAACTCCATAGAAATTGTTGATGTTTCTCCTAAAAACTCTTTTATAGTACTATTTTGATTTTTAGGTTGACTAAACTTATGCGTAATTTCGTGAGTAATGGTAAAAACATCTTCCAAGGTAGAAAAATAATCAATATCGACAGTACCATCTTTTCGTACTTCAGATTTATTTTTCCCATCACCAAGATGAAATTTGACAGAATAATCATTTTTAGTATCGTAATTTTTTTCTTGTAATATATTTAAAAACATTTCTGAATACTCTTTTTTGATACTCTTAAAAAAATCAGTCGTCATTTCTATTGATTCTTCTATTGGTACCTCAACGTTATAACTCTGTCTTTCTAAATCAGGTGTATTTTTAACTATAATTTCTGCTAGTTTTGCAATTTCATCAAAATATTTCAATTGATATTCTAAATTTCTATCAGTTATTGAATTTTTGATTGCTAAATTTAATTTTTCATAATAATTCATACACTCACAACCTTCATAATCATTATAACAAAAAAGGATATTTCTATCCTAAACTTGTTCAATGTATTCTAACAATTTCAAGAATAAATTCATATATTCACGTGACAAAGATGACCTTCTTAACTTTCTAATAGCAATTCTTTTGTTTTTAATCGGTAAATCAGAAAAGATTATATCTGCTATTTTCTCTTTTAAATAAGTATTAATCTGTAAGTCCATTAAAATACTGTTGATATCTTCGTTAATTAGACGAACAGCATCTATTTCAATATCTTTACCACGGCACATCAATGTTAACTGACCGATTGTATTGATATTTTTTAATTCTACTACAAAGTCATTATCTTCTATATACATTGACTCTATCTTTATTTCCTTATCATTGTAGAAAGCTTTTACTTCCTCTGCTTGTTTAGTATTTCTAAATCTAAAACGATAATTTCTCTTAAGAGGAACAACCCCACTTTTCCCTTCAACTGAACGAACAATAACGGTATAATTATTTTTCATATAGTTATAATCAATATCAGTTTTTAGATATAAACCTTCTTTATATAAGGAAGTGATACCATCATCTTCATACATAGTATAAATATTGGAAAGACCTGGAAAGATATGAATTTCAAAATCAAGAGGAAGTCCAACGTTATTTTTATCACTTCTATTCGATAAAGGAATTATCGCTCCACTCTTAGCAAATACTGGGTAATCTTCTTCACGATAGAAAGAAACATATTTCTTATCTCCTGGAAACTTCTTACCAGTCTTAAAATCATACCAAGTTCCTTCGGGAATATAAAACTCATGAATCGTTCGGTTCATCGTTAAATCTTTCTTCTTAATGATTGGACAGATTAATAATTCTTTTCCGAAGAAATACTGATAGCGATACTTGTTATCATCAATAACCCAAGGATAGCGGTAATAAAATGGTTCTACTAAACACTTTCCTTCCTTATAGTAACGATAACTTTCAGTATATAAATAAGGAATTAATCTATGTCTAAATCGTAAATAATCATTAACGATTGTTTCCGTCTTAACATCCCAACGCCAAGGTTCTCTCTTATAATAAACGCCTCTTGCAGCATGGAATCTTAAGATTGGACTGAAACATCCTAACTCAACATAACGAATATAAAGTTCACTTTCTTCTACACCACCATGGTTTCCACCAACATCATGACTCCAGAATGAAACACCTATATTACTAGCACTTAATGTACTAGAAGATATCTCTCTTAGACCTTCCCAAGATATTTCACTACTTCCTGCGTATAATATTGGATAACGATGTGGAGCATAAAGTCCATTCCTTGCTAAAAACATATTTCGTTTAGCAGGATTTCTTCCTGAATCTAGATAGTTATAATGATTGTAAGCTAATAATTTATAAACGTCATTATCGGGAGTATAGTCATGAAAGAAGAAATCTACTCCAATACTTTCCAAAGGATGTAAAAACATCTTGAAGTATATGTCTAGTAACTTTGGATTCAAAGGGTCAAATAAGATTATTTTATTACCAGTAATATTCAAATATTGACAAGCTTGCTGATAATAAGCTTCATGTGGATAAATTCCTTCCTTAGGATCTACTTCTAAACCAACTCTTACATTATGTTCGTGTAAAGTATCTATAAATTCTTTAGGGTTAGGAAACAAATTAGCATTAAAAGTAAAACCTGTATGTAGATTTTTAGTTTCACCAACGTCACGATAATGCCAATCTTTATCTAAAAGAAAGATAGCAAGTGGTACTTTTCTTCGTTCAAAGTGACTAACTATATCCATAGCTTTTTCTGTATCATAAGTAGTATTTCTACTCCACCAGTTACCTAGAGCATAACGCGGTATTAAAGATGGCATACCTGTTAATTTAAAGTAATCACTAAGAGCTAAAGAAAAATCTTTATTATACATGAAAACATAAATATCGATACTACCTTTTTCTCTTGCTTCTAAAGTTCCATCTTCTAAAAACAAGAAACTATTAGAGTCATCAATAGAAGCAAAACCTTCAAGAGAATAAAGGCCTCTTTTTAAATATTGTGATAAAGGAACATCTTCACTTATCATATTGCCACCCATATTTCTAGCTTCTGGATGACCATAATACCAATCTCTATTTTCGTTTTCATTGGTACTACTTAAAAGAGTTATTTTAAGATTTTTCATTGGGTCTACTTTACTTCCCGTAAAAGGCATTTCTTTGACATACATAAGGCGAAAATATTTAGTAGTTATCTCTAAAAATTTAGGATCTTGTTTAACTTGATAATTAGGATAATCAAAAGAACGATATAATACAAGTTGACTAGGACTATCTACAAAATGACCAGTTTCACTATACTCAAGTCTGATTAGACGTTCAGATAGCATAGTAAAACGATACTTTTCTCCTTTTATAATACACTTTTCATCACTTTTGGCTTTTTTGATATTTTGTTCAAATTGTTTTCCAAGCGGATACATCTACATCATCCTCTCTATTCTTCTACTTTATAATAACATATTTTAATTTCATTGTAAAAACATTACATAATATTCATCATAAGTAATATTATTTTTCTTAATATAACTAGCAATCTTGACACCTACATAGCGATAATGCCAGGGTTCACATTTATATAAGGTTACGTCTTCTTTTGATTTAGGATATCTTAGAATGAATCCATATTTGTAAGCATTTTCCATCATCCAACTATATTCTTCACTTTCTGTAAAGATAGTAGTATTTTTACTTGCCACATCAATAGCCATTCCGGTTTGGTGTTCGGAATAACCTGCTTTAGCAATATTTTTTTCTACATAACTATCACCATATGCATTTTGATAATATGAAACAGTCTCTTCTTGATCAGCATAACTACGATAACCAGAATTTACAACAATATCTTTACCATCTTCTTTGGCCGCTTCTCGCATTTTATGAAAAGCTTCTACTACTTCTTTATTAGCTTTAATCTTACTACTTCCTTTTACATCATCGGCTTGAAATGTTACTAAGTCATTTGGTACATATTTACTACTCAATTGATGATGTTTATTAACTAAAGCAGTCTTGCTAAATTTACTAGTTACTTTTACATCTTCATATTCTTTTTTATCAAAGTCTAATTCTACATTTAGCACTGTAATATCTGGACTATCGTTTTCTTTATTTTTATAAGCAACATATCTATCGTATTTAGATAGATGAGAATAATCAACAGAAAAGAATTCTTTGAGATACTTTACTTTTCCTCTTTTAGCAAACTCTTTTACTTCAGAATTATTTCCTCTTGATAAAATTAACGAAATCTCATCATCTGTATAACCTTTTTCTATTAGTTTATTAATACTAGGAATTATATCTTTTAGATTTTGATATTCGATATTTTTATAATGTTCAAAATTTTCTTCTTTATAGGCACTACTTTCAAAAGCAGCATTTAAAGTTTTATTTTCTCCTATTTCGCTTACTTTATTCCATTTGAATTTTCTAACTATTACGCTAGAAGCTTTTTTACTATAACCTAATTTTTGTAAGTTTAGTTTTTTCGTAAAAAGAAAGATGAAAATAGCGATTAAAATTACTAAACCAATTAATATATATTTACCAACATTTGTTACTTCTTTTTTTAGTTTTAATTTTTTAATTTTCAATTACTACCACCTACTCTTAGATTAATTATATCAAAAAGCAAAAAAAATCATCAATATTATTTGACGATTTTCTTGATTAATGTTTTTGGTTTTGCATCTTTTCTAAGATTATCTCTTATCTTTGTTAATTCTTCTAAGCTGTATGAATCTAAGGTATTGATATTAAGTTCCTGCTTTTCTTTTTTTATTACTTTAGACATTTCACTTTTATCCATTTCATCTATCTTATCTTTATCTTCTAAATAGATTCTATATTTTTCATACTCAGCCAGCTTTAGCTTTTGATTAAAAAGCTTACCCAAAAAATAACTATATCCAAAAGCACCGGCTGCTCCACCAACAAGCATAGTAGAAGAAAGGAAATTAAAAGTAACTGCACTTACACAAGATGCCAAGATTAAGTACTTATTCTTTGTTTTATTTTCTTTAGCTAAATCAACATTTTTGTCTCGTTCTCTAGCTTGCGTTAGCATTATCTCCTGCGTTTTTTGTTCATTCTCTTTCGTATTATCAAGAGTAAAAGTAACACCATTTAAGCAACTAACTACTATTTTATCATCTACTATTTCATATTTTTCGATTGCAGACCAAGCTTCTGGTAGAGAATAACCATATTTCATTTATATCAGCTCCTTTTTTGTGTTTTATTCTAACACTAATTATAATCTATTACAATTATCTTTTTTTACGCAAAACTTTCTCTTCTCTTTGCTCAATATTTTTTCTTATTTGTTTCAAGTCTTTTAAAGAATATTTATCTAATGTATTAATGTTAAGTTCTAAGTCTTCCCTCATAACTCCTCTTAATATATCAGGATAATCTTCTTTATTAGCGATTTTTTCCATATTATTTAAATAGATATTATATTTTTCGTGTTCATTAACTTTCTTACCATTTCTAACTGCTAAAAAATCTAAATATGCCAATGTCATAACATTAAATATATCAGGAAGCATTTGAAAATCTAATATTTGTAATCTTCTTAAAAGTAAGATACATGCTACTCCTTGAGCACCTAATAAAGCATTAAGTAATTTATTTTCTAGTTTTTCTCTAGTTATATTTATGGCTTTATCTCGTTCCTTAGCTTGAGTTAACATGTAATTAACAATTTCTTTCTCAAAAGACTCTTCATAAGGGAACGTTTCTTCTCTTCCACTAGTAAATTTAATAATTATTTCATCATTTTTTACTTCATATTCTTTAATAATTGCAAAATAATCATTATCATATCTATTCATCAGTTTTCACCTTTCTCTTGGTTAATACTTTTGGTTTAGTTTGTGTAACTAATTCCGTTTGCATTATATTTTGCTCATTTACAAATACTTCATCCATATCATATAAACTTAAATCACTGGTATCAAATATAACTTCAGTCATTGGCAATTCATCATAGATTTGACGTTTTTGAAAAGTCTTTATATCAAACTTACTTTTTAAATAATTTTTATATTTTGAATAAGCAACTTTACCTTCAAAATAGTTATATAACATCGTAGTAAAATAAAGAAATGTTAGTATTTTTACTACTGAGTCAAGTACATCAGAATTAGAGAAAATTAAGGTTGTTGATAATAACGTAGCAGATAAAGCAAATCTAGTAGAATCATCTATTCCAAATTCAAATGTACTCTCTAAGGATAAAATGTATTTCACCCACCTTAACTCTTGTTCTTCCACACTTAAGTTTTTCTTCTCTTCATAACAAGAATAACCTGTATCTATTGAACCTATTCCATACTTCTTTAAGTATTCTTCTCTTTCTTTAATTTTTTTATTTTTCATAATAATTAACTCACTTTCTTTTGTTAAGTATTTTTATAGTGTCCTTTGGTAACGATGAAAATGTTTCTTCTTTTTTAATGTTAGCTCTTATTTTCTTCAACTCTTTTAAGCTATACAAGTCTAACGTATTAATATTAAGTTCTAAATCATCATTATCTATTCCAGAAAAAACTACTCTTTCATCTAAGCTTTCTATTTTATCTTTATTTTGTAAATAAATGCTATATTTTTCATATTCTTCAAATCTAATTGAACGATTTGCTTCTTTAAAAAGGAAATAAAATAAAGTTGTCATTTTAGTCATTAGACCAATTGTTTTTACTGTAATTGAATCGTATGGTTTAGTAATATCAAGGCAAAATAATAAACTTATTAAAGTAAAACTAGTTGCTCTATCACTTTTCTTACTAACTAAATCTATATTTTCATCTCTTTCCTTCGCTTGTTGTAACATTGTTTCTAATATCTTCTTTTCATTTTCTTTAGTATTAGATGTAATATATTTACTACCGTCTAAAAAAGTAATAACTATTTCATCATTACTTATAATCTCATATTCTTTGATTAATGTTCCTAAATCTGCATCTCCATAACCGAACTGCATAGAATCCCTCCTTTTCTTACACACAAAAAAAGAAACTATCTAGTTCTTTGAATTTTATTTATATATAAAATCAACTCCGCTAAAATAGACTACCATTCTTTAATTTTCTTGTCAATTATAACTTTTATCAATATTGGTAGATTTTTTATCTTCACTATCTTTCTTGGCATAGAATAATGTTGAACAAATTCTAGCATTTTCTTCTTTGGCTCTTTGGTCTAGAAAATTACTTTTAGCATCATCTATTTCTATTGCATATTTATTCTTGTAATTAGGATCATAATTTGGATTAGTTATCACTTTTCCATTCTGAAAAGCCCCTACTATATATTTTGATGGTATACCAAACTTACCATCTTTTAAGCCTTCATATAAACCTGGTTCACCTTTTATTAATTCTTCATTGAAAGCTAAAATAAGAGTTGTATTTTTTACGTGATAAGGAATTAGTGAAGATAATAATGAACTTGTCATAACAGTATTTGATAAACTAAGGTCTTCTTTTCCTGTCCTATCATAATTGTAAAGTCCTGTATCAAAATAGGTTTGAAGATTTCTATTAATTGTGTTATGTAAGCCTACTATTTTTCCGTCTGTTAAGTACAAATTCTTAAGAAATTCAAATTGTTGTTCAGTTAATCTTACATTATCAATATTATCTTTAATTACTTTCATATAACCATCTGAATATGAAGTTTTATTAGTAGCAGCTGTATTTTGAGATTTAGTTAACATATCTCTATATTTAATTAAGGTATCTTTTAAATTCATCTTTATCACTCATCCCATAATAAGGATAGCTTAATTTTCTTCAATTTACAATACTAGCACTTCAAAGAATGGACTTTTTTCCTATTTTCTGCTATAATAAGTGCAAATTTTAAAGGAGTGGTTTTATGCGTGCTGTGGTACTATCAGGAGGAGGAAGCAAAGGTAGTTATGAAATAGGAGTTTGGAAAGCTCTTAGAAAAATGCATATCAAGTATGATATTGTTACCGGTACTTCTATCGGAGCATTAAATGGGGCTCTCATGACTCAAAATACTTATTTCAAAGCTTTATATATCTGGAATAAATTAAGCCTTCAATATTTATTTGAACAAGAACCGAAAAACGATACTAAAATTGATATTTTAAAACTTTATGGTGATAATTTCATCAAAAATGGTGGTATGGATATTAAAAAAATTGAGACTATCATTGAAAAATGTGTTAATAAGAAGAAGTTTTATAATTCAAAGATTAATTATGGCTTAGTTACTTATAATTTTTCTACTAAGAAGCCATTAGTTATTTCGAAAAAAGATATCGAGGAAGATAAACTTATTGATTATTTAATGGCTTCTGCTACTTGTTATCCTGCTTTTCAAATGAAAAATATTAATGGAGAAAAATATATTGATGGTGGTTTTTATGATAATTTACCAGTTAATCTTGCTATAGAACTTGGAGCAACAGAAGCAATTATTGTTGATCTTAGAGCACCTGGTCTTAAAAGAATACCTAAAGAAAGTTTAAAAGCTACTTATATAAAACCGAAAAATAAAATTTCTTTCTTCTTAGATTTTAATAAAGAACAAGCTAAGATTAATATGAACTTCGGTTACAATGATACGATGAAAGCTTTTAAAAAGTTAGATGGTGATTATTTTACTTTTAGAAAAAATGAAATAAGTAAATTTTATCAAAAGAATAAGGAAGAACTAAGTCATTATTTAAATACTAATCTTACAGAAAAGAAACTATTAAAGTTAATTGAAGATTTAGGAAAAGAGTTTAGCTTAAGAGAAGATACTATTTATAGTTTAAATGATTATTTTGAAAAACTAAGAACAGAAGTAAATAATTCTTCTAAACTAACAACAGAAATAAAGAAAGAAATTAAAAGTAAAAATATTTCTGTAGCAAAGAATGCTAAGTTAATTACTCTATATTTCTTAAGTAATATTGAAAACAATAAAAAAGAAAAGAAGGCACTTAGTTTATTCTTCTCAAAGCAGTATATGGAAGCCTTATTTTTATCATTTATTGGAGCACATTATGGAGAATAAATTTCCTTTTACTCTTGACAATAAGAGATATCATACCCTTACTTATTTTTATAAGGAAAAGTTTGGTTGTAAAATTGCTAAAGTTAGTTTAAATGCTAACTTTTCCTGTCCTAATATTGATGGAAAGAAAAGTTATGGTGGTTGTATTTTCTGCTCTAAATCTGGTAGTGGAGATTTTGCTGGTAATAAAGAAGAAAGTTTGTTGTTACAGTTTGAAAAAGGTAAAAAGATGATGCAACAGAAATGGCCAGATGCTAAATTTATCGCCTATTTTCAAGCAAGAACTAATACTTATGCTGATATTGATACTTTAAAAAGATATTATGAGCCATTTATTAATCATAAAGATTGTGTAGGTATCGCTATTGCTACTAGAAGTGATGCTATTAGTGATGAATGTCTTGATTATTTAGAAGATATTAGTAAGAGAACCTATCTTCAAGTAGAACTAGGATTGCAATCAGCAAAAGAAGAAACTTTAAAGTATATTAATCGGGGAGAAACTTTAGATGAATTTGAATTAATGGTAAAAAAATTACGAGAAAGAAAAATAAATGTTATCGTTCACATCATTAATGGATTACCATATGAGCAAGAAGAAGATATGCTTAATACTGTTAAGTATTTAAACAAACTCGATATTCAAGGAATAAAGATTCATATGTTACATATTTTAAAAGATACACCACTTGAAAAAATTTATAAATCTAGACCATTTAAAGTTTTAACTAGAGAAGAATATGTTGATATCACTGTTAAACAACTAACATATTTAAGAAAAGAAATTGTAATTCATCGTATAACAGGAGACCCCAAGAAAGAAGATTTAATCGCTCCTACTTGGCTTTTAAAGAAATTTGAAGTCTTAAATGAAATAGATAAAAAGATGGCAAAAGAAAATATTTATCAAGGTGATAATGTCTAATAGAAATGTTAATCCTTTAGGAATTAGCATTTTTTACTTGCCACTAAAAAAATTCTATCATATAATGTAAATAAGATAGAAAAGGTGGGATTTATAGATGGATAAAAAAATCCGTTTAGTAGTCGTTTCTTCCTTTGCTCTTTTAGGAACACTTTGCATCTCTTGTGGATGTCTTTATTCCAAGCTAGATGATGAGCAAGCTCAAACTGTCGCAATAGTGGTATCACAAAAGTTACAAGCTAATCAAAAACAAGAAGTTGCTCTTAAACTTAAGAACTTTGAACTTGAAACAAACACACCACTTAGCATAAAGATTGCTGATTATTTAGAAGAAGCTGTTAGTGAAGAAATTCTAGCAAATTTAAAATTAGATACAAGTAATGTTGATGTTACAAAAGTTGGTACTTATAAATATCAAATTTATTATAAAAAGAAAGCTTTTGAAGGAACAATTAAGATTATTGAAAATGTAGCAAATACTAATCAAATAGATACTATTATGTTAAAGTCATTTACAATAAAAAAAGGAACTGCTCTTTCAACAAATCCAGCTGATTATATCAGTGAACCAAATCCTTTAACAGATGAAGTTAAAGCTCTATTAAAATTTGATTTATCAGGAGTAGATATTACTAAACCTGGTCAATATCAATATACCGTTACTTTCAATAATAGTATTTATACTGCTAATATTACTGTAACAGAAGATCAAGAGAATAATATTTTATCAACAGATGATAATAAAACCACTGATGATAAAACTACTACTCCAACTACACCAAGTGATACAACAACACCGACAACACCTGATAATTCAACACAAACTGATACAACACAAAAGTCATAGATTTCTCTACGACTTTTTTACTTACTCAATAAATTTTCTACTACTTTATATATTTCTGTACTAGGATTAGCTGCTACTGTTCCTATTATTTTACCATTGTCAACCTGATATTTTTCTAATTTCTTAGCACGTTTTATTGCTTCTTCAACATTATTACTTATATCTTGATAAATATCTACATTTTTGTCATAATGTTGGTAAAATTTTCTTAATCTTTCAAGTAAATCCTTATTATTCAGACTAGCTGTTGTATATTCATAATGCAATAAAAACCATATTTCGATACTAGGAGTAGATGTAATAACTTTAATATTATTTTCTAACGCTAATCTTCTTGCCTTATCGATAATATTATTTTTCGTAAAGTCAGAATCAGTATCAAAAACACAATATACTTCATCACCATCAGTTAGGTCTAAACCTATTTTCTTTATTTCAGTAATTAGCATTTTAACTAAATTCAAAGGGTCAGTATAATTACCCTTTGCAAAAGAAATTGAATAATTTTTCTTACCATCATCAAAATGATTAAAATATGTTTTTTAAGTTTTATTTTTACCTTCAACTGCTATTATTATTTTATTCTTTGGTTGTCTTAACTTTTTTTATTCTATCACTGCTAATTTTTCTATTATGTTCTATTCTTCTTCCCATAAATTAAAATCATTTTTGATAAATGGTACTGCACCATATCTACCAAGTAAATATCCTTTCTCTACATTTTCTTTTTTTCTTACAGAGAAATCACTTAATGGATATAAATCACTCATACCATTTTCTTTTGTTTTCTCAGTAAACCAAATTTGATCTCTTCTTAAAATATTTAAATCCAACAAATTTGTGTCATGAGTATTAAAAATAAGTTGGGAACCATTTTTATTAATTTCTTTATTATTAAACATTTCTACAATATATTGTACTAAAAATGGATGTAAACTTTTATCTAATTCATCTATAACTAATACTTTTTTATTTTTCAAAGTATCTGCCAAAAATGGAATAAATGAAAACATTACTTGAGTACCTAATGATTCTTCATCAAGTGATAAATAGTTATCACTATTTTTATGTTTAAATAACACTTGATAAGCTTTTGGTTTTTCTTGCATAGTTTTAAGAATAAAGTCTGGCATACCAGTTATTAATTCTTGTGGTATATCAACTTTAGACACCTTGTAATCTTCAATATTAAAATCTGTTTTCTTTAAGAAATCCAAAGCAAAATTCTTTAAATCTTTTGATTCTGTTTCATAAATATTAAATGCCATTGATTTTAGCTCTTCTAAATTTGAACATACACTAATAGATTTAGTTAAAAATTCATATGCTGGTTTTGTCTTTTCATAATTCCAATTTGTTGCAGTTGCGAGAAAAAACTTGTTTGAAGAATTCTTACTTTCTAATTCTTTTAATTTTCTTTCATCTTTTTGAGAGTAACTATATTCATTTATATTTGTTCTATCAAATATTTTTGTTTCTCTTCCATTCGGATAATAATATAAATATTCATCATATATTTTATTCTCATCTGCAATAAAACCATAAACATACCTTACGTCTTTAATAATAAATTTTATTTCAAATTCACTTGGTTTTTTCAAACTATCATTATCAAATTTAAAAGGTATTATTGGTAACTTAGCATTAATATCATAATTATTTGATAAACGTAACATTAAAACAACAGAGGTAAGTATTTTAAATAGATTCGACTTACCAGATGCATTAGCACCATATATCGCCGAAGTTTTTAATATCTTCTTATCATTTATTTTTATATAGTTATCTTCTAATCCCTTACTTGAATTAGCAAGCATACTAAAAGTAACTTTTTCCCTAAAAGATAAATAGTTTGCAATACTAAATTCTAATATCATATAATCTCCCTCTTTTTCTAAAGATATTATATGTATTTTTTGGCATTTAATCAATCGATTTTAATAATTTATTTATGTTTTTTGCACTTTTTGTGCATTTTTGATATTTATTTTAATAAAAGTCATAGATTCCTCTATGACTTTTTAATTTTATGTATTAAATTTATCAAATAATAAACTGGCGAAGTGGCAACCACATATTCTCCAATTAATTGTTCCATAAAACCATTAAATCCAGCTTTAAACTCATATATTCCATAAGACTTATCCTTCTTGCTAGTAATTGGTGTCCCATAA